>JAZQNP010000080.1:0-20167 GCA_045627405.1 Oscillospiraceae bacterium | reverse complement strand
CGCTGCACTGCTGGCGGAGGATACTTACGTCGAAAAGGAAAAGCCGAAGCACGAGGAGCTGCGTCAGGTGGATGCCGGCGCGCTGCTTGAAGATGCGCCGCCTGAACCCGAACGCAAGATCGTGTTCAATCAGGAAGATCTGGAAGCTGCGAAAAAGGAGGCGGTGAAATCCGCAGCCTCGAAGCTGGATACCGGCGGACCGCAGTCTGAGGATGAACAAAAGCGTGCGCGTCAGCAGATGCAGGCACTGCGGCAGCAGCAGCTTGCGGATCTTGCAGAAGCGGGATTCCCGGTCTCCATCGTCATGACCGTTATCGGCGTGATTGTCGGCATCCTGACGGCATTTGCATCGTTTCAGGCACTTCCGGAGGACTTTGCGGACAACGGATTTTTCCATTTCTGCAATACGGTTCTGCTGATTGACGGCATTCTGCTTGCCGCGCTTGCCGTGACCATCGTTCTGCGTGTGCAGAAGCTCAAAGGTCTGACATCGTTTCTGTTCGGCGCATCGGCACTGTTCCTGCTTGTCTACGGGCTTGTCCGGCTTGCCAGCGGCGGGTTCTCTTCCGCTGTCGGCATGACGCTTGCCGCATGTGTCGGCTGTATTGTCATCATCGGCTTCATCTCGACCAGCGAAAAACTCAAAGCATATTATGAACATAAGGACTATATGTTTGACTGATTTCAATGCGCCGGTTTCTGTTAAGACGCGGAAATCGGCGTTCTGTTTATGCAAAGAGCCAGAAAGGATGCAGATGCAGTATGCAGCTTGAACCGATTGCGCACATCCGCACCGATTTGCCTGATAAATTCGGCATTCCGCGGCAGAGCGGGCTGGTGGCAGAGTTGACCGGCGAGATTGTATTTGAACCGGCATTCAGCCGGCGGGAGGCACTGCGCGGGATCGAAGTCTTTTCGCATCTGTGGCTGATCTGGGGATTTTCTGAGGCGGTCAGACCGGAGGGCAAGGACTGGTCTGCCACAGTGCGTCCGCCGCGTCTGGGCGGAAATGCGCGTGTCGGCGTATTTGCTACGCGTTCCCCGTTTCGTCCCAATCCGCTCGGGCTTTCCTGTGTCAAGCTGGAAGCTGTTCATGCAGATACGCAGCCGGTATCACTGATTGTCTCCGGCATTGATCTGCTCGACGGCACGCCGATCTATGATATCAAGCCGTATATCCCGCTGGCGGACTGCAAACCCGATGCCGCAGAAGGCTATACGGCAGAAACGCAGCTGCACCGGCTTACGGTGGCGTTTCCGCAGGCATTGCTGCTGCTTCTGCCAGAGGATAAGCGGCAGACGGCGATCGCGCTGCTCGAACAGGATCCGCGTCCGGGCTATGCGGACGATCCGGAGCGGCAGTACGGGATCCGTTTTGCGGGGTTTGATATTCAGTTTACCGTGGCGCGCGATACACTGACTGTCTGCAAAGTAATACCAATCTGAAAGAGAGTGAATGATTTGGCACGTCTTTACGAATCCGGTGAAGATTATCTTGAAATGATTCATATGCTGCATCTGGAACATAATTTTGTCCGTGCAGTGGACATTGCGCACAGCATGGAAGTATCCAAGCCGAGCGTCAGCCGGGCGATGGGCATTCTGCGCGACGGCGGATTCATTCATGTCGGAGATGACGGCAATATTACTCTGACCGAGACCGGAAAAGAGGTTGCAGAGCGGATCTATGAGCGGCATCAGGTGCTGACACAGTGGCTGGTTGACATTGGTGTTTCGGAGGAGACGGCAGCAGAAGATGCCTGCAAGCTGGAACATGACATCAGTATCGAGGCATTTGAATGCCTGAAAGCGCATCTTCGCAAATCCCATCCGCATGTCACGCTGAATTAAGCCGAACCCGCGAATTCACAAAGAGAAATTCCTGCATCACAATGTGTAACAGTCGTCAAAAGGAGCAGCATCCATGAACCTGAACTCATTTTTTCGCAGTGCAAAATTCCGGGTACTGCTGTGTGTCCTCGCGCTGCTGGTCGGTATTTTGCTGTATTCGCTGAAACAGGGCGCATACACCGATCTGCTGACGCGCGGATTGCAAACGGCAATTCATCCGGTTCGGAAATTATCCGCTGCGATCTCCGGCAATGTCAGCGAAAAGCTCGACACATATTTTGAGGCGAAGGCATATAAGGAAGAAAATGCGCGGCTGCGTGAGCAAATTGCCGTACTGAATGCCGAGCTGATCGGATATGATGATGCGGCTGCCGAACTGGAAGCTCTGCGCGATCAGTTGAAAATCAAGGAGAAGAACAGCGATTTTGTCCTCAGTGAACCGTGTAAGGTGATGCTGCCTGTTACCAATGACCTGTACGGCAGTTTTCTGATTGATCAGGGAGAGGAGGACGGCATCACGCTGAATTCGCCTGTGATCTGTTCGCAGGGTCTGGTCGGTGTGATCACCGAGCTCAGCGGACATTATGCCACGGTGACAACCATTCTTTCCTCGGAGCTTTCCATCGGCGCATGTGTTCTGGAAGCGGATGAGAGCGGTATCATTGAGGGAACGCTCAGATATGCCTCTCAGCAGCACACCAAGCTGATTTATCTGGATACGGATACGCGTGTGAAAGAGACCAATCTTGTTATCACCGCGAGTACGACCGGCCTGTTTCCGTACGGGCTGCCGATCGGCAATGTCATTGAAGTCGGCATGGAGGACAGCGGACTTGCAAAATATGCGGTTGTTGCGCCCTCTGTTGATCTGACGTCGCTGGAAACGGTGACAGTGCTGCTGGATTTTGACGGAAAGGGTGAGTCGTTCGGTGAAGGTTAAGCGCAAGAGCCGCACACGCTCGGAAATCCGCACAAGGCGGCGGAATCTGCTCCGAAAGACAATCAGCCTGCTGCTGCTGCTCCTCTGCATTCTGCCGATGATCGGCGGCAATGTGCAGCCGATCTGGGTGATTCCGGCGGCTGTTTGCATTGCGATGAACGAAGATTTTTACTTTGGGATGCTTGCGGGTGTCATTGCGGGATTCGGGATTGACCTTGCCTGCGATACTGCACTCGGAGCCAACGCGATCTATATGGTTCTCTTCTGCACGTTCGTCTCGCTGCTCTTTACGCAGCTTCTGCGGCGCAGCTTTGTGCATTTCTTCTGGCTGACCGCACTTTGTACGTTTCTGCGGGCGGGAATTCATTATCTGCTGACAACAGTGATCTTTGAGGCAGAGGGACGTGCGGTACTCTGGCAATCTGTATTGCTTCCGTCTTGCCTGCTGACGCTGGGGGCTGCGTTGATTGTATATTGCTTCTATCTGCCCTGCGGCAGACTGCTGACCGGTCGTGTCCGCTCGATGGATGCGGCAGCGATCCGAAGAGATTGGTAATCAGAGGTACTACGAATGAATTTTGATGCACTGGAACAAAATCTCACTGATAATATTTTGGAGGCGAAGATCAAGCTGGGATATGCTCCGATGCCAATCAGCCTGAACTATATGCTGACCTCACTGAATCATCTGCTGGAAACAAATGCAGACGCAGACGAGATGGCGCGGATTCTGCCGCGGTTTTTTGCGTATGTACAGGAACGGCTGGGGGAGATTACCTGCCGCCCGATTGACGGCGGCTTCTGCTTCCGGATCCCGGCAGAGGGCGCGGTCTATGTGCATGACCATGCGCAGGGCGGTGCGTTCATTGCGGCACTGCTGGAAGAAATCCGTAAACCGGAGCCGTCGCTGGAAGCTGTATTTGCCGTATTTCGCAGCTTTTCCGATGCGGCTGTGATCGAAGAAAGTCCGGACGATGAGTTTGATTATCTTGCATATTTTCCGGACGGCAATCCCGATTCCTACCGCTACTGCATCGCGGCGGAGGAGGAGATCGACGGCAGCCTGCATATCAGTTACCATCGGTTCACCAAAGCGGATTATGACGATTTCGGTTTTTAACCAAAACAGAGAAGCATCTTTTTAGGTGCTTCTTTTTGTTTGAAAAGTGACATTTTTGTAATTTACAAGTCACGCAAATGTTATTTTCATATGTTATAATGGGTACAGCTTAGAGAAAGGGAGGACTTCTCATGGAGCTTCTGAAAATCGAACATCTTTGCAAGGTTTACGGAAAGGGCGAGAACGCGGTCAAGGCACTGGATGATGTGTCGTTTACGGTACCGAAAGGGCAGATGACCGCGGTTGTCGGACCGTCCGGCTCAGGCAAATCGACGCTGCTGCACATTCTCGGCGGCGTTGACCGACCGACTTCCGGTACGGTATATCTTGACGGGCAGGATGTTTTCAAACAGAACAACAAGAATCTTGCGGTCTTCCGCCGCCGTCAGGTTGGGCTGATCTACCAGTTTTACAATCTGATTCCGGTGCTGAATGCGGAAGAAAACATCACACTGCCTGTGGTGATGGACGGCAGAAAGCCCGACCAGAAGCAGGTGGATGCGCTGCTGGAACTTCTGAATCTGAAAGACCGCAGAAAGCATCTTCCCTCGCAGCTTTCAGGCGGTCAGCAGCAGCGTGTGTCGATCGGACGTGCTTTGTTTACGGCACCGAGCGTGATTCTTGCCGATGAACCGACGGGCAATCTCGACAGCAAAAACGGCGCGGAGATCATGCAGCTGATGCGCAAGTCAAACAAGGAATTCTGCCAGACGATGTTGATTATCACGCATGATGAAAACATCGCGCTGCAATGTGACCGGATCATCACGATTTCCGACGGCAAAATCGTCGGTGATACGCTGAACGGGCAGACATCGTAAGGGGGCGGCAGTCTATGCGTTTTGAAAAAATGCTCGCCCGCAAATACATCGGTGCGCAGAAGCGGCACTCTTTGCTGACAATCGGCAGCATCATTGCTGCGGTTGCGATGATGGCACTGCTTGTGACCTGCTTCACGACGTTTCAGGCTTGCCTCTATGCAAGAGAAAACGACGTGCGTCCGTATCATCTTGTGTTCCATGCTCTCACGGAGGAACAGGCGAAAACAGCCGCAAGCTTCGAGCATGTTGTAAGCAGCAGAGAAGAGCGCGAAGGTGAGGCCACGATCCATAATGATGAGACGAACGAAGACGAGACCCTTGTTCTCTACACTGTGTATGTCAGGCTGGAAAAGAATATCGGTGAGGGCAGAAGAGAATATGCCGACCGGTTTTGTGCGGCACTCGGACCGGATGTATTGGATCCGGAGAGTGTAGTCATCTTTGGGATGAATACCACGCTGATGGATTATGACATGGTTGATGACGATGCCTATGTAAACAAAATCATTTCCTACGGCATCTATGCAATCTATCTGGTCTTTCTGATGCTGGTGCTGCGTCTTGCGATTGACACGGCATTTGAGGTCTCCTCGAAGGAGCGCGAGCGGCAGTTCGGCGTGCTGCAATCGGTCGGCGCGACCCCGAAGCAGATTGTGCATATCATCACATATGAGGGGCTTTTGTTTTCCGTCATCGGCGTGCCGCTCGGCATTCTGGTCGGGCTGGGACTGAGCTACCTGCTCTATCACATGGTCCTGTACAGCGGCATCATCGAGGTCTTCTTTGAGAGCGAGGAGAAGGCACTGTCGCTGCTGCAATTCCATGTGGAACCCGGCATCATTCTGATGTGTGCAGTGCTTGGATTCATCTGGGTTTTTCTGTCGGCATACGGCACCGGTATGCGCGTCATCAAGCTGACGCCGATTCAGGCGATCAGCAACCGCAGCAACACGGTCAGAAAGGTCAAAAAGCATTCTCTATTTGGGCTGCTGTTCGGATGGGAGGGCAAGCTCGCTGCGAGAAATACGCGCCGGCAGTACAAACGCTTTCTCATCACCGTGCTGTCGCTGACGCTCTCCATTTCAATGTTTGCAACGGTTTCTCTTTTGCTGAAAAAGGCGGAAGATGTATTTGAGCAGGAAATGATGATCAGCGATGCCATTGGCTTGCATAAATTCGATTTTGACATGACTGCACCGGTATCCTGTATTGATCAGGAGAATTGTCGTGTCGGATACGATCTTCTGAACGAAAGTGAGCTGTTTCAGAATACGGATTTCTGGTTCGGCGCAACCGGCTATGACAAAAATGATAAAATCATCTGCCGCATCTGTTATCTGGACGAAAATGCGTATAACCGGCTGTTCCGATACAGTGAAGCACCACCGCTCAGTTATGCTGAGTTGGAAGCCGCAGACGGCTATCTTCTGCTGAATGAAGAGAAAACAGCCGATGAAATGAATGTCTGGACAAGAGAGCTTACGATCATTTCAGATGAGGAATATGCAGCTCTTGCAGCAGAATGCGAAGAAGGGGAGCGGCCTGCAAACACGATGAGTACCTTTAAACGCGGACAGGTTACGGATCCCGAAACCAACGACGGCTTATTTGAGATTCACCGTGCAACCTATCATCTGGATCAGCACAAGCTTCCGATTGTTGCCAGCGGAACAGCCGAGAACGTATTTCAGGATTTTCAGGAATCTGTTCTGATTACCACACTCTCCCGTTTCGATCAGTCTGATATGCCGTGGTACGGAGAGGCAGGGTTCATCGGTTACATGGGAACCAATCTGCGCTCTGACAACGATTACTTTGCAGCACTGCATTTTGTAGAGCAGCACGGAGACGCACTGATCATTGGCATGGATATGTTTGACATCATGAAAAAGGCACGGACAGTCACCGGTGCCGTGCATATCGGTATCCTGTTCTTCATCATGCTGTTTGCGATCATTGCGGTCATCAATATGGTCAATATCATTTCAACCGGCATCCTGAACCGCAAGAGCGAACTGGCAGCCATGCGGTGCATCGGCATGACAAAAGGTCAGCTTTACGGCATGGTCGTTGTGGAATGCCTGCAATATGTTTTGCTTGCCGGCATCTTATCCGTGATTCTCTGCGTGCTGCTTTCATTGGGCACAGATCAGTACCTGAAATATCTTGATCTTGTCGAGGAAACAAAGAAAACGGTGCTTTCTACGTTTGCAGCAGTACCGCGCATCTGTATCGGCACGGCAGCGGCATTCCTTGTCGCGCTTGCAGCATCGGTATTCTCGCTGCGGCGCATTCAAAAGACCTCGCTGGTCGATCAGGTCAGAGGAATAGAGTAACAAATAACCGGAGGCACAGTGCCTCCGGTTTTGCTTTGCATATTCAGAATCAGTTGCGTGAGGTATCAAAAAAGCGTCGTTCATTCGGATAGGCATAATTGAGTTCTTCAATCGCCGCCTTTTCCATATACCCCTCAATATCATCCGCTTCGATGAATTTTTCGAGTTCTTCCTGTTCTTCCTTTGCCGCTTCGATTGCAGCTTCCAGTTCCTGCTGTTCCTGCCGTTTTTCGAGCAGTGTCGCCTGTGTGGACACAAACGAGATCACACATGCCACAACCAGACCGATTGCAACCAGCTTGGAAACAATCCAGCCGATCACCGCTCGTCTGCGATATTTCGCATTCTGACGGCGTGAGCCTTTCTTTCGTTCCATTGTTCTTCTCCTTGCCTGCACATTGCAAATGACCGATTTCTTTATTACATACCGGCGGTCAAACCGATACGCTTATATAGAATTATTATACTGCAAAATTGTTCTGCGGTCAAGTGTTTTCGCCCGAAAAAAGTGCTTCATCAGTTTTTTTGGGATTTCTCACAAAAACAGCAGTCGTTTTTTGCCGTATCTTCCATAAAAATCGGAGGACAGCAGCGGCAGTTTGCTTTGCGCGGCTGCGTACCCGTGTGAGCATCCGCATCCAGACGGCACCGACTGTCAGCACCCAGAGGCACAGTCCCAGCAGTGCGCCGACGGCGAAATAATATCGCAGATCGCTCCTTGCAAAAGCAGATGCGTAAAATTGCAGCAGCAAACATGCCGAGAATGCCAGCAGTGCATCTTCCAGAAAAACCGTCAGCTTATGGTGGGGGAGCAGTGCGCGGAGCAGACGAAAGCCGTCAAGCAGCATCCCGATGGGAATGCCGAGCAGACAGCTCATGAGAAAGAGTCTTGCTTCCTGCGAGACGGAGATCGAAAAATCGGGCATATTCATCACGCGCGCTGTATCCTCCGTCTCAATCCGGAAACCGTTGTGCGGTCGCGGTCTCCGTAGCGAAGAGCCTGAATGTCACCGTCAATGATTGCGGTTTCGGTTTCGAGGCTGAGCTGCGTCAGGTGCATATTTTTGCCGAGAACTGTCAGCTTGCCGAGCTTTGTATATAAGATCACGGTGCGGTCATCGCTGCTGTCGATACCGGTCACAGCGGAGACTGTCAGATGCGATCTGTTTTCCATTTCGATCCGGTGAGCTGCATTTGGTGGATTCATGACAGATGCCTCCTGCTCTTTTTGAATATCGTATGCAGCAAAAGGCGGATTCAGAACAAAACATGCCGCAGCGTCAAGAGGACACCGCAGCATGTTTGTGAGATTTGAAATTACTGCCAGCTTGCAATGGATTCGAGAACTTTTGCAAGTTTTTCCTGCGCTTTTGCGAGCTTTTCACGCTCATTCTGAATCAGTTGTGCAGGAGCCTTTGCGCAGAAGCCCTCGTTGCTGAGCTTGTTCTGCACAATTTCAATTTCCTTGCGCACCTTTGCCTCTTCCTTTGCAAGCCGCGCCAGTTCTTTTTCCTTATCGACGAGCTGATCCATCGGGATAAAGATACGGGCGCAGTCGGTCACGGCAGTCAGCGCGTTTTTGAACTGATAATTCTGACCGAATTCCAGCTCGGATGCACCGACCATATTCTCAAAGAAGATGCTGCTTGCAGAGAACAGATCGACTTCCAGTGTCTCAAAATAGAGCTTTGCCTTGACCGAATTCGGGACATTCAGTTCCGTGCGGCTCATGCGCACCGCCTTGATTGCCGCGATGACCTTTTCAAAATCGTTTGCAGCAGCGGTGAAATCGAGTTCTGTTTTGTAGGTCGGGAACTCTTCCAGAATAATCATGCTTTCGCCGTCTGTCAGCACCTGCCAGATTTCTTCGGTGATGAACGGCATAAACGGATGCAGGAGTTTGAGCATGCCGCGCAGCACCCAGACAAGCACCTGCTCTGCGGAGGACTTTGCCTCACCGCCCGCACGCATTCTCGGCTTAGTCAGCTCAATATACCAGTCGCAGTACACATCCCAGATGAAATCGTAGAGCTTTGTGGAAGCAACGCCGAGTTCAAAGTGATCGAGATTTTCTCCGACATCCTTTGCGAGCTGATTGAACTTGCTGACAATCCACTGATCTTCTGCACGAAGATGCTCCGGCAGACCGGTGAACTTGAAATCATCCGGCAGATTCATCATCACAAAGCGGGAAGCATTCCAGAGCTTGTTTGCAAAATTGCGGGCAGCCTTCACCTTGTCATCGGTGAAGCGCATGTCATTTCCGGGCGAATTGCCCGTTGCGAGCATAAAGCGCAGCGCGTCCGCGCCGTAGGTGTCGATGATTTCGAGCGGATCAATGCCGTTTCCGAGGGATTTCGACATCTTTCTGCCCTGCGCATCGCGCACCAGACCGTGGATCAGCACATGCTTGAACGGCACTTCGTCCATATGCGCCATTGCCGCAACAATCATGCGAGAGACCCAGAATGTGATAATATCATAGCCTGTGACCAGTGTGTCTGTCGGATAGAAATACCGCAGATCATCTGTTTTCTCCGGCCAGCCGAGGGTCGAGAAGGGCCACAGTGCCGAAGAGAACCATGTGTCCAGCGTGTCCGGATCTTGCCGCATTTCCTTGCCGCATTTGGGACAGACCGCGTGATCTTCCTTTGTGACGACCAGCTCACCGCAGTCATCGCAGTAGAACGCAGGGATACGGTGACCCCACCAGAGCTGACGGGAGATGCACCAGTCTCTGATGTCCTCCATCCAGTTGAAATAGAGCTTATCAAAACGCTCCGGCACAAATTTGATCTCGCCGCTGCGCACGGCTTCGATTGCAGGTTTTGCCAGTTCGTCCATTTTCACAAACCATTGCAGGGACACTCTCGGTTCGACGGTCGTGCCGCAGCGGTAGCAGGTGCCGACATTGTGGACATGCGCTTCTGTCTCGATCAGGAAACCGCCCTCTTCAAGGTCAGCGATGATCGCTTTTCTTGCTTCGTAGCGATCCATACCGGCGTATTTCGGATAATCCTCGGTGATCTTTGCATCCTCTGTCATCACATTGATGATTTCGAGATTATGACGCTGACCGACCATGAAGTCATTGGGGTCGTGTGCCGGCGTGATCTTCACGACACCGGTACCGAATTCCATATCGACATAGCTGTCTGCAACAACGGGGATCTGTCTGCCGACAAGCGGGAGTGTCAGCATCTTGCCGACATAGTCCTTGTAGCGTTCGTCCTTGGGGTTGACGGCAACAGCGGTATCACCGAGCAGCGTTTCCGGTCTGGTTGTGGCGAGTTCGAGATAGCCCGAACCGTCTGTGAACGGATAGCGCAGATGCCAGAAATGACCCTCCTGCTCCTCATAGGTCACCTCCGCATTGGAGATCGAGGTCAGGCAGTGCGGACACCAGTTGATGATGCGTTCGCCGCGGTAGATCAGACCTTTTTCGTAGTAGTCGATGAACACCTGCTTGACTGCCTCCGAGCAGCCTTCGTCCATAGTAAAGCGTTCGCGTTCCCAGTCGCAGGAGGAGCCGAGCTTCATGAGCTGCTGGTCAATGCGTCCGGCATACTGCTCTTTCCAAGCCCACGCACGCTCCATAAAGCCGTCTCTGCCGAGGTCATCTTTGGTCAGCCCCTCCTTTCGGAGTGCTTCGACAATCTTTGCCTCTGTTGCAATCGCGGCATGATCTGTTCCGGGGAGCCAGAGCGTCGAGTAGCCGCTCATACGTTTCCAGCGGATGAGAATGTCCTGCAAGGTCTCATCGAGTGCGTGTCCCATGTGGAGCTGACCGGTGACATTCGGAGGCGGGATCACAATGGTATAGGGGATCTTTGTCGGATCGGTTTCCGCATGGAAGCAGTGCTTGTCCATCCACTGCTGATAGATCCGGTCCTCGAATTCGGCAGGTTCATAGTTTTTTGCGAGTTCTTTCATGGTTTTCCTCCTTGTGTAAGAGATGCTGTTCAGGAAATAAAAACGCCCTGAACGCTTCGATTACGTTCAGGGCGAATGTGTTTTCATCCGCGGTACCACCTGAATTCAGCAGTATTTTGCAGGAATACTGCCCTCATTGCGGCAGCATTCATGTGTGACATGATAGACTGCCTGTCCTTTGACGGCGGACAACCGTCAGACAGTTCTCCTGTGGATACAGGCTTTCCTGTCCGCTGCTCGGAACGCGACTTCGATTCCGCAGCGGAGATGCTTACACCGGACGCATCCTCTCTGTACCGCTGCTTCGGAATGTACTACTCGTTCGTCATCGCATTTGTCTGGGATTATTATAGCACGGATTTTTCCGATTGTCAAGACTAAACAAGGATAAATCCTGATTTTTGCAGTTATATGAATGCGGAATGGGGAATGCGGAATGAAGAATAGTGAAGATTTACGTTCGTGATTCCGAATTCCGGATTCAGATATAATTTATCCCTCTTCGATCCACTGCTTCCAGACCGCCGATGCTTCCCCGACGGTGGCTTTCTGTCCGTTCCGGACGATCGGCGTGCGGAGCAATGCAGGAATTTCCAGCAATTTCTCAAACTGTGCATCCGGCAGCAGGTATCTGACCAGTGCTGCATCCTTATTTTTTTCATCAATCAGCAGGGAAATGTCCCCGACGGCGCGCAGGACACTTTCCAGCTCACGCTTGCTCATGCCCTTGCCCGGCAGGTCAATCGACTGAAATCGGATGCCGCGTTCCTTGAAGAAGCGTTCTGCTTTTTTGGTTTCAAAGCATTTGGATTTTCCGAAAACCTGAATATTCATGGAACACCTCTCATTCTGCCGCCGCTGTGGTATACATCGCCTGACCGATCTGCGAATCCGGATACGCATTTGCATATGACTGCAAAATCTCTCTTACCATATATTTTGCATTCTTTCCGCCCTCAATGACCGCACAGAAGGCGATCTCCGGAGCTTCTGCCGGCGCATAACCGATGACAAAAGAGTCGGTTCCGCGTGCGGACTGCGGTGTACCGGTTTTGATGGCAACGCTCACGCCGATTTTATTGAGATCATATTCTGCGGGCATGGCTGTCTGTGCAGCACCGATCATGCCCTGTTCGATGTAGGAGTAGACCTCGTTGCTGCCCGTGGTGACGGTCTGCGCAATGACCGGCTCATAATCAGAGATTTTTTCGGTCATGGTATTGTTCCATGTGGATGCAATCAGATGCGGTGTGTAACGTACACCTTCGTTGGCAATGGTTGACGCAACAACTGCCATTTGCAGCGGTGTGACCTGAATCTCCGACTGACCGATGGACGCCTGCGTCAGTTCACCGACATACCATGTCAGTCCCAGCTCCTCAAATGTCTCCGGACAAGCCAGATACCCGCCGCTGTCGCCGGATTCCAGCCCGAGCGGTGCGCCGAGCCCGTAGCGTGCTTCATAGTCGAGCAGTGTATCCAGTCCCATATTCAGACCGAGGTTATAGAAAAAGATATTGCAGGATACCGTCAGGGCTTTGGTGACATTGATATTGCGGTGTGTGCCGGTGCAGTGGTAGGTTGTGTCGATATAGTGGAAATTTCTGCCGCAATAAAATGTGCTGTTTCCGTTGATCAGTCCGGTGTCCAGACCGGCAGTGGCAGTGATGGTTTTGAATGTGGAACCGGGACGGTAAAGACCGTCGGTTGCCCGGTTGACAAGCGGTGTGTTGACGCGTGCCGTGACCGCCGAGTAATCATCGAGCAGCTCACTGAGATCATAGGTCGGCAGTGTTGCCATGCCGAGGACGGCATTGTCTTTTGCATCGAGTACGACAATCGCGCCGCAGTTTGCATTGCGGCATTCTTTGTCTGTTGTGCGCAGATGGGCGCAGTAACTGCTGAGCAGTGCTTGCAGATCGCGCTGATAGCCGCTGTTTACCGTAAGCTGAATGGTCTGTCCGCCGACAGGTTCCTCCGTGACATCGACCGAAGTGACCTCTCCGTTTGTGACCGTGATTTCTCTTGTGCCGTTATAGCCGCGAAGGGTTGCTTCACAAGCCAGTTCCAGACCGGTTTTTCCGACTGTATCCGAAAGCAGATAATCATCGTGACCGTTGGTCAGCAGTGCTTCATATTCAGTTTCGTTGAAGATCGGACCGGTATAACCGATTTCGTGGGGGAGTACATCGCCCTGTTCGACAGTGCGGACGGCTGCCTCTGCAATATTGATGCCGGGCAGCGTGACACGCAGCTCTTTGATGCATGTGACCAGCGGAAGATCAATGTCGTTTGCGAGATAGAACACATTGGACATCGAGAATTGCCGCAGCAGCATCTCATAGCGCACGCCGGCAATGATGCGTTTTTCCTCTTCCGAGTAGTCATCGCTGATCTCATAGTCAGAAATCAGCTTGTCAATGCAGTTTTCCGCAGTGGCATAGCTGTTGAGATGCAGCTTTTCTTTCATCGCATCCGCGTCATTTTCACGCCCCTGCTCAAACGCGTACGGCTGTGTCAGCGAGACCGGCGTGGTGTCATTCCATTCATAACCGGCTTCCTGCAAAAGCTGAACAGCGGCATAGATCACGGCATTGCTTGCTGTGGGATCGCTCGGAAGATACGCCTTCTCAATGATCAGATGATAGCCGATTTTGTTGGAGACGATTGCATTCCCCTCGGAATCGACAATTTCACCGCGTGTTGCAGGCACGATTTGCGTATAGACCGTCTGCGTGGGTGCTGCGGTAACTGTTTCACTGTTTGCTTCCACAATTTGCAGCCGGATGAGCCGGTAGACAGCAAGAAATCCCGCTGCCAGAACCAGCAGCACAAGGAATCCGCTGCGCAGAAAATCCGAAATCTGCCGGAATATTTCTTTCATTTGAGATACAGGCTCCTCACATCAGGTTACAGCATTTCGCTGAGGGAGATCTCGGTAAAATCCTCTGTAAAATGCTCCGGTGAATCAAAGCGGATGGGCTTTGCGGTACCGGTGTCCATGTTTTTGAGCTGACCGGACTTGGAGGACAGCTCATCCGAGCCGAGTACCAGCAGATATTTTGCGCCTATTTTATTGGCATACTTCATCTGTGCCTTGAATGCGCGGCCGACGAGGTCGAATTCTGCGCGGATCCCCATATTTCGCAGGATGACCGCGAGCTGCTGTGCAGTCGGTCTTGCTTCGTTGTCCATCGGCGCGAGATATACCTCGCAGCGTGGGGGAGCGAGGAATGTGCAGCCCTGCTGTTCCATTGTGAGGATGAGGCGTTCCAGTCCCATACCAAAGCCCAGCGCGGGGACACTCTGTCCGCCGAGCTGTTCAATCAGACCGTCATATCTTCCGCCACCGCAGACCGTTCCCTGTGCGCCGATGTCTGTGGTAATGAACTCAAACACCGTTTTGGTATAGTAGTCCAGACCGCGCACAATCTTCGGATTAATCTGAAATGCAACGCCCATATCGGTGAGTGCTGCTTGCAGCGTTTCAAAATGATTTTTGCATTCATCGCAGAGATAGTCTAGAATGACAGGTGCATCCTTGGCGATTTCCTGATCCTCCGGACTCTTGCAGTCGAGCAGGCGCATCGGATTGCGCACGAGCCGCTCCTGACAGGTCTCACAGAGCTGATCCTTGTGCGGTTCAAAGTATGCTCTCAGAGCCTGCTGATACTGCGCACGGCAGGTCGGGCAGCCGATGCTGTTGATATTGAGCTGAATATTGCGCAGCTGCAAGGTATCGAGAATACTCTTTGCGAGCAGAATGACCTCTGCGTCGGCATAGGGAGAGGCGGAGCCTGCCATTTCGA
The DNA here is from genome assembly GCA_045627405.1 of Oscillospiraceae bacterium. Classification (GTDB taxonomy): domain Bacteria; phylum Bacillota; class Clostridia; order Oscillospirales; family Ruminococcaceae; genus Firm-04. The sequence continues at coordinate 5,357 of JAZQNP010000080.1, read as the reverse complement.
TGCCGAACTGATGGAATTCGCGGAGTCTGCCTGCCTGCGGGCGTTCGTGCCGGAAGCAGGAGAGGATGTAGTAGACCTTCTGCGGAAGTGCCTCTGCGAGCATGCCGTTTTGCAGCATCGCGCGGATGGTGCCGGCGGTTCCCTCCGGACGCAGCGTATAGGCAGTTTCCTTTGCGATCACCGTGTACATTTCCTTTTGCACCACGTCAGTGGTCTCACCGACAGAACGCTGGAACAGCTCCGTGGATTCAAATGTCGGGACACGAATCTCAGAGAAGCCGAAATTTGCAGCAGCCGTGCGCACAACCTGTTCGACCGTGTGCCATTTGTGTACGCGGTCAGGTGTAATATCCTCGGTGCCGTTCGGACGTTTCAAATAATTTGCCATGTGTTCGGTTCCTTTCCATAAAAATTGCCCCTTTCCACACAAAGGGGCAATGATTGTATGACTGAATTACATCTGCGGATTGCCGATTTCGCGCCAATCGAGATCGCCGCGTTCCAGCGCGAGAATCAGGGCTTCTGCGGTTGCGATATTGGTAGCTACCGGCACATTGTGTACATCGCAGAGGCGCAGCAGATTCATGTCGTTGGGTTCGGTTGCCTTGGGGTTAATCGGATCACGGAAGAAAAGCAGTACATCAATCTCGTCGCAGGAAATGCGTGCAGCGATTTCCTGTCCGCCGCCCTGTGAGCCGCTCAAAAAGCGTTTAATGGGCAAACTGGTTGCTTCGGAAACCTGTTTACCGGTCGTACCGGTTGCGCAAAGTGTATGTCTGCTCAGAATTGCGTAATAAGCCGTACAAAATTGAATCATGAGCTCTTTTTTTGCGTCATGGGCAATCAGTGCAATGGTCATAATCCAAATCCATCCTTTCGCTGTGAAAATCTGTATATTCTATCTCTGTTCCTCTGCAAATCGCCCGCTGTCGGAATCGTCTTATCCGATCTTGACTGTCAGCGGTGCATTTTCACCGCGCAAACGCTTGGAAATTGCATCAAAAGCAGCAAGGCTTGGCGCGGTAGAGGGGATCGGTTCACCTTTTCCGGTTGCGATGACGAGGTCATAGTCATCCGGTACAACACCGATGAGCTGCACGCCGATGGTATCAATGATCTCGTCGAGGTCACGCACCAGCTCGGCTCCGAGAGCTTTTTTGCTGATCTTATTGATGATCAGACGCTGGCGGCGGTTGCCGCGGGCATAGAACTCATCGGACATCATCTGTGCATCACGGACGCAGATCGGATCGGGTGTCGTAACAACGAGAATCAGGTTTGCCTGCTCCACGATGTCAAAGACGTGGTTATTAATGCCTGCGCCGGTGTCGATGATGATATAGTCGTAATATTTGCGGACAGAGCGGCAGATGCCGATGATCTGCTCGACGGTGACAGCCTGGAAAGGATTCTTCGGTGCGCACAGCACGAAGAGGTTGCTTGCCATCGGCACTCTGGTAACTGCATCGAGTGCAGAAACCTTACCGTCCAGCACATCGCTCAGGTCATATTTAATCTGGTTGGTCATGCCGAAGATAATATCAATGCAGCGAAGACCGAAATCCAGCTCGATGATGAGCGTGCGGCTGCCCTGTTTTGCAAGGCAATAGCCGAGACCTGCGCAGATAGAGGATTTTCCGGTGCCGCCTTTTCCGGAGGTCACCGCGATCATTTTTGACATAGTCATGCTCCTTTCAGGCACTGCTGCGGTATTTTTGAACGCAAGACAGCGGCTGCTGTCTGTATCTGATACAGAGAGCAGGGGAAATTTGTATTTGCTGCTGCAATGCACATCCGCACTGCGGCAAGGATACTGCTAATATTATAACCGAAAACAGCAGATTTGTCAAATCCCTTTTTGAAAAAAAGCAAAAGATTGGTGATTTCGTGAGTTTTCCTCACAGGTATTTGTACAGGATGACGAATTCCACATGAAAATTTCGGCATGGATGACGAATTCTTTATTGTGGTGATTGCGGTGCAGCGGCAGTCGTTGCCTCAGGCGGGGTGACTTCTTCGATCTCAATGCTTTCGATCATTTGCAGGAAAGCGGCGCGATAGGTGTTAAAAGTCTCTTTTTTGCTTTTGCAGGTGACAATATATACAAAATCGTCTTGGATTATGACCGCTGTGATACATTCCATCTCCTGTTTCGCGTCAGCGGCAACGATGGCATAGGTGAATTGCAGGACGCGGCAGGGGAGATCACCTTTGAGCTTGATTTCGTCATCGCTCAGCAGCTTGTATTCATCGGCGGTTTTTTCGTACTGCGCCTTGACATCCTCGACATATTCATCGAGCACGGTGCCGCCGATTGTGAGTTCTTCTCCGGTCACGATGACAGATGCGTCGTTCAGCACATAGTATTTATCATAGTATGCGGAGCTGGTCTCGGTGAATCCGGGCGGCGTCTGAAATGAAATGCGTGACGGCATTTCCGCAGGAACGATGATAATATCCGTGGTCACAGCAGAGCTTTCTGCAACGGACGATTCCTCATTGCGGTTTTTTCTTTGCATGGCACTCATACCCGCGAGCGCGAGTACAATCACCACAGTCACAGCGATTGCAATCAATCCTTTTTTCTCCATTGCAGACCATCCTTTCGCATGGAAAAAACCGATGCGCGGAATCAGCGCATCGGCTATCCGTTTCGTGACCAGACCTGTAAGCCGGGTTCTGTACCGCCGTTGCCGGCGATCGCAGCCATTTATCTAGACGCATGTCTGCAAAGCAGACAGCACTGCTTCGGAAAATGAAAGCAGTGATCCGTCGCCGGACCGTTCAAGCCGCCTATGCAGAATGATCCGCCGAGCAAGCGTTAAGATCATTTGCACCAATCAGCGTTGCATCGGGCAGGGTTTACACAGCAGCGCGTTCTCACGCGCTCTGGTGGGCTCTTACCCCACCTTTCCACCGTTACATCTCTCGAAAAAGGAGAAATGCAGTCTCATCTCTGTTGCACTGGCCCTGGAGTCGCCTCCGGCTGCCGTTAGCAGTTACCTTGCTCTGTGATGCCCGGACTTTCCTCGTCAGCAGAAAAGCTGCCGCGGCTGCGCAGTCTGCTCACTGAGCTATTATAGCACACTTTTCCGGAAAAATCAAGTCGAAGCATCCGGATTCTGCAAACTGTGTCGAAATGCGCCGATGCAGCATAAATTAGAACAGAGGCTGGCAATCAGAGCCTGCCTTCCGAATATGACCTCTGAAAATAAGGAGTGCGATTATGCTTGATAACATGACGGTGCCGGCATCGCCGCAGGGAGTCTTCCCGGCAAAGCTCTCGCTTGCGATGGCATATGTGCCGTATCAGACATGGGAGGAGCCGATGGCTCCGTCAGATGCACTGCGTGCAGGAACTGTGTTCCCGTCGCTTTGCATGCCTTTTATGAATGAGAGAGGGGGAACAGACGATGCAAGAGCGGTCTTTGGATACAATGGAAAAGGATGATCTGTTGCAGCGTGTGCGTGAGACCGGTTTTATGATGACCGACCTTGCACTGTATCTGGATACCCACCCGACGGATACCGATGCACTTGCGCGCTTTACAGAATGCAGCGAGATGTACCGGAAATATGCAGACGCCTATGCAGCACGCTTTGGTGCGCTGACCAAAAATCAGGTCGGCATGGCTGACGGCTGGGCAGCGTGGAGCAATACGCCTTGGCCTTGGGAAAAGGAGGCAAACTGATGTTTCAGTATGAAAAGACCTTGCAGCATCCGGTCAAGGTAGCTCAGCCGAATGCGCGGCTTGCAAAGATGATTATGTCACAGCTCGGCGGACTAAACGCCAAATAGATATAATTCTATTACAAATGATAAACGATCTCAATTCGACCGCTTGGCTTCATGAATATGATCTGCTCTATAATAGTGTGCAGAATTGAATTTTTGATAATTTCACTTGCAGAAGGATCCGCCAATGTTGCGATACTCGTTTTCACTTTTCCTATGAATACGTCAGTATCAACGGGCTGCGGCTCAGATGATGTGGCAAGCTGTTCCTGCAAAGCGGCAATTCTATCGGCAATTCGCTGCTTGTTCTGCCGATACTCGTCAAGTGTATCAATACCGGTTTCAAATGCTTCTCGGATCCGAATCAGTTTCTGTTCTTCCTTTTCGATCAGTGCCGGGATTGGCGATGTTGCCGATTTCGGCACATTTTTCTTTTTTACCCGCGTTGCGAATTCCGGATCAGATAAATCCTCACGCATCTGATCCAGCACGATCTGATTGATCTTAGGTACGGAAATTGCATGTGATACGCTGCACTTCCCCCGGCCATAATTATGACATTGTAGGTATTTGCCGGTCGAAGACATCACCAGTGTTGCACCGCAATGATCACAGCGGACAAGCCCTTTCAGCATGAACTGCACCGGCTGATCCTGCCTGGCATACTTTTTATACATCTTCTTTGTATCGGCACGCTTTGCCTGGACTTCCTCAAACATTGCGGTGTCAATAATCGGCTGATGTTGACCGTCAACGCACTGATCCTGCTCATGAAATCGGTCCGATCTGTCGCCGGTCTGACTTCGGCGCAGCTTGCCGATATAGACAGGGTTCGTCAAAATGTACTCTACCGTGCGATTCTCGAAGGGGTTGCCATGCCTGGACGTTACTCCCATCTCATTGAGCTTGCGCGCGATCTGACGCACAGGAACGCCGCTCAGATAGTCCTCGAAGATCATCTGTACGATCGGAGCAGTTGTTTCGTCCGGGAAGAAGATGCCGTCCTGCATCCGGTAGCCAAACGGCGGCTGCGAGACCACTCCACCGCGGGAGAACTTCTCGGACATGCCGCGCCGGACTTCCTCGGCAAGATTCAACGAGTAGTATTCATCCATCGCCTCGATCAGTGCCTCGATCAGGATCGAGGTCTTATCCTCCGAGAGCTGCTCAGAGATGCTGACAACCTCGATGCCACACTGCTTGCGCAGCATGGACTTGTAAACGATGCTGTCCTCACGGTTTCGGGCAAAACGGCTGAATTTCCAGAGCAAGATGACGTCGAACGGACGTGGTTTCAGTTTCGCTGTGCCGATCATGCGTTGGAACTCCGGACGCTTATCCGCCTTGCGCCCACTGATGCCCTCGTCCGCGAACACAAATTCCTCCGGCAGGATCAGATCATGCTCTTTCGCATACTTGCGGATCGCTTTGAGCTGGCTGTCCGGCGAAAACTCGACCTGATCCTCAGTGGATACGCGGATGTATGCTGCGGCTGTTTTCATGCCCATTCCACCTTTCTTATACGAATGCCAGCTTTTCTTTCGTAGAGGGGGATACCTCTGTTGAGCATAATGGGTTTGTATTTATACTTAAACTGCATCTGTCTCATCAGTAAGAGGCG
>JAZQNP010000079.1:0-18934 GCA_045627405.1 Oscillospiraceae bacterium | reverse complement strand
ACGACATGGCTACGATCCGACTTGGCGGCAGGCAGTGGTTCTGACGGAAGTACGACATCAAAAGTAAGTATTGAAGAATCACAATCCGATGCTTCAAACACTCCATCTGATGCAGATGAGGAAGAATCTGACACGTCAAGTGAACAATCCGATATGTCATACGAAATCACCGATACCAGTTTTACTTACTACGAAAATTCAATCGGCAGATTAGAATATTACGGATATGTTGAAATTCTAAATACCGGAAGCACCAATATTTATATGGACGACTGTACGTTTGATCTCGAAGATGATAACGGGCATTTACTGCAAAGTGATACCTTTATTTCAAGCTGTCCGGATATAATTGCGCCCGGTGAAAAGGGCTATTATTACAACGGAATTGGTTCGAGTTATATTGATGAATCTGTATCACTTGATAACGGCATAAAACTCGTTCCGCAATACACACTAGAAGTTGGGCGCGGTGAGATCGTGGATTATGAAGTTACAGATACAGATATGCGTACGGATGATTATGGTAACATCAAAATTACCGGTCGCATAACAAATTCATCCGAGGAAGATGACAGCATGGTATATATACAGATTATCCTTTATGATAATGACGGAAAGGTACTCGCCATAACAGGAACAAACGTAATGGATTTGACTGTTGGATCAACAAAGAGTTTTGAGGCAAGCACATTGTTTGCAAATGAAGAGGCATCTTCTGACAATGTAGCTGAATACACGGTTATCGCAAGAAAAAGCCACTATCAATGGTAAAAAATCCCCCCGCACCGATCAAAGGCGCGGGGGATTATTCTATCCTTATCTCATTTCGCTCGCTCTGCAAGTATCTGCATTGCCTCAACATATCCTGCAAAGCCCTTGCCCTTGACCGTTGCGATGCAAGCCTGCCGGATGTACGAAATTTTCCGGAAGTCATCACGGGTATCAGGGTCGGAGATATGCACCTCGACCGTCGGAATCTGCACTGCCTTGACCGCATCCAACAGTGCGACGCTCGTGTGCGTATATGCCGCCGGATTGATGACAATGCCGTCCGCTTTGCCCATCGCCGCCTGAATTTTGTCCACCAGATCGCCCTCATGGTTGGACTGACAGCACTCGATTGTGATGCCGAGCCTTGCTGCCTCCGCTTCGAGCAGCGCGATCAGGTCGGCATAGGTCTGCGTGCCGTAATGCTCCGGCTCACGCGTTCCCAGCAGATTCAAATTCGGCCCATTCAGCACGAGTATATGCACAAAAATCCCTCCAAATCTCCTCCGCTGCCGCTGCCGGCGTGCGGGTATTGTCAATCTGCTTTGCAGCCCATGCAAGGTAAAGCGGCATCCGCTTTTCCGCCATTGCATGCAAATCGGCGTTCTGCGAGAGCGGCCGCCCCTCGCGGCTGAGCTGTTCGATCGGGCGGCAAATCTGATAAATGCGGCCGTTGCTGCGAAGCGGTGCGTAATTCGCATCGCGCGTCACAACACCGCCGCCTGTCAGAAGAATGACGCCTCTGCGCGCGCTGCATTCCGCCGTGACCTCGCTCTCTATGCGGCGGAAACCGTCCTCGCCCGATTCCGCAAAGATTTCGGGAATCGTTTTGCCGGCTTTCTTTTCAATTTCGGCATCAAGATCGACTGCTTCTCTGCCGGTCAGCTCTGCAAGTGCAGCTCCAATGGTTGTTTTCCCGCTGCCGGGCATTCCGATCAACACGATATTTTCTGCATCCTGCTGCATTTTCGCACCGATCTCCGCAATTTTTCCGTCGTCAACGGGTCTGCCGAAGAAATGCTCCGCCGCCTGCTTAGCCTGTGCCACGAGCATGGTCAGACCGCCCGCATATGGCAAACCGAGACGTTCTGCCTGCAAGAGCAGTGCCGTTCGCTGCGGATTGTAAATCACCTCTGCAACGCCGGTCAGATGCGGAAAACAGCTCAGATCGACCAGCGAGGTGCCTGCTTTCGGATACATTCCGACGGGTGTCGCGTTGACAATCAAAGTTGTACTGTCGTAAAACTGCGGCAGATCATCGTAAGCGTATTCCGTGCCGGCAATATCCAGCACCGTCAGTGTTGCGCAGCCGTCCAGCTTTGCAACAGCCTGAATGGTCTGTGACACACCGCCGTTTCCGAGCACCAGCACATGCTGTCCCGCAAAGGTCAGTCCGCCCGCGCGCATCATGCAGCGCAGACCGTAGGCATCGGTATTATAGCCCTTCCATGTACCGTCCGCCTGCCGCACAAGTGTATTGACGCTGCCGATCGCTTCTGCAAGCGGGTCAAGCGACGCACAGAGCGGGATAACATCTATTTTGTACGGAATGGTGACATTGAGTGCTTTCAGCCTTGCATCGGAGAGAAATGCCGCAAGCGCATCCGGTTCGGTTTCATAGAGCGAATACTGCGGATTGCCCAGTGCTGCATGGATTTCGGGCGAAATGCTGTGTCCGAGCTTTCTTCCGATCAGACCGTAAGGCGTTTTGAATTCGGTCATAATAGATTCTCCTTGTTATTCATTTTGGCAAAGTATTTCCAGGATAAATCAGAATTTGCGCGGCATCATTGAGAGATGTTTTGAGGGTTCTGCCCTCAAACTCCCGCTGAGGGGATAGCGATCCCCACAAACCCCCCTATATAAAAATCCCCGTCCCCGTACGGGGACGGGGATTTTTTGTACAGGGAGGTCCGGAGGGACCGCCGTCCCTCCGGCAGGGGTGTGGGCGACTTGACGTTTGCGACACAAACTCAACCGCGCAAGCGTGAGCGTCCCCACAATGTCCCCCAATCACGCCGCCAAATTTTGATTTATATGAGCAGAACAGCAACATGAAAAGCCCCGAGGCAATGCTTCGGGGCTACACTACTATCATAGTACCATCCTTACGGATGGTGCTGTTTTCACTGAAAAAACGGAGGCACGCCCGCTTATGCAGTTTCCTGCACCGCGCTGTTGACGAACATATCATAAATTCTGCGCACGGCTTCCTCAAAATCGCCGTCCAGCAGCCCGATAATGATATTCAGCTCACTCGAACCCTGATCAATCATCTTGACATTGATGCGGGCATGTGCCAATGCTGCAAAAATACGGGCAGCCGTACCGCGCGTTCTGCGCATGCCTCTGCCGACAACCGCCAGCAGCGTAATACCATGCTCAATCTCACAGGAATCGGGAGAAACTGCCTTACGAATCTTCGAGAGCAGCGTCTTCTCTCTGCCGGCAATCGCCTCTTCCGACACAATAATGCTCATGGTATCAATGCCGGACGGCATATGCTCGAAGGAAATCTCCATCTCTTCCAGCACAGTCAGCACCTTGCGGCAGAAACCAAGCTCTGCATTCATCATCGCTTTCTGAATGTTGATTGCGCAGAAGCCCTTTTTGCCTGCGATGCCGGTAATGGTATAACCGGTCAGCACATCGGAATCGGCACTGTCATCCGCAACGATCAGGGTTCCCGGTGCTTCCGGTTCGTTCGTGTTGCGAATATTGATCGGAATGCCTGCTGCGCGTACCGGGAATATCGCATCCTCATGCAGCACCGTCGCACCCATATACGACAGCTCCCGCAGCTCCTCATATGTGATCGTATTGATCACTGCTGCATTCGGCACGATCCGCGGGTCGGCAACCAGCACACCGGACACATCCGTCCAGTTTTCATAGATTTGCGCGCGCACCGCCCGCGCAACCAGAGAACCTGTGATGTCTGAACCGCCGCGGGAAAATGTAATGATTTCTCCGTTCGGACCTGCGCCGTAAAAGCCGGGAATGACTGCATGATCCAGCTTGCCCAGCACTTCACGCATTGCCATCATCGTTTCGGTCATCAGCAATGTGCCGTTCTCGTTGAAGCAGACAACATCCGCTGCATCAACAAACGGAAAACCAAGATAATTGCTCAGCAGCAGACCGTTGAGATATTCGCCGCGGCTCGCTGCATAATCCTTTGTCGCGCCCTCTTTCAGGCGATAGGCAATCCGATCCAGCTCATCGGTCGGATCAAAGGTCAGCTCCAATGCCTTTGCAATTTCCAGATAGCGCGCACGGATTTTCCCAAGCTCTTCCGAAAAATCCGCGCCCTCTGCCGCGAGCTTCTGACAGGTGTACAGCAGATCGGTAATCTTGATGTCGTTGGAATACCGCTTGCCCGGTGCGGAGGGAACCACAAACCGGCGATCCGGATCACTTGTGATAATCGCCTTGACCTTTTTGAACTGTTCTGCATCGGCAAGACTGCTGCCGCCGAATTTCACCGTTTTCCGGTTCATTTGAATCTCAGACATATTGCCCTCTCCTTTTGCTTTGATACTACTACAATAGTATAGTCCATTTTACCGAAAAAATCAATAGGCGTGCTTCACAAACTTTCTTTCTTCGGACATGTGCTTTTTGTGAATGCAGTTGTTCTTCTATGGCGGACATTTTGGAGAATATCCCGTGTTCTGCATACAAAAACCGGTTTTCAACCGTCAACTCCCCAGCTTCTATCAGCAATCGCACAGCAAAAGGTGACAATCAGACAGTACAATCAGTACAAAAACACATTGCACATGACGAAAATATGTGGTATAATAAAATGCAGAAGATGCGCAACCGATTGCGCTATATGAGAAGCAACTGCAACTGAGAGAAAAAGGGGATTTTCTTATGAAGCTACTGAAAAAATGGTTTGCCTCCGTGACAGCCGCCGCACTGCTGATCTGCAATGCCGGCGCACTGCCGGAACCCGGTACCGGTGCCGCCGCCGATACCGTCACCTTCAACGGCATTTCCGGTCTGCCTTTTGACAGCGGGGAGCCGTTCAAGGGCGTCGATGTCTCGTCTGTCATCTCGCTCGAAAACAGCGGCGTCAAATTCTATGACAAAAACGGCAATCAGCAGGATATTTTCGTCACGCTCGCGGATGCCGGTGTGAACACCGTCCGTGTGCGCATCTGGAATGATCCGTATAACTCCTCGACCGGCGCAAACTACGGCGGCGGCATCTGCGATGTAAATGTCGCAGTACAGATCGCTTCACGCTGCGCCAATGCCGGTCTCAAACTGCTCGTCGATTTCCACTACTCCGACTTCTGGGCTGACCCCGGCAAGCAGGCTGCGCCAAAGGCATGGAAGAATTATTCCGTCAGCCAGAAAGCCGATGCCATTTACAGCTTTACCTATGACACGCTCGGAAAGATCGCTGCAACCGGCGCAGATATTGCCATGGTACAGGTCGGCAACGAGACAACAACCGGTATGTGCGGCGTACTGCTCGACGACTATAATTGGAGCGACGAAGGCTGGGCGGCACTCGCCTCTCTCTTCAATGCCGGCTCCCGTGCCGTCCGTGCGTTCAGCAGCGATATTCTCGTGGCAATTCATTTCACCAATCCGGAAAAAACCAGCAACATGACCTACCTTGCGAAAATGCTGAATCAAACCAATGTCGATTACGATGTCTTTGCGACATCCTATTATCCCTACTGGCACGGCACGCTCTCCAACCTAACCTCCACGCTCACCAATATTGCAAGCACCTACGACAAAAAGGTAGTAGTTGCAGAAACCTCGTGGGTTCGTACTTTTGAAGACATCGACGGCTTTTCAAACACCATCAAGAGTGCCGACGATCTCGGCGATACTGCTTCTTACGACGTCAGTGTGAACGGTCAGATTTCCTTCCTGCACGATCTGTTTACCGCTGTCGCTGCTGTTCCCAACGGAAAGGGAATCGGCGTATTCTACTGGGAACCTGCATGGCTCCCCGTCGGCAGCAATTACAATTCCAATCAGCAGCTCTGGAATACCTATGGCTCCGGCTGGGCAAATGCGGCTGCGGGTGAATATGATTCCAGTGCAAAACAGTGGTACGGCGGAAGCTGCGTCGAAAATGAGTCGCTGTTCAGCAGCAGCGGCGTTCCGCTCGATTCTCTCTATGTCTTCAACACCGTTCACGGAAACGGCAATTCCTCTTCTAACTCTGAAAAGCTTGGCAGCAATCTGCTCTCCAACCCAGGCTTTGAAGCGAACGGCGGCTGGTCCGATAAACCGACCGGCTGGACACTGAATTCGACCTCCGGCGGACATTTTGATGTGCGTGCAGAGGACCCGCGCTCCGGCGAATACGCTCTGCACTGGTATTCCGAAAGCGCGTTCTCCGGCAGCACTGCCACAGCCTCTGTCACCGCAAACACAAGCAGTACCTATCGCTGCTCTGTCTATATTCAGGCAGACGAGACCAGCACTTATACGCTGACAGTAAAAACATCCGGCGGACAGACCAAAACCGTCTCCGGCTCCGGAAGCGGCTGGGCGGTCTGGATGAACCCGACCGTTGAGCTGAATGTCAATTCCGGCGAAACCATCACAATAACAGTGACGATCTCCGGCGATGCCGGCTGCTACGGTTCTGTGGATGACTGCGCGATTCAGTCGGTCACTTATCTCACAACTTCTACTACCACCACAACGACAACAACCACCACAACGACAACGACGACCACAACCACACCGGAAACAACAACCTCGACTACGGTAACCGAAACAACCGCGCCACTCACCGGCATCCTGCTCGGTGATGTGGATGTCAACGGTAAGGTTGAGCTTGCCGATGCCGTGCTGCTCGCGAAAGCAGTCGGTCAGGTTACCGGTGTCTCGCTGAACGCACAGGGCAGAGCCAATGCAGACTGCGACGGAAATTCCGACATCAACAGCGCGGATCTCTCTATCCTGCTCCGCATTCTCTCCGGTGCAAAACAGTTGTGATAAGTCAATGCCGGAGCAATTTCAATCTCTTCGCAGCGCAATCAAAAAAACAGCATCCCCCGCATGGAGGATGCTGTTTTTGCGTTTCCGGCGGAACAAATTCCCGCCGGCAGAGTTTGAGGCGAATCATTAATCCATCAGAGACAGCTCTCATCTCCTAAAAAACCATGTATGAGGAGATGCGGTTTACTCTTCCGGCATCTCCCAGTTGTGCCAGACATTCTGCACGTCATCGTCATCTTCCAGATGTTCCAGCAGCAGACCCATCTTGCGCAGAGATTCCTCCTCGGTCAGCGTCACATACGTCGCAGGAATCTGCTCCGCTTCCGCAGACACAACAAGATAACCCTTCGCTGTCAGTCCCTCGCGCAGTTCACCGACTGCCGACGGATCACAGATGATCTCCACGCTGTCCTCGGAAAAGGTCATATCATCTCCGCCGAGGTCCATGACATCTTCCAGCACGGTATCCTCATCCAGCTCGCCCTCATGTTCCAGCACGACAATGCCTTTTTCGGAGAAGAGATAGGACACGCAGCCGGTTGTACCGAGATTGCCGCCGAATTTATCAAAATAGTGGCGGATATTTCCGGCGGTACGGTTTTTGTTGTCGGTCAGACACTCTACGATGACCGCGACACCGTTCGGACCGTAGCCCTCATAGGTCAGGCTCTCGTAATTATTCTTGTCGCTGTCACCTGCCGCCTTTTTGATCAGGCGGTCAATATTATCGTTCGGAACATTGTTTGCCTTTGCCTTTGCAATGAGGTCGCGCAGCTTGCTGTTATTGTTCGGGTCTGCGCCGCCCTCTTTGATGACAACCATCATCTCTCTGCCGATCTTGGTAAAGATCTTTGCCTTTGCCGCATCGGTCGCTTCCTTTTTCCGCTTAATATTGTTCCACTTGGAATGTCCTGACATCGCATTATCCTCCTGATCATTCATGTGTTTCCTGCGCTGCGGTCTGCCAGATGACGGCAAACAGCTCAGCCAGTCTCGCAGTCCGCCCGCAGAGATATAAATACCCGAACAGGCACTCAAAGCCTGTTGCCATACGATAATCTGCCGGAGATGCCGATTTCGGCACGCTCGCTCCGCTCGCGTTCCTGCCGCGGCGCAGCATGTCGGTTTCCTCCTCGGTCAGAATGCCTGCAATCCGCTCCGCGGCTGCCGCCTGATAAGCTGCCCGCACATGCGCAACTGCGGCTTCATGCAGCTGCTTTGACGGGCGGTTCGCCTCGCGCAAAAGCTGCTCCCGCACCATGACCTCATAGACACTGTCGCCCAGAAACGCCAGTGCAAGCGGGCTGTACTGCCGAGCCTGCTCTGCCGAAAGCTCCGTGTGTCCGTGCCTGCCGTCAATCGACATATTCAAATTCAAATCCGTTGATTGCAACGGTATCGCCCTCCTGCACGCCTGTTTCCACGAGCTTGTCGATGATGCCGCTGCTGCGGAGAACGCGCTCAAAATATTGCAGCGACGACCAGTCGTCCGGATTGACAGTGCGCATGATCGGCTCCATAAACGGTGCTTCGACCAGATAGACGCCGTCCTCTTCCGTGACTGTGAATTTATGCGCATCTTCTGTTGTTTTCTCCGGTGCCGCCTCCGCTGCAAACCGCTTGACCGGCGGCAGCGTATCCAATGTGCGCGCAATCTCCTGCATCAGGGGCTTTGTTCCCTGCACTGTCGCTGCGGAAATCACGAAGAACGGCAAGCCCTGTCCTTCGATATAGTCCCGCAGACGCGTGATCTGCGCCTCATCGGCAAGATCGGATTTGTTCGCCGCGACAATCTGCGGACACGCACTCAGACTCTCTGAAAAATTGCGCAGCTCCTTATTGATCTTCTCAAAATCTTCAATCGGGTCGCGCATCTCACTGCCCGAAACGTCCAGCACATGCACGATCAGCCGGCAGCGTTCCACATGCCGCAGAAAGGCATGTCCAAGTCCTGCTCCCTCGGCTGCGCCCTCGATCAGACCGGGAATATCCGCCATGACAAAGGAGCGTTCCTCATCCAGCTTCACCACGCCGAGAACCGGTTCCAGCGTCGTGAAATGGTAGTTTGCAATTTTCGGCTTCGCCGCGGATACCACTGAGATCAGCGTCGATTTTCCGACATTCGGGAAGCCGACCAAGCCCACATCCGCAAGCAGTTTCAGTTCCAGAATGACATCGAATTTTTCTCCGTCATATCCGGGTTTTGCAAAGCGCGGCACCTGCCGTGTAGAGGTCGCAAAATTCTGGTTGCCCTTGCCGCCTCTGCCGCCCTTTGCCAAAATAACCGGCTCATCTCCGGAGATGTCCGCCATCACGCGGCCGCTCTCTGCTTCCCGCACGACCGTCCCGCGCGGCACCTTGATGACAAGATCCTGCGCCGATTTGCCGGTGCAGCGTTTGGCTGCGCCGTTTTCTCCGTTCGCCGCAACATACTTGCGCTGATACCGGAATGCAATCAGCGAGGAAAAGTGATCGTCTGCCACAAAGACAATGTCGCCGCCCTTGCCGCCGTCACCGCCGTCCGGACCGCCTGCTGCGACATATTTTTCGCGGTGAAAACTGACCGCGCCGTCGCCGCCGTTTCCGGCTTCGATACGGATTTTTACCTGATCGACAAACATCCGGGTTCACCTCCTGATTCCGGTCTGAAAACATAAAAACATAATCCCCCTGCCGGAACAGCAAGGGGATTTTCGTGTTCGTGAGAACAAGTCTTACTGCTCGACAGCGTAGGCGCTGACGCGCTTGCGGTCTTTGCCGTAACGCTCGAACTTCACCTTGCCGTCGATGGTAGCGTACAGGGTGTCATCAGAGCCGATGCCGACATTGTTGCCCGGATGAATATGTGTACCGCGCTGGCGCACAAGAATGTTGCCTGCCAGCACAAACTGACCGTCACCGCGCTTTACGCCAAGGCGTTTTGCCTCGGAATCACGGCCGTTCTTGGTCGAACCGACGCCCTTTTTATGAGCGAAGAACTGCATGCTGATACGGATCATTGCGTTTACACCTCCGTTTGAATTGATTGTGCTGCGGCTGCATCCGCTTTATGCTTCCGTGACCGTCACCTGCATCCGGTTTCCGGCATCTTCGGAAAGAAGCGAAAAATGCAGCAGCAACCCGTGTAAAATTTCAGACTGTACCTTGTCCGGCGAAGAAAGCCGGATCGTGATTTGATTTTGTGCGCCCGATGCTGCTTGTACCTGCACCGCATCCTCCGGAACACAAAAGCATTCCGTCAGCGTATTGCAGACCAGCTGCATTGCCGAGGAAACCGCAGCACACAGTACGGAATATTCCGCATCCTCTTCCGCTGCATCATGCCCCGAAACCGTGCATTCGGTATACATACCGTTTTTGCGCACAAATCTTGCTTTTAACAGCATATTTGCTTATTTTGCGATGGATTCAATGCGGACACAAGTGTAGGGCTGTCTGTGACCCTGCGCCTTCTTCTGACCGCACTTCGGCTTGTAGGTGAAGACGCGAATCTTCTTGCCCTTGCCGTTGCGAAGCACCTTTGCGGTGACCTTTGCGCCGTCCACGAAGGGCGCACCGACGCTCAGACCGCTCTCGTCTCCGACTGCTGCGACCTGGTCAAAGGTGACGGTATCGCCTGCCTCCGCTGCAAGTTTCTCAATGCGGATCACATTGCCCTCTTCCACGCGAAGCTGCTTGCCGCCCGTCAAAATGACTGCATACATGTTTTTTGGCACCTGCCTTCTTTTTTGAACTCGCTGCGAACGGTGCATACTCATCTGCGTGCAGACATAGTACGGCTTCAACCGTCCGGCATGCGGCTCTACCATTATACCGTATTTTCGCGCATTTGTCAAGCGAAAATGCAAAGGCTGCCGTATAAATTCCGGCAGCCTTTGTGCGAAAATTTGTAATAATTACTCAATACCCAAGAATTCCGCCACGGAGATCCGCCCTGCCAGATACCGCAGCAGGCGAAGCACATCCGCTTCATTGATCTTTCCGTCGCCCGAGCAGTCTGCATTTATCCTGCCCTGCACGCTCAGTGCTGCGCTGCTGTCTCCTGCTGCCGTGCGGCAGATCAGTACCGCATCTGTCAGCTCGACTTTTCCGTTGACGTCGGCATCGCCCAGCATAACACCGCCGTCTTCTTTCGGAGCTGTTGTGACGATCTCCGGATCGTAGGTGTCCCAATCGGGCAGTTCGTCCAGCGTGATGCAGTACTCGCTGTTGTAGATCTTGTTCAGTTCCGTCTTGCTGGTCAGGTCGGTCAGATAATTGCCGTACCACGGGCAGAAATACAGCCAGCCTGCGTTCGCTTCCAGCAGATTGTCCAGCGACGGAATGGTGTCATTTTCGCTCATGGCGACCATCTTCTGTCCTTCGGTAAACGCAACCAGCGAATAGAATGTCGCGGAAATCGCGCTCTCATTCGGCTGATAATTCACGGCATTGTACTTATCGTAGCTGACAATATCCACATACGCATCGCCCGGATACCAGTCCGGAGATGTCGCGTAGGTATAGCTCGTCCACTCCCAGATCAGATTGTGAATGCCGTAGGTTTCCGTGAGCTGCTGATAGAGATAGTGATACAGTGCGACACATGGCTCTGCGCCCTCTGCGCCCCACCAGAACCATGCGCCCTCTGCCTCATGCAGCGGACGGAAAATCACCGGCACGCCGGCATCCTGAATTTTTCCGAACTGCTGTGCAAGAATTGCGATGTCTGCGTCGATCTTCTCATGTTCCCATGTACCGGATTTCAGCGCGTTTGTAATGCTGAATGTCGTATACGGCGTATTGCCGGTCGATTCCACATAAAATGCTGCCTTTGTGCTGTCCTTGCCGTCGGTCGGCACATTCCAGTGATAGGTGACAGTCGGGATCCCGCCCTTGTCCTTGTACCACGCAATGACACGCTCCGGTGCGTCATCATAATACGGCTCGGTGGTGTTGTAGAACAGAAAGTCAATGCCGCGCACCGCAGGCTGCTTGCCGGTCTGCTCCTCGATATAGGTAAACTCCTGCTCGTTGCTTTCCAGATAGTTGATCGGTTTGCCCTCTACCTCATAGGCATTTTTGTTGTAGCAGTGAGAACCGCAGTATTCCTGCTGCCCTGACAAAATGTGCGTGCCGTACACGCTTGTGAGATAGGCATAGAGCTTCTGTGCTTCCGGTGTGGCGTTCGGATCGCAGAGCGTCTGTGTCGGGGACAGTGCCGTGATATAGGACGGTGCCTCTGTCAGAACCAGATAATCAAAGAATGTATATCCCCAGTAGCTCACCATCCGGATCTCGTTCTCGCCGGCATTGAGATGGATGTAACCGGCGTTCAGCAGGGTCCAGCCGTCTCCGGAATTGAACGGAAAGCTGACATCGCCCTGGCTCTCGCCGTTGACATACAGATACTGAATTTTATTGGGATTGTCCGGTGTGCCGAAGCACTGAATATAGTTCAGGCTCAGCCCGTAAAAACCCGCTTCCTCCACTTCAACAGTCACAGAGACATAGGAGTCCTTTTGTCCAAGATAGACATAGCCCTCGCCCGAAAATCCGGTCATATCACAGGTGTTGCCGAAGCCGTCTTCGTCGATCTGCGACCATGCAATCGGCTCGTTCGGATCGCAGCCGCTGATGACGCCGCCCTCGAATTCATAGATGTCACCGATCGCTGCTGCCGCATGCGTGAACGGAACCGCCTGCGCCGTGACAGCGAGCATCATCGCCGCACAGGCAGCAGAACCAATGCGTTTTTTCTGCATAAAAATACGCCCCCTCTTTTTCTTTTGCGGATGTCAGTCCGCCTGCTGTTCCAGCGACATCACCATATCGACGCGCCGCTGATGCCGTCCGCCTTCAAATTCCGTCTCCAAAAATGCGTCAAGAATTTCCGCGGCAAGGCCCGAGCCGACCACTCTCGCACCCATGCACAGCACGTTGGCATCATTGTGCAAACGGGTAAAGCGTGCGCTGTAACTCTCCGAGCAGACCGCCGCGCGAATGCCTCTGCATTTGTTTGCCGCCATGCTCATGCCGATGCCGGTGCCGCAGAGCAGAATGCCGGTATCCGCATCCCCGTTTTGGATTGCGCCGCAGACCTTCTGCGCAATCACCGGATAATCGCTCGGTGCCTCGTCGGTGCCGCAGTCAATATATGCCAGTCCCTTTTCATCCAGATATTTCTTTACAATCACGCGTAGATCTGCTGCGGCGTGGTCGCTTCCGATTGCGATCATGAATCCTTTTCCTCCTTTTTCTTCACTCTGTCCTCTGCTTCTTCAAGCAGATCCTCTACATAGCGCGGCAGCATGAATGCGCCCGTGTGCAGGTTCGTCGTATAATACCATGTCTGAATTTTGCGCTTGTTCCAGCGTTTTGCGTCAAAATCATGCAGCGGATGATACTTCTTTGAAGCAAATCCGAACAGCCAGTAGCCCGCCGAACAGGTCGGGATATGCGCCTGATAGACGCGGCAGATCGGGAACACGCGGTATGCCTTCTTGTGCATCGACTGACACGCGCCCTCATCTTCATCATAAAACGGGCTGCCGTGCTGATAGACCATAATGCCGTCGTCTTTGAGTGCCTTGTAGCACAGCCCGTAGAATTCCTTTGTGAACAGCCCTGCCGTATGCCCGAACGGGTCCGTCGCGTCGTTGATAATCAGGTCATATTCCCCGTGCCGCGTGCGCAGCGCGCGCAGTCCGTCCTGATTGTAAATCGTCACGCGCTTGTCGTCCAGACCCTTTGCGTTGTCGGGGAAATATTTGCGGCAGACGTCCACAAACATCTCATCCGGCTCGACCACATCAATCGTCTCGATTTCTTTATAATGCGACAGCTCTCTTGCGACACCGCCGTCACCGCCGCCGATCACCAGCACATGCTTCACATCCGGATGCACTGCCATCGGTACATGCACGATCATTTCATCGTAAATGAACTCGTCCTTCTCCGAGAAAATCACGCTGCCGTTTGATACCAGAAACCGCCCGAATTCAGCAGAATCAAAGACGTCAATGCGCTGAAAATCGCTCTGCCCGCTGTATAATTGCTTCTCGCACCGGATAGATGCCTTGACATTGTCCGTGTGCATTTCCGAAAACCAGAATTCCATGCAGCTCCCTCCTTTATTTTTGCTGTATGCCCTTTTCGCGAAGCAGCGAGAGCAGCTCCTCGCGGCTGCCCTCTGTGTAGCCGTCATCGCGCAGACACATATAATACTGCATCTTTTTCTCGCCGCGAAAGCGCAGAATGACGGCATCCTCCCGTGCAATACTGCAATCCGCATTTGCAAAGGCGAACCGATTCTGCGTCTCAACACCTTCAAAGCTGTGCGATGCCGCAATGCCCTCCGCATCAACCGTGTAGGTGCGCGGCGCGAAGAGCGACTGATATTTTTTTGAATTACGGCGGGAAACCTGCTTCAAGAAAATAGCCCGCGAGAGCAGCAGATAGGCAAAGATGCAGAATGCAATGAGAAACAGCGCATCCGAGACCGAACCGACCTTCCATTTGAAGAGCGCGAGTACCTCCAAAAATGCCGCGAACAGGAAAAACAACCCGAGCAGCAGCGCAATCACACGCAGCACAATCCGCTTCGGATTCTTCCGAATCTGTGCGTTGATAAAATCGAGATCCTGCTCCCGCAGAACAGACTGATTGACGATCATGCGAATTTCTCCTTACCGGACAATTCCGGCTATTCCAGCATGTAATGCACATTGATATAAAAATCACTCAATGCACCTTTTTTCATATGTTTCGGATTTGCAACCTTTTCATATGTTCCGAACTTCGGAAGAACCACAGACTCATCTGTTTTTGTATGCAGTGCCGGCTGACATGAAATATGTATTCCCTCTGCTTTTGCCAGAGCAGAAAAGTCAGCCAGCAGCTTTTCTCCCGCTGCGGTCAACTCAATGCAGACATTTTTGCTCGCCATCCGTTTCCCGTCATACTTCCCTATGCAAAGCGGAAGCCAATGAAACATATGTATACTTCCGACTGTCTCATAATAATACAGCTTCGGCTCGTCACCAAGTCTCGGAATCTTTGCACATCTCATTGCATGAAAAGGGGACAGCTCGTAATCACCGGCAATGTCACGGTCGAACGCTCCTGCGACGATGCCCTTTCTGATCTTTTCTTTCAGATCAGAAAGTATTTTCTGCAAAAGTTCCTGATAATCTTTCTCTACCGCTTCGGTATCGGTTTTCTTCATAAGGCTTAACTGCCGTACTTGCTGCAACATTTTCATCTCTTCCGAAAACTTCAATGCTGTTCCCCCCATTCCATTTGATTGTTTTTTACAGATCCGCGCTTTACCGCAGCACATTGAGGTGTGCGATCTCCGGATCCTCGGTTCCCTGCATCGAGCAGCCCTTTTCCTTTGCATAGCGGATATATTCGAGAATATCCGGCGTGATGATCTCGCCGGGTGCCAGAATCGGAATTCCCGGCGGATAGCACATGACAAACTCCGAACAGATGCGGCCGGCAGTCTGGCTGAGCGGCAGCATCTCCTTGTCTGCGTAAAACGCCTCCTGCGGCGTTGCCACAACACGCGGCGGAATGTATTCCAGCGAGAGCATCCCCGTGTTATCCTTTGCATACAGCCGCTTGATGTCCGCAAGCGCACCGACCAGACGCTCGATGTCCTGCATTCTGTCACCGATGGAAATATATGCCAGAATATTGCCGATGTCTCCGAATTCAATCTGAATGTCGTATTCATCGCGCAGCAGATCGTACACCTCGATCCCCGCAAGTCCGATCTCTCTGGTGTAGACCGAGAGCTTTGTGACGTCATAGGCAAAGCAGCTTGTCCCGTTGCACAGCTCCGCGCTGTACGCATAATATCCGCCGATCTCGTTGATCTCCGCGCGTGCGTACTCAGCAATATTCATGACCTTTGCAAAGGATTCACTGCCGCGCAGGGCGAGATTCCGGCGGGATATATCCAGACTCGAAATCAGAAGATAGGATGCACTTGTCGTCTGCGTCAGATTGATGATCTGCTTGACATATCCCTCATTGACGCCGTGATTGAGCAGCAGCAGAGAGCTCTGCGTCAGACTGCCGCCCGATTTGTGCATCGAAACCGCCGCCATATCCGCACCGGCTTCCATCGCCGTGACAGGCAGCTTCTCCTGAAAATAAAAATGCGTACCGTGTGCTTCATCCACCAGCACCCGCATTCCGTGTGCATGTGCCAGCGCGACAATGGACCGCAGATCGGAACAAATGCCGTAATAGGTCGGATTGTTGACAAATACCGCAACGGCATCCGGATTCTCCCGGATCGCTGCCTCAACCTGCGTCAGCTCCATGCCCAGCGAAATGCCGATGCGCGGCTCGACATCCGGATTGACATACACCGGCACCGCACCGCACAGCACCAGCGCGTTGATCACGCTCTTGTGAACATTGCGCGGAACAATGATCTTTTCTCCGGCTTTGCATGCGGACAGGATCATGCTCTGCACTGCGGATGTCGTCCCGCCGACCATGAAAAAGGCATGTGCCGCACCAAAGGCATCCGCTGCAAGATCCTCTGCTTCCAGAATCACCGACACCGGATGACACAAATTATCCAATGGCTTCATGGAGTTGACGTCGATGCCGACACACTGCTCTCCGAGCAGCCGCACCAGCTCCGGATTCCCTCTTCCGCGCTTATGTCCCGGCACATCGAAAGGTACCACGCGCTGCCGCCGCAGCCGTTCCAGTGCCTCATATACCGGCGCGTGTTTTTGCTTTTCCAGATTCATCTTTTCTGTTATTTCCTTTACATCTGCACGGCAAGCGTGCCGCTCCGCACCCCTGCCGGATTCCGCTCAATATATACTTTTGATTATAGCACAACTGCTGCACAGTGTCAAGTGAAAATTATGCTGCATCCGGAATTTCCTGCATCCGGATATGCAAGCTGTTCCGCCTGCTGTGCAGAGTGTGCAAATGCGCTTGCGCTTTCGACCCAGAGGGTGTATAATACAAACAGCAGAACCGGACACGATCTGACACAGCGTGTTCACTGCGCAGGATTCTGCCGTCATTTTGGAAAGGGATAACAGCGTATGAAAATCAAGCTCATGGTCAGTGAGGCGCATTTTTCCGAAATCGCCGCCGAGCTGATAAAGCTGGGGATCGAGCCGGACGACAGTGCGGATCTGATCCTCTCCGAACGCAATTTCAGCACAGAGCACCTGATCGGAAAACAGGGTGATGAAATCTTCCGTCTCAGCATCGCAGACATCAGCCATATCGAGAGCTTCGGCCACGATGTCATTGCACATGCAAACGGCGAAGAATATAAGCTCTCGGAGCGGCTGAAAACCTTAGAGGGCATCCTCGACCCAAAACAGTTTCTCCGCATCAGCAACTCTGTGATCGTTTCGATCAACCACATCCGGAGCATCAAGCCCGCACTGTCACAAAAATTCATTCTGACACTGACCGACGGGACAAAGGTCGATGTCACCCGCAGCTATTACTATATGTTCAAGGAATTCTTCGGAATCTAAGGAGGGATGATTATGGGTATCGCATGGAGTGTAATTCTCTTTCTATTGCTGGCAGCTTTTCTGGTCATCGGTGTTCCGCTGATTTATCTGATCGCTTTTTATCAGACAGCAAACCGCCGTCTTGCCGAAAGCAAAACCGGCAGCACCGGATCGCATAAGCCGATGATGTCTCCGCTGAAATTCACGCTCATTTATCTCGCGCTGTTGTTCGGCAGCATTTTTGCGCTTGTCTGGCTCAACACCGTAAGACCGTCAACGCAAACGGTCACCACACAAAGGGACTTTATCTGTGAATACACCGGCGACCGGATCAAAGACTCTGTTTTCGGGAATTTTTCGCCGGATGAAGAGATTGCCGGCTATCGCAGAACGGAGCAGACAGACGGAAATTTCCGCTTTGTGACCTATACAAACGAAATGCACAGTGATCTGTTTGCGTCACATCTGGTCTATGCAGAATACACAGGTCCGCGCACCGACTGCTCATTCGGCTTCCGTCTGGATTATTCCCCTGCTGACGGCAGCAAGACAGGCTACTGTCAGAGCGGCTTAGAAGACAACGGCATATGGATCGGTCTGGACGGAAAAGAACTGCAAAACAATGCCGTGCTGCAATATTGTATTCTTTCGGAAACAGACAGCGAGAAAACAGATGCAGATGATGATTTGCCGGATCTTGCAGAAGAGTTCGGCACGCTCATTGTTCCGATCACCGGGAGCGAAGAATAAGTCCGGTTTTCGGCTTCTGATCCGACAGCATCTGACAGGATCCGAACCGCGCTGTCACTTGACATCCCCTCCCGATCGTGGTATAATGGGAAAGAACCGCACAGAAGGGAGGGGATTTGCATCAAACAGGCAGGCGTCAAACAAATTGCCGAGAACCGCAAGGCAAGGCATGATTATTTCGTGCTGGAAACCTATGAGGCAGGACTGGAACTGATCGGTACCGAAGTCAAATCCATCCGCTGCGGCAATGTCAACCTCAAAGACAGCTGGTGTTCCATCGAAGCAGGTGAGCTGTTCCTGAGAGATATGCATATCTCCCCCTATGAAAAAGGCAATGTGTTTAACCGCGAACCGCGGCGCACACGCAGATTGCTCATGCACAAAAAGGAGATTTTAAAGCTGTTCGGGACATTAAAGACACAGGGGCTGACCCTGATCCCCCTGTCGCTCTATTTCAAGGACGGCAGAGTCAAGGTGCAGCTCGGTCTGTGCAAGGGCAAAAAGCTCTATGACAAACGCGAGGATGCAGCAATCAAGTCGGCAAACCGCGACATCAGCCGTGCGGTGAAGCAGAAAAATCTGTGAGATCATCGCACATTTTGGGGGCGTAAAGGTTTCGACGGGGGCTGTGAAGTCGGATCTGCGAGTCGGGTGCATTCCCGTTAAACATGCAACTTCTAAATTTAAACGAGAACAACGATTCCGTTTTGATGGCCGCTTAATGGCCGTCCGTCGGCCCGAAACATACCGCGGGTTCGGTTCCCGGCGTCATCACGCGGTGAACGTCTGCTGCACATGCGCATAACAGCAGTCGCACAATGCGCTGCCAATCCGCATAGCCTGTTTGCCGGCGATGCGGTGCGGGAGATCAAATGACAAACTACACTCGTAGATGATCGGAGGGAGCGGCTTTCGGACACGGGTTCAATTCCCGTCGCCTCCACCAA
>JAZQNP010000078.1:0-18963 GCA_045627405.1 Oscillospiraceae bacterium | reverse complement strand
AAGGTTTTGCCGCGCTGCCTCGTAACGATCTCAGTACAACGTCACAGCATCTATCGCACCTCAGCCCGGCATTGCCGCAAAAGGACCACCCGCCGGGAGAATGCCTCTGGCGGGTGGTTTTGTCATAATCTCTGTCATAATCGCGCCGGAAAAGTTATGACAAAAGCGGAAAACATGCGTCAAAACAGGAAGCGGAAAACATAGAAAAAGCCGCGTATCTGCAAGACTTTCAAGCAAATACGCGGTTTAATACAGTAAGCAGATGAAGGGAATCGAACCCTCAACCTCAGCTTGGGAAGCTGATGTTTTACCACTAAACTACATCTGCAAGGGAAAAGCCCCCATGAGACATGAGGGCTTGGTGCGGATAAGAGGACTTGAACCTCCATGATATTGCTATCACATGGACCTGAACCATGCGCGTCTGCCAATTCCGCCATATCCGCGTCAGTCAAACCGTTTCCGGCGACTTCATTATTATAGCATATTCAGGGAAATTTGTCAAGTCCTTTTTCCGAAAATTTTTTTTGCATTTTTACGGGAAATATGTTATAATAAAACGGTAAGATTATTTGGGAGGAATCAAACAAATGCCGGTATATCTGGATTCAGCAGCAACGACCAAGCCGTGCAGGGCTTGTATTGACGCGATGACCGAAGCGATGACAAAAACCTACGGGAATCCGTCGTCGCTGCATACAATGGGACTGGAAGCACAGCTTGCCGTGGACGGCGCACGCCGTTTCATTGCTGCGGCACTGGACTGCGAGGCATCTGCACTGACGTTTACCTCCGGTGCGACGGAGAGCAATCATCTGGCAATCCGCGGTGCGGCGGGTGCATACGGCAGGCGCAGACGGCGTGTTGTGACGACAACCGTGGAGCATGCCTCGGTGCGCGGCGCATTTGATCTGCTCGAAGCGGAGGGCTTTGAGGTTGTGCGCATCGCACCCGGTGCGGACGGAACCTTTTCCGCAGCGGAAATCGAAGCTGCGGTCAATGCCGAAACATGTCTGATCAGCATGATGCTGGTGAACAATGAGACAGGAGCCGTATTGCCGGTGCAGGAGGCTTTTGCTGCAATCAAGCGGAATGACCCGCAGGTGATTACGCATTGTGATGTGGTGCAGGGCTTTTTGAAGCTGCCGCTGACGCCGCAGAAGCTGCATGCCGATTTGCTGACGGTCAGCGGACATAAGGTGCATGCGGCAAAGGGCGTCGGCGCGTTGTACCACAAGAAAGGAATTCGATTGAAGCCGCTGCTGACCGGCGGTGAGCAGGAGGGTGGCATGCGTGCGGGAACCGAATCGGTCCCGCTGATCGCAGGATTCGGCGCGGCTGCTGCTGCTTTATATCCGACGCTGACGGCGCGTGCGGCGCATGTACGCATGCTGCGTGAGACGGCGGTGCGCCTGCTGTCCGGAATCGACGGTGTCACAATCCAATCGCCGGATGACGGGTCTCCGTACATTTTGAGCTTCTCGGTCAAGGGGCTGCGCTCGGAAACAATGCTGCATTTCTTAGCGGAGCTGGGGATTTATGTTTCCAGCGGATCGGCATGCTCCAAAGGAAAGCAGAGCGGTGTTTTGCAGCAGTTCGGCATCCGGCAGGATGCGGCAGACAGCACGCTGCGTGTGAGCTTCTGCGCGGAGAATACCGAAGAGGAGATGCACCTGCTTGCAGACGGGATTTATGCAGCGCAGGCACGGCTGGTACATAAGCGTTAACTGCGGCGCAGAGAGGGAACACCGTACATGTTTTGGGTTGTATTATTTTTGTTGATGACCGTGCTTGCTCTCAGCGGAGCGGTTTATTTGCTGACGCGGTTTCACCGTTTTTCATTTGTACAGCGGCTTGCGGAGCGGCACAAAGTGTTCTCGTGGCTGATCTGTCTGCTGCCGTTTATTGCAATCGGATGCCTTGGCTTCATCAATTATTTCACGGTGATTGTCGTGCTGGTGCATTTATTTCTGATCTGGCTGCTGTGTGATTTTGCGGCATGGATCATTCGCAAATGCGCAAAAAAAGAGCGTGTTCGCAATTACGAGGGGACTGCCGCGCTGTTGCTGACCGCAGGGATACTGGGAGTCGGCTGGTATTTGGCGCATCATGTTGTTGAGACGGATTACCGTTTGGAAACCGAGAAAACGCTGCCGGACGGACATCTGCGTATTGCGCTGATTGCAGACTCGCATCTTTCCATCACACTCAGCGGAGCGGATTTTGCAGAGGAGATGGAGCGCGTGCAGGCAGCGGAACCGGATGTTCTTGTCATTGTCGGAGATTTTGTCGATGACGACACAGAACGGGCAGATATGCTGGCAGCAGCCGATACGCTGGGACGGTTTGAAGCACCGTACGGTGTGTACTTTGTATACGGCAATCATGACAAGGGATACGGTCTGTCACGCGATTTCACGGCAGAAGAGCTGCGTGACGCACTCACCGACGGCGGTGTGACGATTTTAGAGGACGAAAGCATTTTGCTGGATGACAGTGTATATCTGATCGGCAGACAGGACCGCTCGGATGCTTCCCGCGCGCAGATGCAGACGCTGACCGCAGAACTCGATGCGGAGAAATATCAGATTGTGCTGGATCATCAGCCGAACGACTATGAGAATGAAGCTGCGGCAAATGTAGATCTGGTGCTTTCGGGGCATACCCACGGCGGGCATGTGTTTCCTGCGGGATATGTCGGGCTGCTGATCGGTTCCAATGACCGTGTTTATGGAACAGAGGTGCGAGGGCAGACGACATTTCTGGTCACATCCGGTATTTCCGGCTGGGCGATCCCGTTCAAGACGGGTACGCGCTCAGAATATGTAATCATTGACGTCTACGAAAAAGGCGATTGAAAAGAGTCAGATGGAACGAACAAAAAACTGCGCAAACTTCCGAAAGAGAAGTGTGCGCAGCTTTTGCTATTCATCTCCTGTGTCATCTGTGTCATCGCCTGCAAATGTGACGGTGATATTGACCTTTGGCTGCGGGCTGACCCAGACATTGCTGACGGAATCCGGCAGTGTGATTGTAACAGCCTGAGCAGAGGTTCCCTCTTCGGTGATGGCCGCATTATAGAGGTTAACCGTTGCCTGCAAGTCGTCGGCATTGATCTGTGCGACCGCCTCGGGCGGACCAATGATCGTGATGCTGGTTCTGCCGGACTGCATCGCGTAAGAGAAATTGGAAGAGCCGTTGATGAGCTGGATTTCGCTGTTTGTAATCCAGCGTTGTGCTGCAACCAGATCGGAGTCATCCAGTGAGACATAGACTGTGCCGAGATTGGAGAGATCGGTATACCCCTCGTCCGGGGTGACTGCTATCTCAATCGGTGTGCTGCCGATGGACAGCGACGAGAGCGGGATTGTACCGATTGTCATGGAATCCATCGCGTCCAGTGTGGATTTGTTTGACGGATCATCTGTTTCAATGGTGATCATCAAATTGTCATCGCCGTATCCCGGCAGAGCGTATTCATGATCGGTGCTGATGCGGAGACGCTGCATCACAGTGTCGATGTCAAAGCTGCCCGGTACATTGGAGATGCCGATTGTCACCGGCAGCGTATGGGTATAATAGACCGGAATCTTTACGGAAAAACGGGTTGCCTGCACCTGAAAAGCGGTTTCGGCAATGGTTTTTCCGTCGGCATCGACCAGTTCATATTCCGTACAGTCAGTATATGTTTTGGTCTGGTAGAGGCTTTCGGTATCGCTGATGATGACGCTGATATGGTCAATCTGCGAGAGCTGTGAGGTCGGACCGTATATGGATACCGTCGCAGGATCGCAGGTGATGTTTTCCTCGTCGATGATGACCTCATCGTCAGATGCGGTGATGTTCGGGTACTGCACATTGGTCACGGCATAGGTGCGCGTCTCATATTTATCCATTGTCAGCTCGATGCTGGGCTGGGAGAACGTACAGTTTGTCAGTACAGTACCGGCTGTGGTTTTCAGCCGGATCGGGAAAGTCTGTTTGCCGACCGTATCGGTCACAGTGCTGAAATCGACATATGCAATCAGGTCGCTCTTATTGAGACCGCCGATGTCGGTACGGTTTCCCGCGATGGTGACATCCACGGTCAGATCGTTGACAGCACTGTCCAGCACACTCAGACCCATGCCCTCTGCCTGCGTGCCGGCGGTATCGACAGTGACATCCAGTCCGTTAAAGGACTTGGAGTAATCCGGATTGACCGAGGATGCAATGAATGCCCATGCAAACAGCGCAATCAAAAATGAAATCACGATCAGGAAGATGTTTTGCTTTGTGATGCGATTGAGCCATTTCCGCATGTGCGAAAGCGGTTTGATACCTTTCATTATGCGCCCTCCTTATCCTGCGTTTGCGGCGCATCGGTGTCGGGAGCTGCGGGACGCGCACCGGCTGAGGATTCCTGTGTATCCTTGCTCTGCCGCGAGCGGAAGAACGGGAGACGGATGGTCTTGTTTCTCCAGGAATCTCTTTCTTCCGGGATCAGAGTATTGCGGAGCAGGGCTTCGAGGGTTTCTTTTGTAAAATCGCGCGTGAGAATGCCGTTTTCCGCGACAGATATCTGACCGGTTTCCTCCGAGACGACGATGACCAACGCATCGGAATTCTCACTCATGCCGATTGCAGCGCGGTGGCGGGAGCCCAGATGCTTGTCAATCAGTTCCTCCTTCTGCGGCTTGGGCAGAAAACATGCCGCAGCCCAGATGATGCCGTCACGCATGATGACAGCACCGTCATGGAGCGGTGTTTTCGGGTAGAAGATATTACCGAAAAGCTCCACCGTCGGCTCTGCTTTCAGCACGGTGCCGTTGAGAATCTGCTCACCGAGCTTTGTGCTGCGTTCAATGACAATCAGCGCGCCGGTGCATGTTTTGGAGAGCTGCTGTGCAGAGGCACAGATCACAGGGATTGCCCTTTCCCATTTCTGCACAACATCTTCGCTTGTGCCGATGGTCAGGCGGGAGATATGCAGTGTGGTTTGTCCGAACCGTTCGAGAGCTCTGCGCAGTTCCGGCTGAAAGAGGACGATAATGGCGACCAGACCGGCACTCAGAACCTTCCGGATGATGTATTGCAGTGCTTTCAGACCGATCGCGCCGCTGAGGAAAAAGACAGCGACCAGCAGGGCGATGCCTTTGAGCAGCTGTCCTGCCCGCGTTTCGCGGATCAGTTTGAGCGCGAGGTATACAATATAGGCGAGCAGCAGAATATCCACAACATCAATGATGCTGATGGACTGCATGACATTGATAAATGACTGCCATGCATTGCGAATCTGATCGAAGATCACATACCTCACTCCCTTCTGAAAGAACGTTCCTTTCCAAAATAATAGTATACCACATTTCTCTGCGGATTTCAACCACCAAGCGCAAATTTAGGCGTTTTCCCTCATATTCGACATGATATTTTGTGCGAAATAGCAAGCCGCAGAAAATTTTGGCGAATCCCTACGGATTCTGGGGATTTTATCACGGATATTCCGACTGTTTGTATGATTTTTGCCGGGATACCGGAACAGAAAACGCCCGCTGCATCAAGACACAGCGGGCGTTCTTTGCATTTCAGAAGCGAGCGGGGATTAGCCCAGCTCAGCAAAATACTTAATGGTGCGAACCATCTGGCTGGTGTAGGAGTTCTCGTTGTCGTACCAGGAAACGACCTGCACCTCATAGAGATCGTCAGCGATCTTTGCGACCATGGTCTGTGTTGCATCGAACAGAGAGCCGTAGGTCATGCCGATGACGTCAGAGGAAACGATCTGATCCTCGTTGTAGCCGAAGGAAGCGGAAGCAGCAGCCTTCATTGCAGCATTGATGCCTTCCTTGGTCACATCAGAACCCTTGACAACAGCGGTCAGGATGGTGGTGGAGCCGGTCGGAACCGGAACACGCTGTGCAGAGCCGATCAGCTTGCCGTTCAGCTCCGGAATAACCAGACCGATTGCCTTTGCAGCACCGGTGGAATTCGGAACGATGTTCGCAGCACCGGCGCGTGCGCGGCGGAGATCACCCTTGCGGTGCGGGCCGTCCAGAATCATCTGGTCGCCGGTGTAAGCGTGAATGGTGCTCATGATACCGGACTGGATCGGAGCGTAGTCATTCAGAGCCTTCGCCATCGGAGCGAGGCAGTTGGTGGTGCAGGAAGCTGCGGAGATGATGGTGTCAGCCGGAGTCAGGGTATTCTCATTGACGGAGAACACGATGGTCGGCAGATCGTTGCCTGCCGGAGCAGAGATAACGACCTTCTTCGCGCCTGCATCAATGTGAGCCTGAGACTTCTCCTTGGAGCAGTAGAAGCCGGTACACTCCAAAACAACATCGACACCGATCTCGCCCCACGGCAGCTCGGCAGCGTTTGCCTTTGCATAGATGGTCAGGGTCTTGCCGTCCACGGTGATGGTGCCAGCCTCGTCATCCGCAGACACAGTGTGCAGGTTCTCACCGATCTTGCCGGTGTAGCCGCCCTGCGCAGTGTCATATTTGAGCAGGTGAGCGAGCATGGAAGGCTTGGTCAGGTCATTGATAGCGACGACCTCATAGCCCTCTGCGCCGAACATCTGACGGAATGCCAGACGACCGATACGGCCAAAACCATTGATAGCAACTTTAACGGACATTGGAATTACCTCCTAAAATAAGATACTTCTATTTTACACCATTTTTTCTCAAAATGCAAGCACTTTGACAAAAAAATAACGGCATCGCGGAGAAAGCGGTAGCTTTTGTATGCTATAAACAATTTCTCTGAAATAAAATTGTGCATCATTCCAAATCTCCGGAGAAAGTCTCGTTTTTCGGGAGCAGATCGTGTATAATAAATGACAGATTTGATGATCAGAATGACAGAGAATGTGAGGAATACCATCATGCGGGAAATCATTTTAGTGAAATACGGCGAAATGGCGTTAAAGGGTGCGAACCGGAGCAGCTTTGAGGATGCGCTGCTGCGGAATATCCGATACCGCCTGAAACCCGTCGGCAAGTTTTCGTATGCAAAGGCACAGTCCACCATTTACATCACACCGGAAGCGGAGCGCGATGAAGCGTGCGGGGAGCAGCTTGCTGCTGCGATGCCGCGTCTGAAAAAGGTTTTCGGAATCGCAGCATTGTGCCGCGCGCTGACCTGCGAGAAGGATTTTGCAGACATCTCCTCTCGTGCGGTGCCGTATCTGACGGAAGCACTGACTTCCGCAAAAACCTTCAAGGTGGAAGCAAAGCGTGCGGACAAGGCATTTCCGATGAAATCTCCGCAGATTTGTGCGGAGCTGGGCGGGATTCTGCTGCAAGCATTTCCGCACCTGACGGTCAATGTAAACGAGCCGGATGTGACAGTGACAGTTGAGATTCGGGATACCCATGCGTATATTCATGCGGCGCGGGAGAAGGGCGCAGGCGGCTTGCCGGTTGGGACAGCGGGCAATGCGATGCTGCTGCTGTCGGGCGGCATTGACAGTCCGGTTGCGGCATACATGATGGCAAAGCGCGGACTGCGTGTGACAGCATGTCATTTTGCGAGTCCGCCGTACACCTCGGAGCGCGCACTGATGAAGGTCGAGATGCTCTGCGAAAAGCTGACGCCGTGGTGCGGCAGCATCGCATTTTACTGTGTGCCGTTCACGGAGATTCAGGAGGAATTGCAGCGCAGCTGTCCGGAGGAATACTTTACGATTCTGATGCGCCGTCTGATGATGGAGATTGCGCAGCGGCTTGCCGAGCGCGACAACTGCGGCGCGATCATCACGGGCGAGAGCCTTGGGCAGGTCGCAAGCCAGACGCTCAATGCCCTCTCGTGTACAGATGCAGTTGCGCATATGCCGGTGCTTCGACCGCTGATCGGCATGGATAAAACGGAAATTGTAGAAATTGCGAGAAAAATCGACACATTTGACACATCCATTCTGCCGTATGAGGACTGCTGCACAGTATTCACACCGCGGCATCCGAAGCTCCGTCCGCATCCGGACGAGGTTTCGCAAGTGCAGGCAGAGGTCGATTTTGCGCCGCTGGTCGAGAAGGCGATTGCCGGCACAACGAAAAAGATTTTTGCGCAGCATGTATCGGAATCACGGTTGTGAGACTGTCTGTTATTTTCGCGGGAATCCTGATTTTGCATTGACATTTTTCGTGCTTCGTGATATAATAATAGTGTTATCAATCCATTTCAAAAATAAGTGAGGTGCATGATCGTGACAAACAGTGACAGTTGCGGGTCAGGCGGGCGAAGTACAACGAAAATATCATTCGCATCCGACCGGACGCCGCTTATGCACGACTCCGGTGATGCGCGCTGCTTTCTTGCAGAATTCTGATATTTATTGCCCTGTCTGATGAAAGACAGGGTTTTTTTGCCCTTTTGTATCCCGCAGCGAACCGATCAATCAATCAGAACGGAGGTCCGCTATGGATATGCAGGAAACAATTACAGCTCTGGCACCGGAGGAGATCACTGCCTCCAAGCCGGATTATGAAAAAGAAATTATGGAGGTCATTCGCGGGAACAATTCTCCGAAGGTGATCCAGAGCCGTCTGGATGACTACCATGCGAATGACATTGCAGAGATCATGCCGAATCTGACGCAGACCGAGCGGAAAAAGCTCTACCGGGTCTGTGACGTTTCGATGCTGGCAGAGATTTTCGAGCATCTGGAAGAGGATGAAGCGGGCGGTTATCTCAACGAGATGGATCTGCGCAAGGCAGCCGATGTTGTCTCGGAGATGGAAACCGACACCGCTGCCGACATTCTCCGCGCCATCGAAAAGGAGAAGCGCGCGCTGATCATTGATGCAGTCAATCCGGAGATTCAGAAGGAGATCCGCCTGATTGCGTCGTTTGACGATGATGAGATCGGCAGCAGAATGACAACAAACTGCATCGTGATCCGCGAGAATCTCAACATTAAGCAGGCGATGCACGAGCTGGTCGAGCAGGCAAAGGAAAACGATAATGTTTCCACGCTGTTTGTTGTGGACGAATATCATGTGTTTTACGGCGCGATTGATCTGAAAGAGCTGATTATCGCGCGGCAGTCCGACCCGCTGGAAGGGCTGATCGCAACCTCATTCCCGTATGTATATGCGCATGAGAATATTGACGACTGTATCGAAAAGCTCAAAGATTATTCCGAGGATTCGATTCCGGTACTGGACAACAGCAACCGTCTGCTGGGTGTCATCACAGCAAAGAATGTCATCGAGGTTGTTGATGACGAGATGGGCGAAGACTATGCGCGTCTGGCGGGCTTGACGGCAGAGGAGGATTTGCAGGAGCCGCTGCGCGAGAGCATGAAAAAGCGTCTGCCGTGGCTGTTTATTCTGCTGGGACTGGGCATGGTCGTGTCGGCGGTTGTCGGCATGTTTGAGCAGGTCATTGCGCAGCTGACGCTGATTATGGCGTTTCAGTCGCTCATTCTGGACATGGCAGGTAATGTCGGTACACAGTCCCTTGCGGTGACGATTCGGGTGCTGGTGGACGAAAACCTGACATTCCATCAGAAGCTCCATCTGGTCTGGAAAGAAATGAAGGTCGGTCTGTGCAACGGTTTGCTGCTCGGCATCATTTCGTTTGTGCTGGTCGGACTGTATATCTATCTGTTCAAAACACGCGATTTCGGCTTTGCCTATGCAGTATCCGGCTGCATCGGCTTGTCGTTGCTGCTGGCGATGCTGATTTCGGCGACGGTCGGCACGCTGATTCCGCTGTTTTTCAAGAAGATCAAGGTCGATCCGGCAGTGGCATCCGGTCCGCTGATTACGACGATCAACGACCTGGTTGCGGTCATAACGTATTACGGCATGAGCTGGCTGCTGCTGCTCAATGTGATGCACCTCGGCGGCTGAGTTTTCTGTCATATGAAAACGAGAAAAAGGCAGTACCTTTCGGTACTGCCTTTTACGATTGATACCCAAATTCTGGGATAAAGCTCTCGTCTGCGGCTTCGCCGGACTGCGTGAGAATCTGCTCCATGCCGATTTGTTCAGCATAGCGCAGCACACTGCTGTATTCCTGCGGTGTGACCTTGCGTGAGAGCAGCGGATCATCCTGTACCTGCGGCATAGGTGTATACTGATTCATGATGCTGACACCGATTGTTTCGCCGTAGGTTTTGTGGAGATACCAGAGAATTGTTCGGGATTCCTGTGTATGTCCGGGCAGCACAAGATGCCGCACCTGCACGCCGCTTTGCAGCATACCCTCCGCATCGAATTGCTGTCTGCCGCGCTGTCGCACCATCTCCGCGAGAGCTGCCTTTGCGACCTCCGGATAATCCGGCGCATGCGAATACCGCATGGCTGTTTCACTTTGCATATATTTGAAATCCGGCAGATAAATGTCGATCAGTCCGTCCAGCATATGCAGGGTTTCGACGGATTCATAGCCGCCGCAGTTCCACAGCAGGGGAATGCCGATGTCCTGTGCCTTTGCGCGTTCCAATACCGGAACCAGTGCGCGCGTGAAGTGGCTCGCCGTGACCAGATTGATGTTGTGAACGCCCTGATCGCGCAGCCGGAACATGATGTGCAGCAGTTCCTGAGAAGAGACGGCAGTGCCGATCTGACTTTCCGCGACGCGATGATTCTGGCAGTAGATGCAGCGCAGACCGCAGCCGGAGAAAAATACCGTTCCTGAGCCGCGGCTTCCGCTGATGCAGGGTTCTTCCCACATATGCGGCGCAGCTCTTGCGATGCGGATGGTCTCCGACTCGCCGCAGAAGCCGGTTTGCGCACTGCGGTCGATGCCGCATCTGCGCGGACACTGTGTGCAGACCATTGCGCATACCCCCTTTCTCTCAGAGAATCATAGAGCCATAGAGCGTGACGGGAAACCGGCGAATCTCTTTGAGAAATTATTTGCTGAAATCCGGCAATTCCAGACCCTCGTTTCGTTCCAAAGCCCAGCGGATATTCCACTCGCTGGTGAACAGCAGCAGGTAACGGTCGCGGAAATCCTGTACGAGCTTTGTGTCCTCAGTGATAATGAGATCCGGTTTTTTGGAAGTGTCAATGCCTTCAATCCATCGGATATACTGATAAGAGAGCGGCTCACGGATGATCTCAACATTGTATTCTGTACGCATCCGGTGTTCAAATACCTCGAATTGCAGAACGCCGACGACACCGACAATGACTTCCTCCATACCGGTTTCCGGTTCGTGGAAAATCTGAATCGCACCTTCCTGCGCGATTTGCATGACGCCCTTGACAAACTGTTTGCGCTTCATGGTATCCTTGGTGCGGACGCGTGCAAAATGCTCCGGTGCAAAGGTGGGGATGCCCTCGAAGCAGACCCTGCGGCCGGGAGCGCAGATGGTATCACCGATGGAGAACAGACCGGGGTCAAAGACACCGATGATGTCACCGGCATATGCTTCGTCGATGATTTCGCGGTTTTCCGCCATCATCATCTGCGGCTGGGAGAGACGCATTTTTTTGTCACTCTGTACATGCAGCACTTCCATATCCCGTGTGAATTTTCCGGAGCAGATACGCAGGAATGTCACGCGGTCGCGGTGTGCCTTGTTCATGTTAGCCTGAATCTTGAAAACGAAGGCAGAGAACGCATCGTCGAACGGGGAGACTGTTTCACCTTCCGCAACGCGTGCGAGCGGCGGCGGTGTCAGTTCGAGAAAGCGTTTCAGGAACGGCTCCACGCCGAAATTGGTCAGTGCAGATCCGAAAAATACCGGAGAAAGTGTGCCGTTCTGAATCGCATCAAGGTCAAATTCCTCAGAGGCACCGTCGAGCAGTTCAATATCCTCTGCAAGCTGTTCATGATTGTCTTTTCCGATGATATTGGCAAGCGCAGGGTCGTCCGGTCGGACCTCAGTCTGGCTGACCGTATGCGCTCCGCTGTCGCCCTCAAAGGAGAGAATATGGCGCGTTTCGAGGTCAAACACGCCGCGAAATTCCTTGCCGCAGCCGATCGGCCAGTTGACGGCATAGGTTTTGATACCGAGTTCGTTTTCGATCTGGTCGAGCAGATCAAACGGGTTGCGGGCTTCGCGGTCCATTTTGTTGATAAACGTAAAGATCGGGATATGCCGCATGACGCAGACCTTGAAGAGCTTGCGGGTCTGCGGCTCTACGCCCTTTGCCGCGTCAATGACCATGATCGCGGCATCGGCAGCCATGAGCGTGCGGTAGGTGTCCTCGGAAAAATCCTGATGTCCGGGCGTGTCCAGAATATTGATGCAGCAGCCGTCATATTCAAACTGCATGACGGATGATGTGACGGAGATGCCGCGCTGTTTTTCAATCTCCATCCAGTCCGAGACAGCGTGACGGGCATTTTTCTTTCCCTTGACTGCGCCCGCCATTGAGATCGCGCCGCCGTAGAGCAGGAGCTTTTCGGTGAGCGTTGTTTTTCCGGCGTCCGGATGCGAAATGATCGCAAAGGTTCTGCGCCGGCGGATTTCTTCTTCTGTTGTGAACATGTATCTATATCCTCCTGAAAGTATCCTATGATCTTGATGAACGGATACAGCTTTACATCGGTTTCTCCTCCTTGTGATGAGTTTGCAACTTTATTATTATACCATATTTCCAACAGGGATGCAAGCATTTTTCCGTAGAAACGGGATGCGCGGAAATACATCTTGACTTTTTATGTAAAATAACGTATACTAAAAGGTATGGCGGCGTGTCCGCACATGAAAACAGAGAGGGGATTATTATGAAACAAAGAACCAGGCGTACAGCGGCATGTGTCTCTGCGGCTGCGATGCTCCTGACCTCAGGACTGACAGTTCCTGCGGTACCGGCATCGGCAGCAGCAGACATCAACTATGCCAAGGCACTGCAAATGTCGCTCTATTTTTATGAGTGTCAGCAGGCAGGCAATCTGCCGGATTGGAACCGGGTTGAGTGGCGTGCCGATGCAACCGTTGACGATGATGTGGACGGCGGCTGGTACGACGCAGGCGACCATGTGAAATTCAATCTGCCGATGAGCTATTCTGCGGCGATGCTCGCATGGGGACTCTATGAGTACGGCGACGGCGTTGAGGCTTGCGGTCAGACTGACATCTATGTCAACAATCTCAAATGGGTGCTGGATTATCTGGCAGCATGCGACCTCGGTGATTCTGTCATCTATCAGGTCGGACTCGGACAGAAGGACCACACATGGTGGGGTCCGGTGGAGCTGCTCGAATACGGCATGGTCGATCAGGGCAACAGTGAGCCGCGCGGACATCTGGAAGGCAGAAACTGCTCCGCAGTGACCGCGGAGATGGGTGCTGCACTAGCGGCGGGCTACTGTGCGTTGCAGGGAAAGGTCAGCAGCACGGTTCTGAACGATTATCTGAAACACGCAAAGAATTATTTTGAGATGGCGGATGCCGACCGCAGTGATGCCACCTATCAGGCAGGGGAGACGCAGGGCTTTTACAGTTCGTCGCACTTTTATGATGAGCTGTTCTGGTGTGCAAACTGGCTGTACATGGCAACAGGGGATCAGAGCTATCTGGACAAGGCAAAGAGCGATTATATTCCGAATCTCGGCAAAGAGCTTGGCACGAATGAACTGAAATATTCGTGGTGCCAGTGCTGGGACGATGTGCAGCAGGGTGCCACACTGCTCTATGCAATCAACACAGGTGATGCGACATGGAAGGCACAGGCAAAGAAGCATCTGGACTACTGGCTGAATTCCGACTCACAGGTTTCCGGCGGGCTGCGCTATGTCGGCACATGGGGCTGTCTGCGGTATGCAACTGCGGTCGGTTTCCTGACGGCAGTCGCCTGTGACGAGCTGTTTGCGAATGATGCAAGTTACAGTCAGTACAAGGCGATGTATGAGACGCAGATCAGTTTCTGCCTCGGAGAGAATCCGAATAACCAGTGCTATGTTGTCGGCTACTGCGACGGCGCACCGACGAATCCGCATCACCGCACAGCGCATGCTTCATGGAAGAACAGTACGGATCATCCGGAAAGCAACCGCCATATCCTTTACGGCGCACTGGTCGGCGGACCGAATCAGGACGGCAGTTATGTCGATGACCGCAACAATTATATCAACAATGAGGTTGCGACCGATTACAATGCAGCATACACCGCGCTGCTCTGCAAGATGATCTCCGTATACGGCGGCAAGACCGATCCGGCGTTCCCGTATGCAGATGTGCGCGATGATGAGGTTTATGTGGAAGCAAAGGTGACAAACAGTGCCTCCGGTTCGACCGTCAGCATGAAGCTCACGAACCACACCGCATGGCCGGCACGCATCATCGACAATCTTTCGATGCGGTATTATGTTGATCTCAGTGAGGTGCTTTCCGCGGGTTATTCCGCAAGTGATGTTGTGCTGCGCTGTGACCGCAACCAGTCTGAGATGTATTCCGGTGTCACACCGGCAACGGTTTCGGGTATGCAGCATTACAGCGGCAATATTTACTATGTCGAGATCAAGTTCCCCGACGGCAGAGCGGCAATGCCGATTTCCGAAGGACAGCATCAGTGTGAGATTCTGCTCGCGCTGGTTTATCCGAATTACGGCAGCGGCTGGGATGCGGCAAATGACTATTCCGCGCAGGGTATCGGCTCAGAGGAAAATGAGAAAACCGTTTATATTCCGGTTTATGAAAATGGCGTGCTGATCTTCGGCACAGAACCTGACGGAACGACCGGTAACGGCAGCATCAGTGCATCTGCGGCTCCGGACGGCAGTACGCCGCCTGTATCTCATTCTACTGTAACGACGACCACAACGACCGGCGAAACAGACGAGGTGCTTTACGGCGATGTCGATGTGAACGGTGAGGTTGAGCTGTCTGATGCGGTGATTCTTGCAAAAGCAGTCGGGCAGTCTTTGGGTACGGATTTGTCCGTGCAGGGCAGATCTAACGCAGATGTGTACTATGACGGAAATCTTGACGGCAGCGATATTCGCATTCTGCTCTCTTTGATTGCGGGCTTCTATAAGCAGTCGCAGATGCCTGTGGAGCCGTAAGACTTCATGGCGGTAAGGAGGTGCTCATAGTGAGTGATTATCTTTATGAGGTGAAATCTTCTTTAATCACAGCGGCTGAGAAACCATTTTTAACAGCGATAAAGAAATCTTTGCCAGCAGGTTATTTTGTTCAGCCACAGGTGAATTTAGCAAGTATTATCCGGAAGAATGGCGATCATAAATATCAAAATGAATTATACCGAAATATTGATGCTTGCGTGTTTGACATGAAATACAAACCGATTTTTCTTATTGAGATAAATGATACTACACATAATGACAAAAAACGCCGTGAACGAGACGAAAAGATTAGATTGATCTGTGAAGATGCTGGAATACAGTTGATAAGGTTCTGGACTAGCTATGGTGTGAATCAGGAATACATAAGCAAAAGAGTAAATGAAACCTTGCATAATGCGCCGAATTATAAACGAGTTGCACATTTTATTGAACAGGAAGAAGTTTTGAATTCGCCGGCAGATCAAGTTTTGCCGGATGACAATTTTGAAGAAATTGCAAATCGGATAGAACAACCGCAGCAACATCATAAAAAAATGTCTTTACTATGGCTTCTCATTTGTTTGGGG
Source organism: Oscillospiraceae bacterium (assembly GCA_045627405.1). Taxonomy (GTDB): domain Bacteria; phylum Bacillota; class Clostridia; order Oscillospirales; family Ruminococcaceae; genus Firm-04. The sequence continues at coordinate 3,424 of JAZQNP010000078.1, read as the reverse complement.
ATAGGCATTTGGTTGCTTGTCATTCTATTTTTCTCGCTTTTTCGCACATAAATTCGTTCCTTTATGAATCCAGAAATTATTATCTTCTAAAAAACTCCGGTTCCTTAAACGGGAACCGGAGTTTTTTGATGATGTAATCTGTTGCGGAGAGATCATCAATTATCCATTTTTGCGTTGAATTCTCCGACAACGGTATCGACCACAGAAGACCACTGCGAACGGATTTCCGCCCATGTATCAGGCGTACCCTCGTACTGCACCTTGTTGAGCAGACCGTCAGCGACATTGTTCATAACGCCTCTGGTGTTGTAGTCATAGGTTTCGCCGTACATCAGAGAACCCATGCCGTAGCCGAAATCGAATACGGTTTTGATGTTGCTCGGATCATACCAAGTCTGCATGAAGTCATACTGCTCTTCGGTGATGAAGCCTGTGACCTTGCCCTGCGCATTCAGCGACTGAATCAGAGCTTTCTCCTTTGCAGCCTGCTTGTACTGCTCCTCGGTTGCAGCAAGACGCTCGCATTTGATATACATGCCGACCGCGTCGCCCTTCTGGGAGTTCTTGACGAGCATGACTGCGCCGTAGTTCATGTTGAGGTAATAATCATCGCTTTCGGGATCCTTCGGGAACGGAACGAGGAAGATGTCACCGTCGGGGTTCTTTGCGTTGGAATCAGCGAGATGCCACGGTGCCATGCCGTAGAAGAGAATGTTGCCCTCGGTTGGGAAATAGCCGTGCCATGCCGGATCGTAGAGGTTCAGCTTGTTGATTTCCTCCATGAACAGCTCTGCGCGCTCAATGTCGGCACTCATGATATTGTTTTCAAATTTTGTGCCGTCGTAGTGAATGACCGTATCACCTGTGGACTGTACGATTGCCTGACCGAACCAGCCGCAGCAGCCGTACCGCTCCTCGCCTTCGTCGGCATTGGCAACGAACTGCTTCATCATCTTCATGAAGCTGTCCCAGTTCCACTCGCCTTTTTTGTAGAGTTCATACGGATCGTCCAGACCCTCTTCTTCCAGCATGGTGCGGGAATAGGTGATTGCAAGCGGATCGGAAGTGGCATACGGCACGACATAGTAGTGACCGTTGTACTTGAACATTTCCGCATAATCGCGCACACCGTCCCAGATGGAATCGCTGAGGTTGATGTAGTCATCGAGCGGGTCATACATGCCTTTGGTGACGCCGTTGGGAACGGCATCCCATTCATACGGGAACATGTCAACCGGATCGCCGCTGTTGATGCGGTTTGCCAGGTCGTCAAACTTTGTGTCGGAAGTGGTCTCGACGAACTCAATTTTTGCACCGTAGACATCCTCGAAGATCGAGAGTGCGACGCTGCGGTCGGCAGTGCCTTTCGGATTGAGGTCGTAGGTTGCCATCCAGTAGACGGTCTGTCCGGTGATGTCCGGATCCTCGCTGACGTCGAGATCCTCGGTCGCGAGGGAGACATCGTCGGCAGATTTCAGTCTGCCCTCAGAGGATTCATCGCCGCAGGCGGTTGCAGCGAACGCCATGGTCAGTGCGGCGAGAGCCGCAAGCAGACGCTTCATGTTTTTCATACTTGGTAACTCCTTTTTCGTTTACAGGTTGTTTTTCTGTTTGGAATGCAGCTTCCGTCTCATGCGAAGACGGGGATTGCCTTTATTATACCGGAAAAAACGCGCCTTGTCAATGTAGTATTGTGACGAATCAGTTTCAAAACGATGTCAGTTTTGCACAATCGGACAGGTTACGCTTCTTCTCTGATCTGGATATTGGCTTCTCTGAGCTGCTGCTCTGTGACCTGAGACGGTGCGCCGAGCAGGAGATCCTGTGCGTTGCCGTTGAGCGGGAATGCGATGACATTGCGGATTGTTTCGGTATCCGCCAGCAGCATGATCATGCGGTCGATGCCGGGTGCCATGCCGGCATGGGGCGGTGCGCCGTACTGGAACGCGGTATACAGTGCGGAGAAGCGTGCTGCGAGCTCCTCTTCGGTATAGCCCGCGAGTGCGAACGCCTTTTTCATGATCTCGACGCTGTGGTTGCGGACTGCACCGGATGCCAGCTCAATGCCGTTGCAGACCAGATCGTACTGATACGCGAGGATTTCCAGCGGATCCTTCTGCTCCAGAGCTTCGAGTCCGCCCTGCGGCATGGAGAACGGGTTGTGCGTAAAGTCGAGCTTTTTGGTTTCTTCGTTGATCTCGTACATCGGGAAATCGACGACAAAGCAGAAGCGGAACGCATCCTTCTCGATCAGTTCGAGACGTTCACCGAGCCATGTGCGGATCTGTCCGGCATAGAGGTCAACGGTTTTCGCCTTGTCTGAGATGAAGAACACAGTCTCGCCGTCCTTGATGCCCGAGAGCGTGCGGATCTCATCGCGCTGCGCATCCGAGAGGAATTTGTCGATCGGTCCTTTGAAGTTTGCCTGCCCCTCCGCTGCGGTCAGGTAGCCAAGCCCCTTCATGCCGATGGAGGTTGCAAATTTCAGGGAATCCTCAAAGAATTTCTTGGAGCAGCCCGCACAGTTTGCGACGATGCCGCGGACGGGCTTGCCCTTGAAGATCGGGAAATCGACATCTGCGAAGAAATCCGTCAGGTCGATGATCGTCAGCGGGTTGCGCAGATCGGGCTTATCCGTACCGTATTTCAGCATGGCATCTGCATAGGTGATGCGCTGGAACGGCGCATCGGAGATGGTCTTTTCCGGTGCGAATTTCCGGAAGGTGTCAGAGATCACGGATTCACAGACAGCGAGCACTTCTTCCTGTGTGGAGAATGCCATTTCAAAGTCGAGCTGATAGAATTCGCCCGGTGAACGGTCCTGTCTTGCGTCCTCATCGCGGAAGCAGGGCGCGATCTGATAGTATTTGTTGAAGCCGGAGACCATCAGAAGCTGCTTGAACTGCTGCGGAGCCTGCGGCAGCGCATAGAACTTGCCCTTGTGTTTTCTGCTGGGAACCAGAAAATCGCGTGCGCCCTCCGGAGAAGATGCGGTCAGAATCGGCGTCTGAATATCGAGGAAACCGAGTTCTTCCATCTTGCGGCGCAGATAGGTGATCACACGCGAACGCAGAATGATATTCTCATGAATCTTGGGATTTCTAAGGTCGAGGTAGCGGTATTTGAGACGTACTTCCTCTCTTGTTTCCAGCGATTCCGCCGGAATGAACGGCAGCATCGGTTTGGATGCGCCGAGGAGCTCCATGTGTTCGACATGGACCTCAACCAGACCGGTATCGAGCTTGGGATTGACGGTCTCCGCATCGCGCTCGACAACCTTTCCGGTCACAGTGATGACGCACTCTCTGCCGATATTATCGAGCATGGAGCCGTCGTGGAACACCACCTGAGTGATGCCGGTCTCGTCGCGCAGATCGAGAAACAGAACGCCGCCGTGGTCACGGACGGTATCGACCCAGCCTGC
>JAZQNP010000077.1:0-3575 GCA_045627405.1 Oscillospiraceae bacterium | reverse complement strand
GTTCCGAGGGCGTTGTCACTGCCTCGTTGACGACAGGCGCACCGCCGTGGATTGCTGCATCTCCCTGCAAACCAAAATATTGCCGGAATGTGTGGGTGATCTGCTTGAAGGTCTCGCGGTACGGCACGGTATCATTGTAATACTCAGCAACACCGTTGGTATACGCACCGCTCAGATAGCCGGCGACCGAGAAGTCCGGCAGATCTGCCAAAGCGCGCAGCTCGCTCTCAGAGACAGTCGGGCGTTCCAGCAGCAGCATACCTGCCGTGATGCCGAACAACAGCAGCAGACATGCAGCAATGTTGATCCCAGCCGCAATGCGCCGGCTCTTCTGACCGTACTGCTTTGCTTCGATTGCAGATGCTTCCTTTTTCCATGCGCGCTCTGCTTTCCGCGCCATCTTCTTCACGCCGCGCTTTGCTTCCCGCGTCGCGCTCTTGTAATCCGCCTCTGCCTGCTCCATCTCGGCGGCATGCTCGGCGGCGCGCTTTTTTTCCTGCTGATGCGCAGTCTCCGCCGCGAGTGCGCGTGCAAGCGGGTCGTCCTGTGGGGCAATCGGTACGGCGACCACGATTTTCTCCGTGATCGTGACCTTGCTGCCGTCTTCCGACTTTTCCACTGTAATCTTCGACTGCGGAGACACCAGCTCTGCGGCAATTTCCTCCGCTGTCGGCACGGAAACGCTCCCGGTTTTCTCCGGTGTCTTCGGTGTCTCCGGTGTTTCCGGTGCTTCCGGCACCTCCGGTATTTTCGGTGTAAGCGTTGTAGGCGTTGTAAGCGTTGTAAGCGTTGTAAGCGGTGTCACTTCTGCTGCGGGCTTGCCCATTGTCTCAGTGGCGGCCCCGACAGCGGCTTTCACAGCCGGTTCTGTTTTCGCATTCTCCGGTGCTCTGTCGGACTCTGCCGCTGCATCCGGCATCGGATTTTCCGCTGTTGCATTTGCCTGCACCTCTGCCACAATCTGCGTGACCAGTGCGTCGGTATCGGCATCCGGCTTTTGTTCTGCAAGCAGCTCTTCTGCATCCACACGAACCGGTGCCGTGCTTGTCCGGATGGGGGATGATGTCAGCGGCTGCTCTGCCTGCGCTGTCACCTCTGCGACAATCTCCGCGATGATCGCATCGGGATCTGTCTGCGGCAGCTCCACGGGCGGCTTTTTCAGCACCTCCGGCGCAACAGTATCCGTACGGCGGCGGTTCGCCTGCTCCAACCAGTGAAATTTGCCGGTACTCTGTCTGACGGCACGCGGCATGCTCGGTTTGCGTGCTGCTGCTTTCTTTGATGCCTCCGGATCGGCACCTGCAAGCACCGCCTTGGCAGCCTCTGCTGCCCGACGTTTCTCTGCACGCTCTTTCGCCGCGGCTTCTCTGCGGATTGCGCGTGCCTGTGCAATCGCCTCGCGGCGGCTGCGCTGTCCGTCGTCTTGAACGGCAGCTTCCTTCTGCCGCCCTTCCTCCGGCAGTGCAACGTCGATCTCTTTATTGTCGTTGCCCAAAATGCTGGAATCCAGCATCGGCACGCATCTCCTTTCTGCGGCAATTTCTTGCCTCATCTGATATTATCACGACACACCGTGCGGCATGCCGCCTGACCTTCCGTCAGAATCTGAAATACAGGAACGGGTTATTGGTCGCATCGACCAGCAGAATGCTGCTCATAATGAGCAGAACAACATTGCACACAACCTGAAATGCAGCCCCCGCATATGCACCTGCAAGTGTCTTTTCCCGCAGCTTTTTGACCCCGTCATAGAGCGGGAAGCAGCAGATGACTGCCGCCAGCAGCAGAAACAGATTATTCTGCACGGAGAGCTTGGTCACCTCGTCAATCAGCACATTGCCGTTTGCACCGACCAGATCCCCGAAGAATCTGCCGAGGCGTCCCAAATCCTCGAAATAGAAAATACCAAAGCCGATGATAATTACAATCTTGCTGTAAATGTGCCGGATGACCGCCGGAATTTTCTTGATCCGTTTTTTTCCGAGCAGCTGCTCAAAGAAAATGAACATGCCGAAATACAGACCCCAGATGACGAAATTCCAGCTCGCGCCGTGCCAGAGTCCGGTGCAGAGCCAGACCAGGAACAGTCCGCCGTATTTTCTGCGCTTGCCGAAAATCGGAACATACAGCAGATAATCGCGGAAAAATGTCCCGAGCGATATATGCCAACGCTGCCAGAATTCCGAAATATCCTTGCAAAGGAACGGATGCCGGAAGTTCTCATCGAAATGAAATCCCATCATGCGCCCCATACCGATTGCCATATCGGAATAGCCGGAGAAATCAAAATAAATCTGCATCGCATAGACGATGACTGCATACCAGGTTCCGGCGACGGACAGCGGCATTCCCTCCGTACCGAAAAATGCACCGACGATCGTCGATAAATGATTCGCTAAAATGACCTTTTTCGCCAGACCGAGAATCAGACGCGTCAATCCCTCGCTGAAATCCAGCATCGTCACATGACGGTCACGGATCTCGCTCGCAATCGTGCTGTAACGCACAATCGGTCCTGCAATCAGCTGCGGAAACATGGAGATGTACAGCAGCAGATGCAGCGGATTCTTCTGTACCTCAATCTTTTCCCAATAGAGGTCTATGATATACGATAGAATCTGGAACGTATAGAAGCTGATGCCGATCGGCAGCGTGAGCTGCGGCACAGGCAGCGATACATGAGGGATGCGATTCAGGTTTTCCGCAAGAAAGGCACTGTATTTGAACACAACCAGCAGCCCGATGTTGAAAACCAGCGCAATGATCATCAGCAATTTGGCTCCGCCGTCCCGCTGCACTTTCCTGCATGCGTGCATCCCGATGCCGAACACATAGTTGCATATCACACTGCCGAGCAGCAGCAGGATATATACCGGCTCACCCCACGCATAAAAGACCAGCGAAAACGCGATCAGCACAAGATTGCGCGGCACCATGGATTTCAGCAATGACGAAAGCCCGTAGCAAAGCAAGCATACGGGCAAAAATAGGTATAGAAAAATCAGGCTTGAAAAAACCATTTTTTTGCTCCCGCTATATCTTTTGTTCGGTGCGGCAGATCTCCGGCATTGCTGTCTGCCGTGTCCGCCTGTCTATCCACTATTATTATAGCGCAAACTCGCCTGACATGCAAGATGCATCATGTAAATTCTTGCATTTTCACAAAGAACAATGGTTTTTTTCGTCAGAATTTGGAATCATCCCAGTCAAAAGAAAGAGGGAGGAGCAATTGCCCCTCCCATATATTTGGATTAAACACATGTGACATCGAAAAAACGATGTAATTCATAGGAAGATACTTCTTCCTAAGGAAGTATTAGTCTTCCTTCTTGCGAAGCACAACTGCTGCGCCTGCTGCTGCCATCAGACCTGCGATTGCAAGGCCGACACCGACATCACCGGTCTTGCTCGGTGCAACCGGAGGAGCAGACGTGGTGGAAGCGGAGGTGCTTGCGCTCTCAGAAACCGCGGTAGAAGTCGTGGTCTCGGAGGATGTGGTCTCCGACTCAGTCAGCGTTGTGGTTGTGGTGCTTTCTGTCTCGGATGTCGTTGTGGTGGTCGTGGTTGTCGTTGTA
>JAZQNP010000076.1:0-27397 GCA_045627405.1 Oscillospiraceae bacterium | reverse complement strand
TGCGCTGCACCGGCGGACGGCTATCCGTCGAGCTGACCGAGGAACGCGATGCGCCGCAGAAGACAAATGACCGCACAGCCACCAATTACATCGCAACCGTTCCGGCGCAGATCACAGACATCAGTGTCCTCGGAGGACACGCAGTGCATAAGGTCGGTGACGCGGTCAAAGCCGGCGAACTGCTCATCACCGGTATTGAAGAAGATTCCCGCGGCATCACGCGATATTATCATGCAGACGGTGTGGTTACCGGCATCTACGAAGCAGAATTTACAAGGGAGCAGCCGTTTGTATCTGAGATCGCCGTGCGCGGAAATACAAAAACACAGACCGTGCTGGAACTGTTCGGAAAACGAATCCCCCTCTCCCCCGCTTTTTCTCAGCCCGACGGGGACATCATCTATGAAGAAGATGCGGTCACACCGGCAATCTTCGGGTATGCACTCCCCTGTACACTCCTGCACTGCCGCTACACGCAGCAGGCTGCCGCAATCACTGTCTATTCGGAGCAGGAAGCGACCGCTCTGCTGGAAGAAGCAGCTCTGCGGTTTGAGCAAAATTTCCATGCCGACGACACCATTCTTGCCCGGAACGTCAGTTTTCAACAAAATGATTTGGGCATATCGCTGAAAATCAACTATGTTTTTGAGGGCGTTATCGGAAAAACAAGCGAAATTTTTGTGAAATTATCCTAAAACTATTCCATTTTGATTTTGTTTGTGGTATAATGACAATAGAATTTTATGATGGGTTCGGAGGGCATCTTTCAGATGCCCCGCTCCGCGTAAAAATTCTTTTAGAAAAGGGAAGTGCATACATGGCAGAACGCATTTGGAATGCAGCCCATCCCGATCTGATCGCGGCTGTGTTCGGCAATTATGATTCCAACTTAAACCTGATCCAGAAAAAATTCAATGTCGTGATTGTCAACCGCGGCACTGCGGTCAAAATTACTGGTTCTGACGCAGATATTGTCAAGGCGGAACAGGCAATCGAGCTGCTGATGCAGAATGTGATGAAGGGCGACGGGCTGAACGAGCAGACAGTGCGCTATGTGCTGTCTATGGTCGCGGACGATGCCGCGGAGGAAGTCAGGGAGCTGGCACGCGATGCGGTCAGCTTTACTGTGACAGGGAAAGCCGTCAGACCGCGCACGGTCGGGCAGAAGCAGTATTTATCCGCAATCTCGTCCAATACCATTGTACTCGGCATCGGTCCGGCGGGCACCGGAAAAACCTACCTCGCCGTCGCAATGGCGGTCAAGGCTCTCAAAGCGCATGAGATCAGCCGCATTATCCTGACCAGACCGGCTGTCGAAGCAGGCGAAAAGCTCGGCTTCCTCCCGGGCGATTTGCAGGATAAGGTGGACCCCTATCTCCGCCCGCTCTATGACGCGCTGTTTGAAATGCTCGGCTCAGAAGCAGTTGAACGCGATCTGGAAAAAAATATCATCGAAATCGCGCCGCTTGCTTACATGCGCGGCCGCACCCTCGATAACGCATTCATCATTCTGGATGAGGCGCAGAATACAACCTCCGAACAGATCAAAATGTTCCTCACAAGACTCGGTGAGGGAAGCAAAATGGTCATCACGGGCGATATTACCCAGATCGACCTGCCCGACCCGAAGCGTTCCGGTCTGATCGAGGCAATGCGCGTTCTCAAATCGGTGGACGATATTGTCATCCACCAGTTCTCGGAAAAGGATGTTGTCCGGCACAAGCTGGTTCAGGATATCATCACTGCCTACGCAAACTATGAGCATAAAAATACACAATCTCATGAAAGGAAAAAGAATCGAAATGGCTAAGTTGAAGGTTTATATCAAGGACACACAGCATGAGGTCAAAATCCCGGTCGGTATCCGTTTGCTGATCCGCCGCTGCTGTCAGGCTGTACTGACAACAGAGAATTTCGGCCACGATACCGAGGTCAGCGTCTCATTCGTCAACAACGAAGAGATCCGCAAGCTCAACGCACAGTACCGCAACAAGGATCTCGAAACGGACGTGCTCTCCTTCCCGCTCTGTGAAGGTGATCATCTCGAAATCAACGCCGAAAACGGCTTTGTGCTGCTCGGTGACATTGTCATCTCAATGGAAATGGCGGTCAAGCAGGCAAAAATGTACGGACATGTTCTGGAAAGAGAAGTTGCTTTCCTGACCGTGCATTCCATGCTCCATCTGCTTGGCTATGACCATGAGACCTCTCCGCTCGAACAGCGTCAGATGCGCGAAAAGGAAGAGTCTGTGCTGGAAAAACTCGGCTTTTCCAGAGATACCAGCTTCATTACCCCGGAGGAACAGGAATAATTCATGGGCGGCTTCATCGAAAATAACGGCAATACAAAAATACTCTTTGCGGCAATCGCCGGACATACCAATGCCGGAAAATCCTCGTTTCTGAATGCAGTCATCGGAGAAAAAATTGCCTCGGTCAGCCCCAAGCCCCAGACCACACGTACCCGCATCACCGGCATCCGGAATATCGGCGGAACACAGCTTGTTTTTACCGATACGCCCGGTCTGCACCATGCACAAACCAAGCTCGGTGACAAAATGCTCAAAGCGGCAAAGGACGCTGTCTCTGACATCGACTGTGTGATCTTCATGCAGGACTGCACCAAGCCGCTCGGCGAACAGGAGCAGACCATGCTCGACAACCTCACAAAGCAGGGTACGCCGGTCATTTTCCTCTATAATAAAATTGATCTGCTTTCCGAGAAGGCAAAGCTCGCTCCGCTGCTCGCAGAAGCAGACAAGCGTTGGCATCCCGCCGCGCTGATTCCGGTCTCTGTCACAAAGCATGACGGCATTGATGCTGTCATCGAAGAGCTTTTGAAGCGCGCCGTTCCCGGTCCGCACTATTTCCCCGAGGACATGCTCACCGATCAGCCGGAACGCGTTCTGGCATCCGAGATCGTGCGCGAACAGCTTCTCTATTTGCTGCAAGATGAAGTGCCGCACGGTGTTGCCGTCGTCACAGAACAGTTCTCGGAGCGGGAGGATAAGGATATTCTCAATATCTCTGTGCTGATTTATTGCGAACGCGAATCGCATAAGCGCATTATCATCGGCAAAAACGGCGCGATGATCAAAAAAGTCGGTGCAAATGCCCGAAAAGAACTGGAAGATTTCTTCCGCATTCAGGTCAATCTGCAAACCTGGGTCAAAGTCAAGGAGGACTGGCGAAACCGCGATCTGCTCCTGCAACAGTTCGGTCTGTCAGATCTGACTTGATCTGTTCAGCAGGATTTTCCATGTAAATCCGCATGATTTCTGCATATGCTGTTTCCGAAAGGAGGCGGCATTTGCTATGCGGCAAGAGAATACTATGTTATCCGGCAAGATGGCTGAGAACCGCGCGCAGCAGTGCTGGGATGCCTTCTGCGAAACCGGAAGCGTCAGTGCTTATCTGCAATACCGCAAGTCCTGCCGGTCAGCGGAGGGAGCTGCCTATGCCGACACATCTGACGGTCAAGGGACTGGTCATCCGTAAGACGGATTACGGCGAATCAAGTGTTTTGTTTGATCTGCTGACAGACAACGGCATCTGCCCGGTCTCTGCGCGGGGAATTCGCAAGGCGGGCAGCAAATATGCTGCCGTGACGCAGGTTTTCTCCTACGGCGAATTCTGTCTGCGGCAAAGCGGCGGCAAGCTGTATCTCGACAGTGCCGCTCCGATCAATCTCTTCTATGGATTGCGCGCCGATCTGGAAGCACTTGCTCTGGCATCCTATTTCTCGGAATTGATCCGGAAAACTGCAACAGATCAGCCACAGCCGCAGATTCTGCGGCTGTTCTTACATTGCCTCCATTATCTCTCGGCTGCGGAAAAAACACGCGCTGCTGCGCAGATCAAGGCAATCTTTGAACTCCGCCTGATCGCGGAACACGGCATGGCTCCAAACCTTATCTGCTGCGCCGAATGCCTGACCTATCAGCCGCCGCAGCCTGTCATGCGCCTCGAACAAGCGGATTTTGTCTGCGCATCCTGCATCGAAGAAATCTCTTCACACGATTTACCTGTCACGCCTTCCGCTTTGCAGGCAATCCGGCACGTTGTTTTTTCGGAATTCGACAAGCTGTTTGCGTTTCGGATCACAGGTGAAAGCCTCCGGCAGTTCAGCAGCTATGCAGAACGATACATCAAGCATTGCCTCGATATGCCTCTGCCGGCTCTCAAATATTACCATGATCTGACCGACAGCGCGCTTTTGGATGATCTTTCATCTGCGAAAGGAGCGACAAATCCGGCATGACGACAATCGGACCGGTTGCCGGCTCTGTTCCCGCGATGATACCGACAGTCCATGCCGTTATTGCAAAGGGATGGGTTCTGACGCTGCTCTCTGCCCACTGCTTTGCCGCGCTGTGGTATATCATGGCACCGGATCGCGGGGAATATGCCAAAAATAAGGAGGCTAAATTATGATTCTTTCTATGATAGATGTCGCAAGTGTCGGTCAACTGGCAGGCAGCTTTGCTCTGACTGTGATTGCAGCACTTCTGATTGTCGGGGCTGTTGTAACGGCTGCGGTTTTTGCCTTGAAAGCTGCTCTCAAACACAGCGCGAAAACTGACGCACTCCCTGCAAAAAATACATATGCAGAAGCTCCGACTGCAACACCGGAAATGGATGAACCCTCAGACTGATACAGCGGCTATTCTGACAAGCTTTGCCGCAGCGTTGGTATGAACGGTCCTGTCAGAAGAAATTGTCACGCTCTGCATGACGCGCAAGCCAAGATACCTGCTGTTGAATCTCTGGTGCAACACGCTGACCAACCCCCTGTTGAATGTCTTGCTGTTTTGCATCCGGCAGACAGGAGCCCCTGCGCCCTTTTCCGCATTCGCCCTCGGCATCTTAGAAATCGCCGTCGTCTTTGCGGAGTTCGCAGTTTACCGTTTGGCTGACGCGAAAAAACAAAATAACAAATGGTATTTCCGGCTTTCTCTGGTGACGAATGCGGTCTCGTTTTCCATCGGGGAAATCCTTGCGCTGATGTCGGGATAACCCGCAAAACATAATTACACAGATATATGAGTGAGAAAAATATGAGTATCAATTTATCGCAGAATTATATCACGTTGGAGCTGCACAAGGTTCTCGACGCCCTTGCAAATGAAGCAGCAAACGAGAAAACAAAGGAGCTGGCACATGCACTGATACCGGAGACCGATCCGGCGCGTGTGCGCTATGCCTTGCAGCAGACCGAAGATGCGTTCCAGCTTTCCGTGCGGTTCGGCTCCCCTCCGTTCGACGCCTTTCAGGATGTCTGCGCGGCTGTCAGACGCACACAGTCCGGCGCACGCATCTCACTCAAAGAGCTGCTCGAAATCGCCAGACTGCTGCGCCAGATCGACTCCCTTGCGGATTGGTACGATCACTGCGGACAGATGCAAACCACTTTGACCGATCTCTTTGAACGGTTGCAGCCCAATCCCTATCTGCGCGATCTGCTCGAACGATCCATCGAAACCGAGGAACGCCTTGCCGACGCAGCAAGTCCGGCACTGGCTTCCATCCGCAGGAAAATTACCCAAGCCGGTCTGCGGCTGCGCGAACGCCTCGAAAAAATGATTCGCAACCCTGCAATGCAGACCTATTTGCAGGAACAGCGCATCACCATCAGGGACGGACGCTATGTGCTGCCGGTCAAGGCAGAGCATCGCAGCGATGTCGCCGGCCTGATCCATGATACCTCTGCGACCGGTCAGACCTATTTCATCGAACCGATGGTGATTGTCGATGCAAATAACGATATTCGACTGCTCGAAACACAGGAGCAGGAAGAGACCGAACGCATCCTGCAAGCTCTTTGCGCGGCATGCGGAGAAGCTGCGCCTGCCATGCTTTCGGGATATGCAATCTGCGCCGAGCTGAATCTCTATTTTGCAAAGGCTTCGCTCGGTGCGATGCAAAAAGGCATCATCCCACAGGTGACAGAGGACGGCTCCATGCTGCTCAAAAAAGCGCGGCATCCGCTGATCGACCCCAAAACCGTTGTGCCGATCACACTGGAACTCGGTACGGATTACCACGCGCTGATTATCACCGGTCCCAATACCGGCGGCAAGACCGTCGCGCTCAAAACTGTCGGTCTGCTCACGGCAATGGCAATGTGCGGTCTGATGATTCCTGCCGCAGACGGCAGCAGGATCTCCGTTTTTGACCGCATTCTTGTCGATATTGGTGACAGACAGAGCATCGAATATAACCTCTCGACGTTCAGTGCGCACACCTTGCAGGATATTGAAATTCTGAAACAAGCCGACGAGAAAACGCTGGTACTGATTGATGAGCTGGGTTCCGGCACCGATCCGGTCGAGGGCGCGGCTCTTGCCGTTGCCGTGATCGAACGGCTGCGGATGCAGGGTGCTGAGCTGATTGTCACTACCCACTACCAGGAACTGAAACGGTACGCGCTCGAAACAGAGGATGTCGAAAATGCATCCTGTGAATTCGATCTGGAAACGCTCAGACCGACCTACCGCATTGTCATCGGCTCCCCCGGAAAATCCAATGCGTTTGCAATCTCCGGCTCACTCGGCATGCCCGAAGATGTCATCGCACATGCAAAACAGCTCATCAGCACCGAGAATCAACGCTTTGAAGAAGCCGTTGCGCAGCTCGACCGCGCAAGAGCGGAGCATGAAAAAGAACTCGCGGAACTGACAAAGCTGCGCGCCGATGCCGCCGCGCATGAGCAGGCACTCCGCACAGAACGCGAGACGATGGATGCAAAGCGGGAAGAAGAGCTGTCTAAGATCCGGACACAGGCGCGCAGAATCGTCGAACAGACCGTTTCGGAATCCAATGCGCTGCTCGATGAGCTGCGGGAACTCAAACGGCAGAAAGATCATGCGGATTTCGCAGAGAAGCTCGCAGCATCAAAAACCCGCGCCAAACAGACCATCAACCGGCTGTATGAAAACTCCGATACAGAAGAAACGGAAAGTGATTATGCACTTCCGCGCGCACTGCAACCCGGCGATGCCGTGCTGGTTGTCTCACTCGGCAGAAGCGGCACGGTTCTGTCCCTGCCGGACAGCAAGACCGCTCTCGTGCAGATCGGTGCCATGAAATCGCGTGTGCCGATCGAAAACCTGCGGCTCGAAAAGAAACAGCCCGATAAGAACAGCCAGAAAAAAGTGCATACTGCCTCTGTGCAGCGCGATTCCGGCTCATCCGGTCAGCGCAGCCGCGGCAGTGCCACAGAGCTTGACATCCGCGGATGCACGATTGATGAGGGCGTGATGATGACCGATCAGTTCATCGCCGGCGCGATGCTCTCCGGTTTTGATACCCTCACGATTATCCACGGAAAAGGCACCGGCGCACTGCGAAAAGGCATCCACGATCATCTCAGGCGCATGAAACAGGTTAAAGCGTTCCGCCTCGGTCTCTACGGCGAGGGCGAGGACGGCGTGACAATCGTGACGCTCAAATAATTGATTTCAAGTGATAGGAGACATGTATGCCCAAATCCTTTGCATATGCCGATCTGATACCGGAGAATCCGCACGCACCCTTTGCAAACCCGACCGAAGAACCCGATTATTCTCCGGATTACTGTCAGATCGCGCCGGAGCTGGAAACGCCGCAGAGTCATCTGCCGCTGTTTCCCTCACGCGACGAACGCACGCGCATCCGGCGGTATTATGACCTGACACTTCTTACATTGCTGTTCGCATTTTTCTCTGCGATGACGCTGACTGTCGGACTTGAACTGCTGGCATCTGTCATTATGCAGCAGATTGATCTGCGCGCGCTCGGTGAACTGCCGCAGAATTACAGCAGCATCACTGCACTTTACTTTTCTGACAGCAGCATCTCCGGCGCAATCCGGCTGATCGCCTTTCTCTGCGGCAATCTTACGGCGTTTCTGATCGGCTGCAAGCTCACGGGAATAAGAACGCAGGAATTCTTCCGCACCCGCGCACTGACCGCACCGCTGCTGCTCTCCTACATGATTTTCGGCATGTGGATGCAGATGCTCGGCGGGCATCTCGGCACATGGATTTCCGCGGCGGCAAAACACGCCGGCATATCGCTCAGCTCTTCTGCCTATTCCATCAGCGGGTCCCTGCACAGAACGGCTGCCATCGCGCTTTACTTCTGTCTCATCGCCCCTGTCACAGAGGAGCTTCTGCTCCGCGGACTGGTACTCAAAAACTGCTGCCGCGTCAGTCAGCGGCACGGCATCCTGCTGTCGGCTGTGCTGTTTGCCGTGATGCAGGAGAACCTGTTGCAGGGAATCGTCGCACTGCCGCTTGGAATCTTACTCGCATATATCACAATCCGCCATAACTCTGTCGCTCCGGCAATCGCTGTGCGCATCTGCGTCAACACTGCCGAATTCCTGACAGCACTCAGTGCGGCGTATCTCTCTTCGTCGGCTCAAAGCACGCTCAACCTCATCTATACGCTTACTCTGCTGCTGATCGGCACGGTGATTTTCTTCCTGCATGTAATGACCGAACGAATGCCGGTGCCGACGCCGCATCAGAGTATGCGCGGGTGGCGCATCATTCTCGGCGCACCGCTGTTCTGGGTGTTTTTGCTCGTACATATTTTTCATGCGCTGCTGCAAAACGGTATCATCCGTCTGCCGATCTGACCGGCTGACGTACCCATATGCAATCACAAATCGAAAGGATGATGGAACATGTATCAATTCAACGTGGAGCGGGCAATCGAAGATTGCTGCCGCTGGATTCAGGACTGGTTTGCGGAAAACGGGGACGGCTGCCCTGCCGTACTCGGCATCTCCGGCGGAAAGGACAGTTCCGTGACAGCGGCTCTGCTCGTCCGCGCCCTCGGTGTTCACCGCGTCATCGGTGTGATGATGCCGCGCGGAGCGCAGCCCGATATTGACGACTCGATGCTGCTCTGCAAGCACCTCAACATCACGCATGTCACTGTGAATATCGGTGAAGCGGCAGATGCTCTGGAAAAAGCCGTTGCTGCTGTGACGCCGCTCTCCGATCAGGCAAAGGTCAATCTTTCCCCGCGCATCCGGATGGCTGCCGTCTACGCGGTTTCTCAATGCGCAGGCGGAAGAGTCGCAAACACCTGCAACCTCTCGGAGGATTGGGTCGGCTATTCGACACGCTGGGGCGACAGCGTCGGTGATTTTTCCCCGCTGGGACATTTTACCGTCACAGAGGTCAAGCAGATCGGCAGAGCTCTCGGTCTGCCGGAGCGTCTTGTCGAAAAGCCGCCCTCTGACGGGCTTTGCGGTAAAACCGATGAGGATAACCTCGGCTTCACTTATGCGGAGCTGGATGCCTATATCCGCGAGGGCATAGAACCGGAAGAAACCGTCAAAAACCGCATCGACCGGCTGCACAGACAAAATCTCTTCAAGCTCAAAATGATGCCTGCGTTCCCGTTCGATCCATGCTCGGAAACCTGATTTCTGCCGAAAGTCAAATGAGGAGGAGGAAGTCATGAAAGCCAAACAGATCACTGCAATCATTCTTTCTGCACTCTGTGCTGCCTGCCCCTTGACTGCATGCGGTGTGGATACCAGCAGCACTGCGGATACGTCCAGCAGCAAGTCCAGACGGGAACAGGCGCGTGAAGAAGAAGAAAACGAGGATGACGCCACCACCACAGAAGCGACAACCACTTCTGTTGCCGAAACATCCACCACTTCTGCGACAGAGACAACCGCTCCTGCAACCGAGACAACCGCGGATGCGACTGTCACAACAACCGCTCCGCCCGCACAGCCGCCTGTCAACAATGTGCCGGAGACCGGCGAGATGCTCTCTATTCTCTGCTGGACGGACTACGATTTGAAGCCGATGATCGACTTCTTTACCGCAGAACATCCGGAGTACAGCGGAAAGGTGCAATATACCAACGTCGGCTATTCAGGCAGTGACGCACAGGAACTCTATCAGAATTACCTGAACGGCGGCGAAGACGTAGATCTGTATTTCACAGAGTCAGGATGGATCCGGGACTTTTCTGATAACGACTATTTTTCGCGCTCAATTCTCGATCTCGGTTTCAATAAAATGGACTTTGCAAACTGTTACGATTATACCTTGCAGTACGGCAGAAACACAAACGGCGACCTGCGCGGTGTCACATGGCAGGCGTGTCCCGGCTGCTACTGCTACCGCACGGACCTTGCGGCGCAGTATCTGGGCGTCAGCTCCCCCGCCGAAATGCAGGAAAAGGTCAAAGACTGGGATACCTTTACGCAGACTGCTGCAACTGTTTACACGCAATCCGGCGGCAAAACTGCGATGGTCAATTCACTCGGCGGCTTGTGGCAGGTCTGGCAGTATAACCGATCCGATGCATGGGTAAACGGCACATCGCTTGTCACCGACGAATTCTTCACAGACTTTGAAAATCTGGTCAACACCTATCACAAGAACAAATATGCTACAAACATTGAGCAGTGGTATGATGAATGGTATGACGTCATGCAAACGGATTCTGTTATGGGCGAATTTCTCTGCTCATGGTGCTTTGGTACGAACGGCGTGCTTTCTCAGATGGAAGGGAACCCCTACAACAGCACGCAGCTGACCGGCGCAACAACCGGCAAATTCAATATCTGTGCGGGACCCTCTGCGTGGGCTTGGGGCGGATACTTCCTCATGCTTTCCCCGCATTGCGATAACGGTGTGATCGCGCACGATTTTATTTCGGATTTTGTCGTCAATTCCGATACAATGCTGCGCTATGCCCAAAGCAGAGCAAACAATGATTTTATCAACAACAAGACAGTCAACAAGCAGCTTAGCGGCATCACCAATCCCCTGCTCGGCGGACAGTCGCAGTTTGCGGTTCTCGATGCGGCTGCGGATGCGGTGACGCTCCCGCCGATCACGAAATATGACCAGTTCGCAAAGGATGCATTCAATGAGGCATTCTATGCGTATCGCACTAGCAGATACAGTTCAGATCTGATGGCATCGTATCAGAATAAATTTGACGCATACATGAACAGTTAAAACAGACACATCGCTTTCCGAAACAAAAGCGGTTCCGAAAAGAAACACGGAGAGAGAATATCATGAACAAAGAGACCTTCACAGATGCAGGAATCAAATCACTGGCAAAGCACCCGTATCTGTGGGCTTTGGGAATATGCCTGTTCGCGAATCCGTTTTTTCTCGGTTCAATCCAAAATATTCCGGACATTGCACTGCGGGTTGAAACTTTTTTCGTGATCAGCGTGATTGCAGCCTTCGGAATGTATCAGTACAGATCGGGCAGGCTGAGCCGAACCGGAGCCGCTATCTGTGTTGCTTTGTTCACGCTTGCCGACTGCTTTGCAGTCAGACTGTATCAGCACGCGCAGTATCAGGCGGTGTGGCACTTTGTCGGCGGCTGTGCTGCTGCGGCAATTTTGTATCTCCTCATCGACCAAAATAAATTCCGAACACAGGCAAACGCGCTGCTGATTATGGGACTCGGCTTCTGCCTGAAACTGTACTACATCCTTGTCACCTCGGTCTATACCAGGCAGCACGATGTACATACATTCGGCGGAGAATCCGGTCATGCAGCCTATATCGAATATTTGCTGTTTCACCGCGGGCTGCCGGATTTTGACGTCCGGGAACGCTGGCAGTTCTGTCATCCGCCGCTGCATCATGCCATCAGTGCAATATGGATATTTGTCAATGAAAACATTCTGATGACAGGACCCAACCCCGCAAGAGAGAGCCTGCAAACCCTGACGCTCTTCTACTCGATGTGCATTATGATTTCAGCCTACAAGCTGCTCCGGCATTTCGGGCTAAAAGGCAGCGCACTCTATATTCCCCTGACGATCGTCAGCTTTCATCCGGCATTTATCCTGTTTTCGGGGAGCATCAACAATGACCCGCTCTCAGCCGCACTCGTCATGGGTGCAATGGTCTGCACCCTGAAATGGTACCGTGAGCAGAGCGTGAGAAACATACTGAAAATCGCGCTGTGTCTGGGCTTTGCGATGATGGCAAAGATCTCAGCCGCCACGCTCGCACCGCCGATTGCGCTGCTGTTTCTCATTGTGTTGATCAGAAACTGCAAAAGCGATTGGAAACATCTGTTCATGCAGTTCGTCTGCTTCGGAATCGTCTGCATACCGCTTGGCTTGTGGTTCGGTATCAGAAATTATATCAACTGGGGTGTCCCGCTGACCTATGTGCAGGAAATGGACAAAGGTGTTTTGCAGTACATCGGAGACCGTAGCTTTCTGTCAAGAGTGACCGACTTCTCCTCTTTTCAGTTTGCAAGTCCGTATGAACAATGGGCGCGCCGTAACGAATCCGGTGCAGTCTACGGCTATAACGAGTATAACCCGCTGATCACCTGCATGAAGAACGCACTGTTCGGGGAATACATCAACGAAAACTGCTTCACTGCATGTACCTATATCAACACTGTGGCAAAGGTACTTTTCTGGCTGAATATTGTGATTGCCGGCTTTGCACTGGTGTCAATGGCGGTGCTGTGCTTCAAAAAATGCTCTGCCAAGCCAACAGAAAAACTGTTTCTTACCGGTTTTTATGTTGTGATGATGGTGAGCTTTTACAAGACCGCTGCGGATTATCCGTTTACCTGTACGATGAATTTCAGATATATTACGCCGACTGTAATCATAGGTGCGATTTTTATCGGATTGGCAGTCACAAAAATGCAAGAGAGAGAAAAGCTTGGCAGGATTGCGGCAATCTGTCTCTATGCAGGCGCGTTTCTATTTGCGTTCTGCGCAGGAGCTGTCTATCTGTCGCTGGGCTGACTGAAACTGAACCTGCAAAAAACCTGAGCCGCGTCCTGCGGTTCAGGTTTTTTCTTTCCATGCGGCGCACCGCAGCATCATACCGCAGTGCGCCGGTATCTCCAAAGCGAAAACAAACAGCCCCCGGCGCGGGAGCTGTTCTTCGGGCATCAAGCCACTTCCCGTCCGATGCGGAGCGTCATTGTCGCTTGATGCTAGTATATGCAGTTTTTGCGGAAATGAAACAGACAGATTCAAAAAAATCAGATCAGCTCTGTCGGCTGCGGCAGTTCCCGCAGCAGTGCTTCGATCTGCGGGCGGTCTGCAATCCATTCGCTGAACGCCGTCGCAGAACCGGCTGCAACGCCCATGCGCAGGGCTTCGGTCAGGCTTTGCCCCTGCGCACATGCCGCGAGAAATCCGCCGAGCATTGAATCACCGGAACCGACCGCATTTCTGACCGTTCCGTGCGGCGCGGACAAATGCCAGACACGCTCCTCCGATGTAAACAGCAGCGCACCGTCTCCGCCCAGCGAGAGCAGGACATTCTCTGCACCCATTTCGACCAGCTTTCTGCCGTACGGCAGCGCGTCCCACCATGTCTCAATCTCACAGTCAAACAGCGCGCAGACCTCCGGCAGATTCGGCTTGATCACAAACGGCTTGCAGGCAATCGCTGCCGTCAGCGGCTCACCTGCGGCATCCACGGCAAAGTGAATGCCCTTGCCCGCCAGCGCAGTCATAATGTCCGCAAGATATGTTGAAGCTGCGCCCGCAGGAATGCTGCCCGCGAGAACAATGTAATCCCCTTCGCCGTATTTTTGCAGCTTTTGCAGGAGCTGATCCGTCTCCGTATTTGTGACAAACACACCCCTGCCGTTCACCTCAGTCACGCTGCCCTCGGAACGGATTTTCAGGTTAATCCGGTTCATCTGGTTCGGCACGGTGATCCAGTCCGTCTGGATCTGTGTACGCTGAATCCGCTCTGCAATCATCGAGCCGGTCGCACCGGCAAGAAAACCGTAGACCGTTGTGGACAAACCGAGCTGCTGTAACACCAGCGACACATTGACACCCTTGCCGCCCGCCGTCACCTGCTCGTTCGCAGTGCGGTTGACGGTTCCCGGCTGCATCGGCGCATCCAGCATGACCGTGTAATCGACAGCAGGATTGGCGGTAAATGTCGCAATCATCGGCACGCTCCCTCTTGCGGTTATAAATGTACTCATAAGAATCCCCCGTTAGATTGTATGTGATCGTTACGGAAAACAGACTTTCATCGCATAAACAAAAATTGCCAGCGCAATGCCGCAGATCAGCAGTTCACGCAGAAAAATCCGCAGCAGCTGATGCCGCAGCCATGCGCGATGTTCGCGCAGGAGCAAAACAGACCCGTCATTTTCAGCGGCTTTCTCTGCTTCACCGGCATAGCTTCCTGTCAGAAAAACCTCCGTGCGAATCGCAAAAGAGACCGTCTCATCCGTCCGCAAACCTGCCGCAGTGCCGTCCTTTGTACGAAACGACACCGTATGATGCAGATGCTTTGCATCCGAAAAAGACGCGGAAACGGTATACTGCCCGTCCGTTTCGGTACACGCAGTACAGATGCCGCGAAATCTGCGCCATCTGCCGAACGGTTCGACCAGCTTTCCGGCTGCACGGCAGATCAGCCCGAACAGCACTGCAAAGGACAAGCCCGTCAGAAAATACCGCCACTTGCCAAGCTGTAACGCAGCATTCTGTAAATCCGGCAGCAAAACCATCGCAGTCATCGCAGTTCTCCTCTCCGCTGAATCTCTTTGTAAAGCCATTTGTATTATAGCACATTTTTTGTCGAAATGCAAGACGCATTCAAAGAGAAACAGAGAAACTTTTCTCCCTTTTCTCCCTTTTCCTCTTGCACTTTTGCGCAATTCATGGTATACTTGTAAAAAGCGGAGCTGCTTCCGCAAATGATAGGAAAGAACGGTGCAGCATTATGAAAGAGCTCCATGTCGATACCGTCCGGGATACGATCCGGACACTGTGCATTCAGGCAAATTCCGTACTGCCGCAGTCACTCGAAGCCTGCATCCGGCAGGGTGAAACACGCGAACAGTCTCCTGCCGGCAAAAGCGTCTTTGCCGATCTCTGTGCCAATCTGGATGCGGCACGCGAAACCGGCCTGCCGATCTGTCAGGACACAGGCATGGCAGTGGTTTTTATGTCTGTCGGACAGGATGTGCATTTGATCGGCGGTGATCTTCGCGATGCGGTCAACCAGGGGGTCGCAGCCGGCTATCTCGACGGCTATCTGCGCTGCTCTGTGGTCGGAGATCCGCTTGAACGCGTCAACACCGGCAACAATACCCCTGCGGTACTGCATCTGGATATTGTCAGCGGAGATCAGGTTAGAATCAACGTCTGCCCCAAGGGATTCGGAAGCGAAAATATGAGTGCGCTCAAAATGTTCACGCCCGCGGCTTCACAGGATGACATCATCGGTTTTGTCACCGATACGGTCAACAAAGCAGGCAGCAACCCCTGCCCGCCGATCGTGGTCGGCGTCGGAATCGGCGGCGACTTTGAACAGTGTGCATGGCTTGCCAAGAAGGCTCTGTGCCGCGACATTGCCGTGCGCAACGCAAAACCGCTCTATGCCGAACTCGAAGCCAAAATGCTCGAATCCGTCAACCGCCTCGGCATCGGTCCGCAGGGCTTCGGCGGCTCCGTCACGGCACTCGCTGTCAACATCGAACAGGCACCAACGCATATCGCCGGTCTGCCCGTCTCTGTCAATATTGGCTGCCATGTCACCAGACATGCAAGTGCTGTACTTTGATTTGTGCATATTCACCACAAAACTTGACATTCATCGCGGTTTGTGATACAATATATTCACAAAAGTGCAAAAACGCAAAGGAGGCAATTTCTTTCATGGAACTCAATCAGACTCGCATCGCACAGACAGAACAGAACGCCGAAATTCTGATTGCGATGCTCAATCACAGAAAGCTCAAATACAGCATCGAGGAACAAACCGATGCGCGCACCCATATCCGCATCTCCTTTACCGGAAACGATCTGCCGATGACACTGCATATGATTCTCCGCACGGACAAGCAGATCGCCTCCGTGCTGTCTGCAATGCCGTTCCGGATTTCGCAGGAGCATATGCAGGATGCTGCTTTGGCTGTCATCGCTGCAAACCACGGACTCATTGACGGCTCCTTTGATCTCAACACGAAAACCGGTGAAATCCGCTTCCGTCTGACCTCCTCCTACATGGAGACAACACTCAGTGAAGCTCTGTTTTCTTACCTCATGTATGTCTCTGCGGAGACCATCGACCGCTTCAATGACCGTTTTGAGGCATTGAACAACGGCACGCTCACGCTCGCTGATTTTCTTGCAGCAGATGCCGCAGATGAGGAACATGCAGCAGGACATATCACCGATGCCTGAAAGGAGCGTGCATCATGCGGAAATATCTGACTTCGTATATTGCATGGCTCGAAGAGCTGCTCCGCAGTGACAAGCCTGTTGATTATGATGAACTCGAAAAGCGTCATCTCATTATGACACAGTTCATGCAGCACGAGAGACTGATCCACTTTCTTGTGACAATGCTCTTTGCACTCGGCTTTTTCATCGTGCTTGCCGTGTATCTGCTCGCAGAAATGATTCTGCTCCTGCCGCTGATGCTTCTGATTCTCGCACTGCTCGTCCCTTACATCGCACACTACTATTTTCTCGAAAATTCCGTACAGAAGCTCTACCGTCTGTACGACGAAATCCACACCCGCCGTATACAGAAAACAACATCTGACACATGAAAGAAAGGATACACTATGGAACTTTTCCGCCCGATTTCCGCGGATGAATATGCCGCGCTTGAAGCAAAAGAATTCAGCGGGTTTCCGCCGCGCTCAGCCGAGCAGCCGCTGCTGACTGCCCTGCTCTCACAGGAGGGTGCATCACAGATCGCCCGGCACATGCGGATTGACAAACAAACAGAAAGCAGCACGGTTTACGTCATCGGCTTTCTCGTCGAGGATTCCTATATCCGGCAGTTTCCCGTGCAGCATGCGGATGAACCCGATCGCCGCGCACTCTGGATTCCTGCCGAGGAAACTGAAATTCTCAATCAGCATCTGATCGGCAAGATCCGAGTGCTGGAACAGTTTGAGCTGAACCGCACCGCAAGCGATGTCTTTTTTGCGTAAAACGGAACAAAGGAGTTTTTACATGGCAATGACGATTCTTTATCCCGTCGGGGAGCATCTCTATGTCAACCTGACAAACCGCTGCCCTTGCGCCTGCACCTTCTGCATCCGGCAGAACGGCGACGGCGCATACGGCTCGGACAGCCTGTGGCTCGATCATGAGCCGAATTTCGCTGAGATCAAAGATGCTTTCTCAAAATGGGATCTGTCCAGATTCACCGAGCTGGTTTTCTGCGGCTACGGCGAACCCTCCGAATCACTGGAAATGCTCTGCGCAGCCGCGGCATATGCAAAAACGCTGCCAAACTGTCCGCCCATACGCCTCAATACCAACGGGCTTTCCGATCTGATCCACGGTAAAAAAACTGCCCGCCTGCTGGAAGGTCTGATCGACACGGTTTCCGTCAGCCTCAATGCCGGCACGAAAGCAGAATATCTCGCCGTCACGCGCCCCAAATGGGACAACGCCTTTGAAGCCATGCAGCAATTTGCATCCGACTGCAAGCTATATGTCCCCAAAGTCATGTTTACGGTTGTTGATGTGATTTCGCCGGAAGAAATCGCTGCGGCACAAGCCCTCTCCGATACACTCGGCATTCCGCTGCGTGTGCGAAAATACGATTCATGAATTGCTGCAATCCTGACACTCCTGTCGGTATTTCTGATCATCCGGCACTGCAAAGCACAGGCAAACGCCCTACAACCAAATACAGAGGAGAATCAACCGATCTCATGAAAAAAATCTTTTCCGTGCTGACGGCAGGCTTGCTCCTGTCCGGCACTCTGACTGCCTGCGGCAACAGCTCCGCAGCAAATGAATCCTCCGCAGAACTTGCCGCTGTCGATCTGGTTCAGTCCGACGGCAGCGCGAAAATTACCGTCGCAAACGGGCAGTTTCAGGTCGGCGGACAGCGCATCTGGATGTGCGGCACCAATACCCCGTGGGACAACTGGGACGATTTCGGCAGAGAATTTGATTACAAATTCTGGGATGAACACTTTGCCGCTCTGCACGAGGCGGGCATCAATTCTTCCCGCGTGTGGATTCTTTGCTCCGGCGATTACGGCATTCAGTTCGATGAAAACGGCTATGTCACCGGCATGACCGATCAGTTCTGGAATGACGTCAATCAGCTGATGTACATTGCGGCAGAGCATAAAATCTACATCATGGCAACCATGATGTCCTTTGACTGCTGCAAAAACGGCAACCGCAACAACAAGAAATTCCGCGCAATGATCCAGGATGATGCTCTCACACAAAGCTATATCGACAACTATATCATCCCCTTTGCCGAACGGTATGACAGCAACGATTATCTGTTCAGCATCGACCTCTGCAACGAACCGGACTGGATTCACGAAAACAAGGAGGAAGGACAGCTTCCGTGGAAAGATCTGTTCACCTTCTTCGCAAAATGCTCTGCTGCCATCCATCAGCACAGTGAGATTCTCGTCACAACCGGCATCGGCTATATTCCGAACAACTCCGATGTCAACGGAACCAATTACATCAGCGATGAGGTCATGAAGTATTACGGCGGCGACGACGCACCGATGGATTTCTATTCTGTGCATTTCTATGACTGGATGATCCGGTGGTACGGCAATCCGCTTACCATGACGCCGGAGGAGTACGGGCTGGATACATCAAAGCCCAATGTGATGGGCGAATGCTCGGCAAACGGCTCTCAGCAGGATCACATCGACCTGACCGCTGCTGCACAGAACCTCTATGCAAACGGCTGGGAGGGAATTTATCCGTGGACCTCAACCGGCACCGACGGCAACGGCGGATTTGCAGAAGTAACCGCATATTCCAATGCGATGCAGTCACAGATTGAATCTTTGATCTTCCCGCTCGGCAAAGACTGAAAAAATGATCGCACACAATAAGGCACCTATTCTTACACAGGTGCCTTATCCGTTTCCTTGCTTGCAGCCACACAATTATTTCAGATGATGCTGCAACTGTGTCTGCGTTTCGATGATCTCCGCAATCGAGCGTACGGAAACCTCCTGCGCTCTGCCCGTTGACGTCAATGCCGATCTGCACATCGCTTTCATCTGGCTGATGTAATCGGAATCAATGCCGAGTGTCTTATAGATGTCCGGCAGATAATAGTAGCCGTCCTCCGGATAATTCTCGAAGAACCACAGTGCCAGACCGTTGGAATTTTCAATCTTATTGGTCTTGTTGTACACAACAAACGTCGAAAGTGCGGTGCAAAGCGCATCGGAATGATCGGTTTTGAGATTGTCAGCCATGGACTTAATATCCACCGTGTCAAACTCGTTGTCGCCGTAATCCTTCATATTTGCGCGGGCAGACTTGATCGCAGAAATGCCCTGACTCTGATACATCGCATAGACATCATCCATGTAGCTGTACAGCACATCCATGAAAGTCTCTGTATAGGACAGATCCAGACAGGACAGTGTCGCTTCACACTGATAACGCTTGTTTGCTGAGACCATGTCGTCAATGATGTACGTCGCAAGCGTTACGGTGTCCATTGTCGGATCGGCTGCCCATTTTCCGAGGAAGTTGGTATATGCCCAGCCAAGACCGCTCTCCGATTCCTCAGAGCCGATCATGTAATCCGCATAGTTGCGCAGCGCGTATGCGATCTCTGCGGTACCCATCAGACAGCAGTCAAAACCGATCCAGTCAAAATGCACGCCCGCTGCACCGATTGCCTGATACATGGCAGTGGTCGAAAGCACATTCTCTGCAATTTCATCGTAGCAAAGTCCGAACAGAGGTCCCGAACCGTGATCCCAGAACACCAGACTGTAATGATCTGCCGGATGTGCAGCCGTCGCTTCACTAATAAATGTTTTCAGCGTATTTCCGTCACTCATCTTGTGTGTGCCGCCGCTCATCTTCTCGGATTTCACACCCTCGGAGCCGATTGTGATATAGTAGTTTCCGTCCGCTGCGGCATACGAATTGTTCCACTTCGATGCGCCGCCTGTCAGGATCACAACTTCCAGATCTTCCGTGTACTTTGCCTTCAACATCTCATTGAGATCCTCAGTTGCCTCAGAGTACCCGCTTTCCAGGTCAGAGCCGCACATGTAGACCAGCATAACCCGCTTGTCAGACGTCTCATCTTCCGGTTCCAGCAGCTTTCGTTTGAGCAGCGTCAGGTCTTTTGCATTGATCCTGCCGTCGCCGTCCACATCACCGTACTCATTGAGCTGTGTATCGGTGCCGGTCAGCCAGCTTTCCAGCATATTCACGTCCTGCACGTCAATGCCGCCGTCCTTGTTGCAGTCGCCGGCTTTGTATGACGACCCTACGGGTGCTGCGGAAGCTGTGAGCATACCGGCTTCCGACGCCGCTGCTGCAAGACAGGTCGCCATGCAGACTGCCGCGATTTTTCTGTGATTGCGCTTGTGTCTGTTCATTGGAACCCCCCCCTTGTATTTATTATTTTATATATTACACACGAACGGTCAGCCTGCTGCCGTCTGTGTGTTTTTCCACATGAATCTGTGCCGGTATCTCTGCTTTCAGCCGGGAAATATGCGATATGACTCCGATCAGTCTTGTGCCGTCGGCAAGCTGCGCGAGCATCCGCATCGCCTGCCAGAGTGTCTGGTCATCCAGAGAACCGAAGCCTTCATCTATGAACATCGCATCCAGCTCCGTGCCGCCGCTCTGTGCCTGCACCACATCCGACAGACCCAGTGCCAGTGCCAGCGATGCCTGAAACGACTCTCCGCCGGACAATGTCGCAACGCCGCGCCAAAGACCGGTATTGCAGTCAAAAACCTCCAAGTCCAGTCCGGACTGCCCGCGCAGAGAATCCGCTTCGCTGCGGCAGCGCAGTGCAAACATGCCGTCCGAGAGCTGCCTGAGCCGCTGATTTGCTGCCTCGACAACGCGCCGGAAGTAGAACTGCTGCACATATGCCTCAAAGCTGAGCTTGACCTGACCGGTCTGCTGCCCGCCAACTGTCTGATACAGATCCCGCACGGCGGCATACCGTATCTCCGTTTCCGCACGGCTCTCTTCCAGCGGTATGAGCTGTTCCAGCGCGTGCTGATTGCGGTCAAGATGCAGCATTAGCCGCTCTTTCTCCGCGCGCGCCCTGCGAAGCTGCTCCGCCTGCGCCGATGCCTTCTCTTCCAGCTCGGCAAGCGGGATCTCTTCTTCAATCTGACACTGCGATTGCAGCGATGTGATCTGTTCGGTCAGCACACTGCACTGTGTGTCATAATCACGAATCTGCTTTGTCAGACGCTGCATGACATCCTGCGGACGCATCGCCGCAAGAAACGCTGCCTCATCCGAAAATGCCGACTGCGACAGTGCCTCTTCATATGCAGCACGCGCCGCATCTGCGTTCTCCGCCGCCTGCTGCACTGCACGCCTTGATGTTTCCGCCCGGCTCTGCTGCTGCGCAAAGGCAAGCTCCGCTTTTCGCGCTGCGGCATCCGCTGCGGCATCTGCGGCTCGAATAAGCTGAATTTTCTGCTGCGCGTCCGCTTTTTGCTGCACAAAGACCGCTTCCTCCTGCGGATGCTCCCCAAGCAGCAGACAGAGTGCATCCAGCGTTTCCTGCAACATCCGGTATTGATCCTCGCAGACCTGCTTCTGCCGCTCGTAGGCTGCTCTGGCATCGGAAGCCTGCTGTGCTGCTGCATCCAGCATCGCATCGGTAATATGTTCAGCCGTCTGTTTTGCCTTCGCCGGATGCTCCGTCGATCCGCAAACCGGACAAGGCTGCCCGTCGCACAGTGCTGCTGCAAGCCGCTCGGCAAGTCCCGCCTGAAACGCCGTCTGCAACGCTGCATAATCTGCCTCAGCACGCCGGCACTTTTCAAACATCGCCTTGCCGCGGTCTGCCGCCTGCCTGTGCCGGTCACGCCGTTCTTTGCTCTGCGCAATCAGGTTCAGTGCCGTTTCTGCGGTCTGAATCTGCTGCTCCCACTGCGGAATCCGTTCCGATTCCGCTCTTGCTGCCTGATGTTCTGCCGCCGCTTTCTCATGGATTTCCCGCAGCTTCGGCAGCCCTGCCGCATCCTCTTTTGCAGTCTTTTCCGCATCTGTCTTCTGCTTTGCTGTTTGCTCTGCGCGCACATACTGCATCTGCAATGCTGCGGCTTTCTGTGCGTCAGACAGCTCCGCACGCAGTATCTCGATCGCTTCGCCCTGCTCCTGCAATGCCGCAAGCTGTGTCCGATAGGCACGCAGCCGCCGCAGAATGTCATTTTGATGCACCGCTTCCACCTGCTGTGCTTTCAGTTTCTGATATGCGTTCTCAGTCTCCGCACATACGGTTTCCTGCGCATGTAGTGCGGTTTCCAGCGTATGACAAAGCGTACGAAGCGGCTGCATTGCTCTGCCGATCTGTTCGGGTGTCCCGGTCAATCCCGTCAGTGCTTCGGCATGCGGCGTATTCTCCGGTATCAGCAGACTGCCTGCCGCCTGCCGGATCTGCATGTCAATCTCCTCGCGTGCTTTTGCACACGCACTGTGCTCCTGCTTCAACAGCTCCTGAAACCGCGCAATGCGCGATGTCGCAAACAGCTTCTGAAACAAGCCGCGCCGGTCAGCAGACGATGCGTTCAGAATCTTCAAAAAATCCCCCTGCGCAATCATCACCGTCTGGGAAAACTGTTCTCTGTCCAGTCCGATCAGTGACCGCAGAAACGGCTCTGCCTGCTCTCTTGTGCTGAGCATCAGACCGTCACTGTGCCGTATGACGGAAACACCGCTTTGCTGTGTGACCTTTCCCTCCCCGCGCTTTTTTGCGCGCTGATATTCGGGATTACGGCGAACGGTATATTCCTCGCCGCGGTGTGTAAACATCAGCTCTACATAGGTTTCGGTATCGGCACCGACATAGTCCGAACGAAAGCTTTTTGCCGGACGCCTGCTGCTGCCGCCGCTTGCTTCCCCGTATAACGCAAAGGAAATTGCGTCAAAGAGCGTGGTTTTTCCCGCACCGGTATCGCCGCAGATCAGAAACAGCCGGCTGCTGCCGAAACGGTCAAAATCCACCGTCACCGCATCTGCATAGGGTCCAAAGCCCTGCATGGTCAGTTTGCGCGGTCTCATCTCATGCGTCACCCGCCTCCCTGTCCAGCGTTTCTGTCAGCTGCCGCACAAGCGTCTCCTGCATCGGTGTCAGTGCGGCTCCCTGATTCTGATATGCGTAAAACTCGCGCAGCATCGTCAGAAAGTCGCTCTGCATCGGATTTTCTGCCGCTTCCGTCGTATAGGTATCCCTTGTTTTGCTGTTCTGCACTGTGAATTGCAGCATGTTCGGGAAATTGCTGCGCAGAATCCGCGCTGCATCCTGCGGCGGAAGTTCATCTGTCAAAATCACACGAATATAATCCTCTGTATGCGGAAAAGCGGAAAGCTCTGCAAAGCTGCCGGTCAGAACCTGCATTCCGTGCGGCTGCCGCAGCGGTACCGCGCGAATCTCAACGCGCCCTTTTTCCTGCATATCCACGATTGTGACGGACTTGTGCTGCGTCACCTCGGAAAACGAATATTTCAGCGGAGAACCGGCATAGCGCACCGTCTCACGCTGCACCTGCTGCGCACCGTGCAGATGCCCGAGCGCGACATAATCGTAATCCTCAAACAAAGAAGCAGATATATTGTCCAGCCCGCCGATCGCAAGCTCTTCCGACTCACAGGTCGCCGCACCCGTCAGAAACTGATGACAGACCAGCACATTGCGCTGTGATTTGTCAACCGGATGCGCATGCAGCACGGCGCGCAAGGCATCCTCATAAGTACCGATCTGCTCTGCCTGCTCCGGAAACCGCTGCCGTACCGCAAGCGGTGTGCAGTACGAAAGCAAATGCACAGTCAGATCACCATATGCATCCCGCGCCGGATAACTGTAAACAGTCCCCGTCTCCGATCCTGCAATATATATTCCGGACTGCGCTGCAACCTCGGACAAGTATGAAACACGCAGTGCGGAGTCATGATTGCCGCTGATCACATAACACGGCAGCTTTCTCTCTGCAAGCTGCGACAAAAAACTGCTGAACAACGCCATTGCCTCTGAGGAGGGGTTGTTTCGCTGATACACATCGCCCGCGATCAAAAGCGCATCCACCTGCTCTGTCTGCGCAATTTCAAGAATCTGCTGCAAAATCTGCTTTTGATCGGAAAGCAGACTGTGCTGATGCAGCAGCTTGCCGATGTGCAGATCGGCAGTGTGCAAAAACCGCATAACCTTACCTCACAGTGCCGCCAGAAGTGCGCATAAAAAGTCCCATGTCCGCGCCGCAGATGCAAGCGACAGCCGTTCGCGCGGCGTGTGAATATCAAACAGATCCGGACCGATTGAAATGCACTGCAACTGCGGAGCCTTCGCTGCCAGTATGCCGCATTCCAATCCGGCATGAATCGTCTCGATAACCGGTTCTCTGCCGTATTTCTCTATAAACACCGCTTTTGCCGTCTGCTCCAACTGCGTTCCGGGGACATACTCCCATGCAGGGTAATTCCCCGACCGTGATGCCGAGCCGCCCGCTTCTTCTGCATAACGGCTCAGTTTCCTTGCAAGTGCTTCTTTTTCTGCGTCAATGCCGCTGCGAATCAGCGCATCGACCTGCATGCCGCTCCCGTCTCCGTTCAGAGAAAAGATGCCGAGATTCAAGGAGGTCTGCGGCATGTGCAGAACCGGATCTGTCTGCTGCACGCCGTTCGGCAAAAGCGAGAGCTGATCCAAAAGTAATCCTGCTGCATCTCTGCACAGCGCGGGCTGCTCTCTTTCTGCCTCAGTGATCATTTGCAGACGGATTCCCGTTTCGCCTAGATACTCCGCCTTGATGATTTCAAATGCACAGCGGATGTTCTCCGAAAGCTGCTGCACATCTTCGGCAGATACGACCATTTCTACGGTGCATTCCGTCGGAATGACATTGTCCCGCACGCCGCCCTGCCATGCACAGAGCGCGAACGGAATATCGGTACTGCGCAGCAGACGCAGCATTGCAGTATTGGCATTGAGCAAAGCCTTGTGAATCTCTGTGCCGGAATGCCCGCCGGTCAGTCCGGAAAGCGTCAGCTTCACCGGTGTTCCGAAGACCGGCTCCGTCTCCGCAGGATAGGTCAGATGCACGCGTACCCCGCCTGCACAGCCGACGGTGAATATGCCCTCCTCCTCGGAATCTATGTTCAACAGGTATGTGCCTGTCAGCACATCAGGACTGAGTGCAGATGCACCGTCCATGCCTGTTTCCTCATCCACTGTTAAAATTACCGTCAGCGGCGGATGACAAAGCGTATCATCCGTCAGGACCGCAAACGCATACGCTATCGCAATGCCGTCGTCCCCGCCGAGCGTGGTTCCGTTTGCAGAAAGATATTCCTCGTTCCAAACTAAGTCGGGTCCCTCTTTCTCCATATCCTTTGCGCAGTCGGGCAGCTTGGCGCAGACCATGTCCAGATGTCCCTGCAAAATCACACCCGGATGCGCTGCATAGCCTTCCGATGCGGGCTTGTGCAATATCACATTGCCCGCTGCATCCGCTTCCGCTTCGATGCCGTATGCTGCCGCTGTGCGAAGTGCCCATGCACGGATGCCTGCCGTATTGCCAGAGCCGTGCGGAATCGCAGAAAACTCAGTAAAAAAACGGTATACTGCCGCAGGATACGGAAAGTTTGCCATGATGTCTCTCCTCCGCAAAAAAACAGTGCAAATCCTGATTACAAATACTGATAATTCGGATGATACGGCAAAATCAGCGACGGATCACGCGCCGCCTCATCATAGATCCGATCGCGCAGGCCGGAATCCAGCAGTGCATACAGCTTGGGCAGCTTCTCTTCCGGTATACCGGGACATCCCTGATACAGCGCGAGCTTTGGGTTTCCTTCGGCATCGGGCATCAGACGCACCGGCCAAACACTGCATGCAAACGGTTTCTCCTCCGCCGGCAAAACGCATCCGTGCGCTTCATTCAGAAACGGACACTGCTGTGCGGCATGCGTGTCATCATACGGCAGTGTGACGCGAAACCGCCCGTTTTCTTCTTCTGTCACCGTATATGCGGGACGGTCTGCCAGACGGCTGACAGCCTCCGCAGAAAACAAAGGCAGTTCCCACGCGCTCTGCTCCTCAAAAACACAACAGTTGCGGCACTGCGCACAGCGCGCCCCTGTGAAAATCGAACTCAGCACAATATCGCCTCCGGTCTGACACATTCCGCGATATATTTCTCCTGCGCGATGTCGGGATGATAGGACTGCTTGGAGCTGCGCATCCCGCTCTCTCCGAGATCTTCCTCACGGTTTAAGTACTCTGCCTGCGGCAGACATTTCGCCATTTCATTCACCACAACGCTCCATGCGTGCGGAAACCCGTATACCACCTTTTCAAAATGCACATCGAATATACCGGGTGAAATCTCCGAGAGCATGGTCATGCCGATCGGTTTTCCGTCTGCATACAGCAGCAGTCCCGTCAGATGCAGCGCATCAAACTGTGCCGCTGCCTCCTGAATACACGCAAACTCCGCCTGCAAGGACGCTTCCTGCGGGTCGGCGCGGTGCATCATCCACTGCCTCGCAATCTCTACTGCATATTCTGCATTTTCCGCGATCAAAGGCTGAATCTCCGCTGTGGGATTCCCGCGCCAGAACTGTGCCATGTGGTTGCGCTTGCCGTGATACCGGCTGCCTTTCATCTCTGCAAGATTTTCCCGCAGATACAGATATTCCGTGTATCCCTCCGCCTGCGTAAACGAGAATGCGCCGGGGAATTCCGCCGACAACAGCTCACACTGCGCCTGTGTCAGCAGCGTCATGCGAAACGAAATGCCGCGCTGCTGCGCATCGGATGCCAATGCACACACCGCCGCACGCAGATCTCCGCTGCCGATCGGAAAACCGTAACAGCCCGCACGAAAACCCGCATCATACCGGCGCAGCAGCATCTCGTTTTCGGAGGCAATTTCAATGCCGTACTTATGCCGCAGTAAATATATATTTGCAAAGGATGCGTCATTTTCTTTGATGTCTGCTGCTGATGCCGCGGCGAACACTGCCGCTCGGTCAGTCAGCGTCGGGGTATGGAATCCGATGGACATGCACTACGCTGCCTTTCTTTATCTTTTTTATCTTATTATAGCATGAATCCTCCGCTTTGTCAATCAAAAAGAAAGATCGCCCCACGCATAGTGAGGCGATCCCGCGTTCTCTTGTGCTGCCGTATCACATTACCCGGAAACGCCAGTCAGCTTTTCCCAGCTCACGTCCAGTCCGGAGGTTTGATCGCTGTAATATCTGAGGATATAATGTGCATCCAGAACGGTCAGTTTTCCGTCTTTGTCCACGTCTGCGAGCGCGATTTTCTCCGCGGCGATCTTCGGCTCCAATTCGGACATGAGATCAGATGCAGCGATCAATGCAGCCTGTGCATCCAAAACGCTGACTTGACCATCCTGATCCACATCACCAAAGATGTTA
>JAZQNP010000075.1:0-3362 GCA_045627405.1 Oscillospiraceae bacterium | reverse complement strand
TCCGGCAGGGGTGTGGGGACAGCGTCCCCACAATAACGCCGGTCACACAGAGATCACTGCTTCGGAACGATTCGCTCCTTGCCGCCCATATAGGGGCGCAGCACCTCCGGAATGATGACAGAGCCGTCCGCCTGATAATGATTTTCGAGCAAAGCGATCAGCATTCTCGGCGGTGCGACGACGGTATTATTGAGCGTATGGACAAGATAGGTGCCGTTTTCGCCCTTTGTTCGGATTTTCAGTCTGCGCGCCTGTGCATCGCCCAAATTCGAGCAGGAGCAGACCTCAAAATACTTCTGCTGACGCGGCGACCACGCCTCAATGTCGCAGGATTTGACTTTCAGGTTTGCAAGATCGCCCGAACAGCATTCGAGCTGCCGCACCGGAATGCCCATGCTGCGGAAGAGATCCACAGAGAGCTTCCACATTTTATTATACCAATCCATCGACTCTTCGGGCTTGCAGATGACGATCATCTCCTGCTTCTCGAACTGGTGGATGCGGTAGATGCCGCGCTCTTCCAGACCGTGCGAACCGATCTCCTTGCGGAAGCAGGGGGAATACGAGGTCAGCGTCAGCGGCAGTGTGCTTTCATCGACCATCTGCCCGACGAATCTGCCGATCATGGTATGCTCGGAGGTGCCGATCAGATAGAGATCCTCGCCCTCGATCTTATACATCATCGCTTCCATTTCCTCGAAGCTCATGACGCCCTCGACGATGCTCTTGTGCATCATAAACGGCGGAATCATATAGGTGAAGCCATGGTCGATCATAAAATCTCTTGCATACGCAAGCACTGCCTCGTGCAGACGCGCAATGTCACCCATGAGATAATAGAAGCCCGTTCCCGCAACTCTGCCGGCAGCGTCCTTATCCAGACCGCTGAGCGCGGTCATGATCTCCGCATGATAGGGGATTTCGTAATCCGGCACGACCGGCTCTCCGAAGCGTTCGACCTCGACATTCTCCGAATCGTCCCTGCCGATCGGCACAGAGGGGTCGATCATCTGCGGAATGCGCTTCATGATGTCGTCAAGACGCGCACTCAGCTCGTCCATCCGCGTCTCCTGCTCCTTCATCGTCACCGCATTCGACTTGACCTTTGCGCGGATTGCTTCCGCTTCTTCCTTTTTGCCCTCTTTCATCAGAGCCGGCACCTGTGCCGAGAGCTGATTGCGCTCTGCACGAAGTGCCTCGGAGCTGTGCTTTGCCTCCATGATCTGTGCATACAGCTCTGCCGCCTCATCGACCAGCGGCAGCTTTTCATCCTGAAATTTCTTCCGGATATTCTCCTTGACTGCGTCCTTGTTTGCAATCAGAAACTTAATATCGAGCATATCTGATTCTCTCCTTTGATTGTTTACAGCATCTGTTCCAGCGCAGCATATTTCACACAGATACAGAACAGCTCCATCGCCTGCGCCAGCTTCTCCTCTGTCGGGAAGGTCGGCGCGATGCGGATATTGCTGTCGTCGGGATCCTTTCCGTAGGGATAGGTCGCGCCCGCGCCGGTCAGCGTGACGCCGCCCTCCTTGCAGAGCTGCACAATGCGCTTTGCCGTGCCTTTCGGTGCATTGAACGAGACAAAATAGCCGCCCTCCGGCTTTGTCCATGTGCCGATGCCAAGCGGTGCCAGCTCGGTTTCCAGCGCGTGCAGCACAATCTCAAACTTCGGCATCAGGATTTCGCGGTGCTTTTCCATGTGCTGACGCATGTTCTCCGCCGTCCCGAAATACCGCACATGCCGGAGCTGATTGATCTTGTCATAGCCGATGGTCATGATGCCGATTGCCTTGACAAAATCCTGCATATTCGCCTTCGATGTATTCATTGCCGCGACGCCTGCGCCGGGGAATGTGATCTTCGAGGTGGACATGAACTGGTAGAAGAGATCGGGATTGCCGCTCTCTGCACATGCCTCGTTGATCGTCAGCGGCTTTTTCGGAGATGCCGTCAGATGATGGATGCAGTAGGCATTGTCCCAGTAGATCCGGAAATCCTTTGCCGCCGGTTTCAGTGCCGCAAACGCCCGCACGGTCTCATCGCTGTATACGATGCCGGTCGGATTGGCATAAACCGGCACGCACCAGATGCCCTTCACGGTCGGGTCGGATTCGACATACTGCCGCACCATTGTCATATCCGGACCGTTTTCATCCGTCGGCACCGGAATCATCTCCACGCCGAAATACTCGGTCACGGCAAAATGGCGGTCATATCCGGGAACCGGACAGAGGAACTTCACCTTGCCCTGCTGATACCACGGCGCACAGCCTGCGATGCCTCTCGTGAACGCGATCTGAATGCTGGTAAACATCAGTTCCAGCGAGGAATTTCCGGCAATGAACATCTCAGACGGATCGGCACCCAGCACATCTGCAAAGAGCTTTTTTGCCTCCGTGATGCCGGAGAGAACACCGTAATTGCGGGTGTCATCGCCGCTCTCCGAGCTTGCCGCCGCGCCGGACGAAAGTGCATCCATCAGACCTGCCGTGAGGTCGAGCTGCTCCGGTGCCGGCACCCCGCGGGACATATTCAGCGTCAGATTCTTCGCCTGAAACGCAGCATACGCCGCTTGGACTTCCTGAAAGATCGCCGCCCGCTCCTCTGCGGACAGCGTTTGCAAGGTTTTTTTCTCCATGTTTCGTTCCTTCCTTTGTTTTGGCATGCGGTTCCGGCTCGGTCTCCGCATAATTTTACATTTTATTATAGCACATTTTCCTCTGAAATGCAATCTTTTTTGCGAAAAAAACATTGCCGCAGCATCCTTTCCCGGCGCAAAATCTCTTGCCTTTTTCCGTCCGCTGTGATATAATAAAAATATAAGCGGACGTTTTATGCAGAATCACGGTCCGCAAATCAAGGATGTGTAAAAATCGGAGGTATTCCATATGGCATTGTGTCCAAACTGCGGTGCGTCCGTCACCGACAACGCACCGAGCTGCCCAAGCTGCGGCATTGCGTTCCAGCAAAATCCCGCTTATTACAATAATCAGCCATATCCGCCGCAGCAGCCGGTCTATGTCCAGCAGCCGCAGCCGCCTGTCACAAGCGTCGGCGGTTGGTTCGGATGGATGCTGCTGATCTGTCTGCTCCCGTTCTTCGGGCTGCTCATCATGCGCGCCTCAACGCAGGACCCCTCTGCCAAGAACTATGCGACATGCGGTCTGATTATGCAGCTCATCGCCCTCGTGCTGACTGTGCTTTTCATTCTGTTTTTCGTTTTTATTGTTGTGTCAATGTAACAATCATGCCCCTCGGCATTTTTTCCGCCGGAAAGAATCGGAATCTACCGGCATAATTGAGAGTTGTTTGGAGGGCTCCGCCCTCAAACACCCCAAGCGGGGGTGGGAGCAGCC
>JAZQNP010000074.1:0-4824 GCA_045627405.1 Oscillospiraceae bacterium | reverse complement strand
CGCGCTTGGAAATGTTGCCGTCTTCTTTCATCGGACCGTAGCTGCGGCGGATATACCACCAGACATAGGCGTTCATATTGCCTACAACCAGTCCGTTGTGAATGTTCTCTGCAACCTGCACCGCCTGCGGATAGGTGTCCGCATCGGAAGTGGAATCCGGCACATATACTTCGGTCATCCAGATGTCCTTGCCGCAGCTTTCGAGTGCGGGGAAATCCATCTGGCTGCGCTGTGTGCCGTAGAAATGCGTGCCGAAGAGGTCACAGTTCGCAAATGCCTGCGCGTTGTTGAGGATCGCGTTGTAATAGGTTTTGCCGTACTGGAATGTCTCCATCGACATCATCTTTGCATTTGTGCCTTCTGTGACCTGCTTGCCGTAATTTGCGAGGAAATAGGCGCAGTCATCAGCACTCCAATATGTCCACTCCGACGCATAATCCGGTTCATTCTGCACAGAGACAGAGTAAAGATTGATGCCCTGTCCTTCCATATATTTGATGTAGCTGTTCAGATGTGCTGCATAATTGCCGTACTGCGACCGGTCAAGCGTATATCTGCCGTTGGAGCCGCCGGAAACGCGGATGCTCGACGGCGGATTCCACGGCGATGCAAAAACCGTCGCGCCGAGTGCCTGCGCCCGCTTTGCGGTCGGCACTGCTCTCGACCACGCATTGCTGTCATCACTGACATAAATGCGCAGGATCGTCAGCCCCAGTTCATCCTCTCCGTTGCCGAATGCTTTTTGCACCTGCGCATCCGTCATGTCTCCCTGCGTGATCCACTCCGGCAGATTGATGCCGCCGAAACCGCGGATCGTCTGATAGGTCACGCTCGTGTCAATCACGCAGTCGGATGCCGCCGCTGCCGGAACTGCCGTCACCGCAGACACCGCAGACAGCAGTACGCTCATGCTGAACACTGCGGACATTCCCCGCCGCAGAACACGTCCGATTCTTTTCTTCATGTTCTTCCCCCCTGTTTGTTTCGCATCGTTGGATTGCACCGGCGGTATGCCGGCTGTTTCTCTGTTAAAATATCCGTTATTATCATACAGGCGAAATGCCGTTTTTGTCAAGGCAATATGATGCTATTTTTATATCACTTTTGTGCTATCCGAAACCAGGCACAGTGAAAAGCCACAAAAAGATTCTTTAAAAAGCCGGTGATTCGACGCCGTTTTGATAGCACGGATTGATCGCCGTCTTCCGGTTAAAAAGGCAATATTATTTTATTTCAGCAACTTCTGCCGAATGCAGTTTCCCTCCGGCGTGATCCGCTGCCGCAAAAAATCCGGATGCGCACCGCATCCGGACTTGCATATTTCTGAACGGTCATGCCTCCCGCTGTATCGCTTTTCCTTTTGTCGCACGGCGGTACAGCACATGATAGACTGCCAGTTCGCAGAGGAATGTCAGCAGCCATGAAATCGCATAAGAAAGATAGAGGCTTTGCAGCGTGTGAAACGCAGGCATCCGGAACACCGTATAAATCCAGAGAATCCGCACGCCGCAGACGCCAAGCACACAGATCAGCATCGGCGGCACAGAGGAGCCCATGCCGCGGATCAGACCCGTCGTCACATCCATCAGCCCGCACAAAAAATACGGCAGACAGATAAACGCAAGGCGCGTCACACCGTAGCCCACCGCCTCCTCCGAGTCGGTAATGTAAATGTGCAGCAGCGGCTTTGCAAAGGCATACGCCGCCGCGCCCAGCACCAAACCGACTGCAAATACACTGCACAGACAGATGCGCTCGATCTTCGCCATTCGTTCATATTTCCCGGAGCCGTAATTCTGTCCAGTGAAATTGAGCGCAGTCTGATGAAACGAATTCATTGTGATGTACACAAATCCTTCGATATTCTGCGCAGCCGCATTGCCGGACATCGCAACCGACGAAAAGGAATTGATGGACGACTGAATCAGCACATTGGAAATCGAAAAGAGCGAATTCTGAATGCCGGCGGGCAGTCCGATGCGGATGATCTTGACGAGCTGTGTGCGGTGAAACCGCAGCTTCCGCCATGACAGTCTGCACGCATCCGTCCGCCGCATGAGTGCGCGGATGACCAATGCCGCCGAAATCGCCTGTGAAATGATCGTCGCCAGCGCAACGCCTGCCACATCCATCCACAGAACAATGACAAAAAACAGATTCAGAATCACATTGATGACGCCCGCCGCCGTCAGGTAGAGAAGCGGACTTTTCGTATCCCCTGCCGCACGGAGAATCGCAGCACCGAAATTATAAAGCATACTCGGCACTGTGCCGCAGAAATAGATCTGCATGTAAACTGCGGACAAGCCGATGACATCGTCCGGTGTTCCCATCCACGAAAGAAACTGCCGTGAACACAACACACCCGCTGCCGTCAGCAGCACACCGCTGACCAACGCCGCCGGAATCGCCGTATGCACGGTTCTGCGGACATCCTCCGCATGATCTGCACCGAGTGCATGTGCGACCGTCACGCCCGCGCCGACGGATACCCCGATGAATAAATTTACCAGCAAATTGATGATTGCCGTGGTCGCGCCGACGGCTGCAACCGATATGCTGCCGCATGCCTGCCCGACCACCACAAGGTCTGCCGCATTGAACAGGAGCTGCAAGACACCCGTCAGCACAATCGGCAGCGTATAACGCCAAATGCCCGGCAGCAGCCTGCATTCGGTCAAATCCATTGCCCAGTCATCTCCTCAGATTGTTCGCTCTTGCTTCTTAATCGCCCTCGGATCAGGTTTCTCCGGCAGATGCGATGGCTTTACACGCATCGTTATAATACTGATCCAGCGACCATTTGCCGTCGTCAGGATATGTCCCGTCAAAACGGGCTGCACCGTCGTTGGGATCTGCGCCGGTCGGCGAGGAACCGATGTATTTTTTGTCATCCTTGTTTTCTGCGGCAGCATACACGCATTTTCCGTCCATCACGACGACAAAATATTCCGTGTCCGCCGCATCCGCGCAATACCCTTCCAGCGCGTCCACAAACGCCGCCGCATCAATCTTTACATTGACATTGCTTTCAAAGCCGGATGTGATGATATAGGTGCCCTTGACATCAATATCGGACGCTTCCAGATCCGCCAGCACAGAACTTGCCGAAAGGCTGATATTGCGCGTCAGTGCATTTGCCGAAACGGTCTTGGACTTCGCCATATATCCGAGCATCGACGGCACAAGAATTGCCGCCAGAACCGCTGTCAAAAGCAGAAAAATCGGAATGATGATCAATGCAGCAATCAGGCAGCCGTGGCTCTTCTTCTGCTGCTGTGGCGGAGCCTGCATATATACCGGCTGCTGTACATATGGCTGCTGTACAGGCTGCTGTACAGGCTGCTGGGCATACGGTTGCTGCACATACGGCTGCTGGGCGTTCTGATACACCTGCGGCGGCGGCACTGCCTGCGGATTCTGCGTCGCGCCGCTCGTGCAGCTGCAAACTTCATTTTCGGCAAGCGGTCTCCCGCAATTACGACAAAAGCCCATAATCGTACCTCCTGTTTTCTCAAAATAATACGCCAAGATATGGTATGCTTATTATACCATATTTTCCTCTCGATTGCAAGCGCGATGCGGCGGCTGCGCTTTCTCCCGCTCCGTCCCCAGCAGAATCACGGCTGCCAGAATCAGCACAACGCCGGTCAGCTTCGTGATGCCGTGCGACTCATGCAGAACGGTCATGCCAAGCAACGCCCCGACCATCGGCTCCACTGCCACAAGAATCGCCGCTTTGCCCGCGTCCATCCGCTGCAAGCCCCATGTGTAGAAAAAGTAAGGCAGCACCGTACAGAACACGGTAATCCCGACCGCCCAGAGCAGCAGCATCGGTGCTTTCTGCATCAGTGAGACCGTGCTGCCAGCTTCCGCAATCGGAACCGAGCCGGCTACCGCAAACAAAAATGTCCAGAACGTCACTGTCTGCGTTTCGTATTTAGCCAGTGCCGCCCGCCCGAAAATCGTATACAGTGCGTAGAAAAAGCCGGAGCCGAGTCCGGTCAGCAGCACGCGCGGCGTCAGCTTCACGCCGCTGCCGATCAGTCCTGCGACCAGCACGCACCCCGCAGCCGTCAGCAGCAGCGCAGCGATCCGTCTGCCGGTAACGCGCTCCCGAAAAATCAGTGCGGACAGCAGCATCACAAATGCCGGAGATGTGTACAGCAGCACAACCGCTGCCGACACCTCACTGTGAATCATGGTGTCAAAATAGCAGACATTGAACAGCACAACGCTCAGAATGCCCATGCCAAAAAACATCCATGTATCTTTCAGGCGGATTTTCAGCCGCTTTGGTCCGCGGAGCAAACCGGCAATCAGAAAGATCAATGCTCCCAGCACTGCCCGCAGTGCCGTAATCTGCAAAGAATCCAGCCCCCCTGCCGAAAGCTGATTGGCAAACAGTCCGATACAGCCCCAGAGTATGCCCGCC
This sequence comes from Oscillospiraceae bacterium, assembly GCA_045627405.1. Classification (GTDB taxonomy): domain Bacteria; phylum Bacillota; class Clostridia; order Oscillospirales; family Ruminococcaceae; genus Firm-04. The sequence continues at coordinate 389 of JAZQNP010000074.1, read as the reverse complement.
AGCAGCACTGTACACAGTGCCTTTGTCTGTTGTTTCATCTATCCTCGCCTTTCACAAGATAAAGAGCCGCACAGCGGCGGCTCTTGTCATGTTGCGTGATTCTGCGGTACCTGTTTGAGGTACTTCGACGGATTCTTCTTTTTCTTTTCCTCATACATCCGGTTGTCGGCAACGGTGATGAGCTGGAAGATGCTGCTCTCTGCCGGCGGCACCGTGATGCACGCGCCCAGACTCACACTGAGCTGATAGGGTCTGCCGGAATTGCGGTTACAGATGTCGATGCCCCGCTGAATGCGGTCCCGCAGTGCCACGGCATCCGCCTCAGTGTAATCCGCACCGAAGAGGAAGAATTCATCGCCGCCGAACCGGCAGCAGATCTCTCCGTGTGT
>JAZQNP010000073.1:0-2438 GCA_045627405.1 Oscillospiraceae bacterium | reverse complement strand
TACAACGACAACCACGACCACCACAACGACATCCGAGACAGAAAGCACCACAACCACAACGCTGACTGAGTCGGAGACCACATCCTCCGAGACCACGACTTCTACCGCGGTTTCTGAGAGCGCAAGCACCTCCGCTTCCACTACGTCTGCTCCTCCGGTTGCACCGAGCAAGACCGGTGATGTCGGTGTCGGCCTTGCAATCGCAGGTCTGATGGCAGCAGCAGGCGCAGCAGTTGTGCTTCGCAAGAAGGAAGACTAATTCTCTGGCGATCTGAAACAGATCTGATGCGTTAGTGATTTGGCTTTACGCTACGGCAAACGGGACAGTGCAGTGCATTGTCCCGTTTTGCTTTTGCATTGACAATGCCTGCGATTTGTGGTATACTGTTACCATATCTTGGGTAAAATACCGTTACGGAGGGAAAACCATGAGCGAATGTACACACGATTGTTCTTCCTGCGGGGCTGCATGTTCGAGCAGAGAACCGCAGGATTTCCATGAGAAGCCGCATGATCTGAGCCGGATCGGCAAGGTGATTGCCGTTGTCAGCGGCAAGGGCGGCGTCGGCAAATCGCTGGTGACTGCCTTGACGGCAGTGTCGGTGAGGCGCAGCGGGTATACGGTCGGCATTCTGGACGCGGACATCACAGGTCCGTCCGTGCCGAAGATGTTTGGCGTGACGGCGCGCGCGGAGGCAGATGATCAGGGCATGTATCCGGTGCGGTCAAAGCTCGGCACCGATCTGATGAGCGTGAATCTGCTGCTGGAAAATCCGTCGGATCCGGTGATCTGGCGCGGTCCGGTGATTGCGGGCGCGGTCAAGCAGTTCTGGACGGATGTCATCTGGGGCGATGATGAATATTTGTTTGTGGACATGCCGCCCGGAACAGGCGACGTGCCGCTGACGGTGTTCCAGAGCATTCCGGTTGACGGCATTCTGATTGTGACAACGCCGCAGGAGCTGGTGTCCATGATCGTAGAAAAGGCGGTTAAAATGGCGGAAGCGATGCATGTGCCGATTCTGGGATTGATTGAGAACATGAGCTATGCGGAGTGTCCGGACTGCGGCAAGCGGATTCCGGTCTTCGGAGAGAGCAAGGCGGAGCAGGCTGCTGCCGCGCACGGCTTGCCGGTGCTTGGCAGAATTCCGATCAATCCGAAGCTGGCGGCTGCGTGTGATGCGGGCATGATTGAGCTGTTCGAGGGCGACTGGCTGGAACCGGCAGTGCGTGCGATTCTGACGCTTGGAGGAGACGCACAGTGAACTGGACGGAAGTGACGGTTGAGACTGCGAAAGCCGGCTTGGATGTCCTGTGTGCCATGCTGACGGACATCGGATTCAAGGGCTTTTTGATTCACGATCCGGATGACTATGAGGAGCTGCTCGCCGGGAAGGTCGGCCACTGGGATTATCTGGAAGAGGGGCTTGCGGAATCGCTGACAGCAGGTGCGCCCACGGTGACGGTGTATGTGCCGGAGGATGCACAGGGCGCAGAGCAGATGATCGCGCTGCGCAGTATGCTGGATCAGCTCAAACATGCAGAAGATGCGGAAAACTACGGCAGTCTGACGCTGACGAGCAAGGGCATCCGTGAGGAGGACTGGGCGAACAACTGGAAGCAGTATTTTCGCCCGCTCTGCATCGGGACGCGTTTGTGGGTGTCCCCGACGTGGGCGGATGAACCGGTGCCGGAGGGGAGAATCCCCCTGTGGAATGATCCGGGGTCGAGCTTCGGCACGGGTCAGCACGATACCACGCGCCTTTGTCTTGCAATGCTGGAAGACTGCGTACATCGTGGCAGCCGCGTGATGGATCTTGGCTGCGGCAGCGGAATTTTGTCAATCGGGGCGATGCTGCTGGGCGCAGAGCGTGCGGTGGCGATCGACATTGAGCAAAATGCGGTGGAGGCGGCTGCGGTCAATGCGGAGCGCAACGGGATTGATCTGCGATATTACGAGACGATCTGCGGCAATGTGCTGGAAGATGCGGCGTTGGCAGAGCAGCTCGGCAGCGGTTGGGCGGATGTGCTTTGCGCCAATATTGTCGCGGACATTCTGATTGCCATGCGTGCGCTGTTTGTGCGGTATCTGCGCGACGGAGGCACACTTTTGTTGTCCGGAATTATTGATGAGCGTCTGGACGAAGTGCTGTCATCCATGACGGAAATCGGGCTGAAAATCGAACAAGTGGAGCAAAGTGCGGGCTGGGCGGCTGTGCGGCTGACGAAATGAACAAAAAGAAGTCGAAAATTCATCTCTGATTGTACGCTGCGAACGCTTGACAAAAGCGAACAGGTGTGGTATAATAACAAAGTCGCCGCAAGAGCGGAGACGAAGCGGCACCTTGAAAATTGAACAATGCAACCAAGAGAGAGACCCTTGAAGATTCCGTGCATATGGGGACATATGTACACGTCAAGGCGAGACGAAAAAACGC
>JAZQNP010000072.1:0-10528 GCA_045627405.1 Oscillospiraceae bacterium | reverse complement strand
TGATTTTTTGTCCAGGGAGGTCCGGAGGGCCCCCCGTCCCTCCGGCAGGGGTGTGGGGACAGCGTCCCCACAATGTCCCCCGATCACGCCGCGCAAATTCTGATTTATCTTAGCAACGCATTTCCGAAAGGGGAGTTGCTTTGTGAACTGCGGGGTGTTCCGCTAAAAGCGTGCTGCCACTGCCGTCTCTGCTGCCGCCTTGTCCGGCAATGCCGCAAAATATGCCTTCAATGCCGCATCCACACGCTTGATATACTCGCTGATCGCCTTGCCGTATGCCTGCGCCGACTGCTCCTCCTGATCTGCCGCAATCCGGAACCGCCTGTCCCAGCTCCCGTCCGCAATTCGGTAATCACTTTCCGTACAAATCCCGTGCGCGCGCTCCTGCGCCGCCCAGCTTTCGAAAAATGCCGTCGCGTCATCCAGCAGCGGCCGGCTCTGCGTCCGGAACGATGCGTGCAGCACGCCGATCGCCTGCTCCGGCTGACGGTACAGCTCCACCCGGTATCGGATCGTCGGCTTGTAACGGTAACGCAATGGGCTGCGAATCGTCAGCATCCCTTCCGTTGCCTGCTCCTGCATCTGATACATTCCGTTCATCTGCGCTGCCAATGTCTGCAAAATGTCCGCCATCCGCCGCTCCGGTGTGACATATCCCACCGCTTCTGCAAGAATCTGATTGATCAGATTGGAGCGGCTCGTCCCGCGGGTGTATGCCATCGCATCTACCGCGGCGACCACATCCTCCGACAGCACCAGACTGTATACTGCCTTCTTCATTTTTGCCCTGCACCCCTTTCTAGGTTCTAATAATATTATATCCATATTATGAAACCTGTCAAGCGAATTATATAATGTTTCACACAAATTTCACATACGCTTGACGATGATGCCGTTTTGTGATATACTATATAATTAGATTCCGGCAATATCCTGATGCCGGCACAATACGAATCTTGTATACAGGAGTGAGAACCCATGCAAACCGAAAAATTATATGACGCAGACGCGTATCTGCGCGAATTTCAGGCTACGGTGCTTTCCTGTGCGCCGCTCGCTGATGCAAAAAAAAGAAAGGACGGTGCCGCTTTCGGCATCATCCTTGACAAAACTGCCTTTTTCCCGGAGGGCGGCGGGCAGACCGCCGATACCGGTACTCTCGGCGGCACGGTCGTCTGCGATGTGCAGGAGATCGGCGGCGAAATTGTCCACCTCACCGACAGACCCATCGAAAAGGATACCAATGTCATCGGGACGCTCAACTGGGAACAGCGGCTCCGCAAAATGCAGAACCATACCGGTGAACACCTCGTCTCCGGCATCGTACATGCACAGTTTGGCTGGGATAATGTCGGGTTCCATCTCGGAAACGACGGCGTGACCGTCGATTTCAACGGCCCGCTGACAGAACCTGAACTCCGCTTCGTTGAGTATATCGCAAACCGCGTCGTCGCGCTCAATGTCCCTGTGACGGCTTCCTATCCCTCGCCCGAAGAATGCGCAAGACTCGACTATCGCTCGAAGCTCGAACTCACCGAAAATATCCGCATTGTCACCATCGAGGGCTGGGATGTATGCGCCTGCTGCGCACCTCATGTCTCGGCAACCGGTGCTGTCGGCGGCGTCAAAATCCTCGGCAGCGAAAGCTGGAAGGGCGGCGTCAGACTGCGTATGCTCTGCGGACTCGATGCTGCGGACGACTACCAGAAACGCATGGAGAATACGGTGCGCATTTCCAATCTGCTCTCGGTCAAACAGCTCGAAACTGCCGATGCTGTCGAACGCCTGCTCAACGCGCAGCAGGCGGAGCGCGAGGAAACTGCAAAGCTCAAAAAAGCTCTCATCGACTGCAAAGCTGCCGCACTTTCCGATACGGACGGCAATCTCGTCATCTTTGATAATCTGCTCGACCAGAACGCCCTCCGCACACTCGTCAATATCGGTGTGCAGCGCGCAGGCGGCGTCTGCGCTGCGTTCTCCGGCAGCGACAGCGACGGCTACCGCTATATCATCGGCAGCAAACACACACCGCTGCGCACCTGGGCAAAGACGTTCCACGATGCCCTGAACGGCCGCGGCGGCGGCTCCGATGAGATGATTCAGGGCACGGTCAAAGCCGCAGAAGCCGACATCCGGCACTATCTTGCTGATGCTGTTTCGTGATATAACCTCTCTCCCCCCCAAAAAAAATTGCCCCCGCCCTGCGGCAGGAGCCAAATCATGAAGGTTGTAACGAATGGACTCGGATACATGCGAACAGAAATAATTGCAACACATTTCCACAAGAGATGCAGCTCCGTTGCCGCTGCCGCGTCCTGACTCGCTGCTGCGGTTCCGGTTCTCCCTCTCTCTTGCCCTCAGTATAACGCATTGCTGCGGGCTTTGCAAGGGGTTTCCATAATCTGTCAACACTTTGGAGCCGGATTGACAACAGCCTGTCATCGCTTTGTAGCTTTTGCGGCAAGCGGTAACATTTCTATGAAGCACAAAAAGGGGGAATCCTCTTATGATTCATTTCTATCAGACCATCGGCGGCAGGCTGACACAGATCAGCGGGATTCAGCCGGGATGCTGGGTCTCTGTCTATGAGCCGACTGCCGAGGAGCTGACACGCCTGACAAAAGAATACGGGCTGGATCTCGGCTTCGTCCGCGCCTGCGTCGATCCGGAGGAGTCTGCACATATCGAACGGGAGGACGGACAGACACTCCTGATCGTCGATACCTCCGTCGAGGAAACCGCGCCGGGCAGCGATGCCAGACAGTTCAGCACCGTTCCGCTCGGTATCATTACCACCGGAGAATGCGTCTTTACCATCTCTCTGCGCAGAAACCGCGTCCTCGCTGCCATGGCAGACGGCGCAGTCCCGAACCTGCAAACCGATTTCCGTACCCAGTTTGTCCTCCAAATCCTCATGCGGATTGCCGCTGCCTTTATCAGCGACCTCAAACAGATCGACCGCATTTCCTACGGCATGGAAGGCGAACTCAGCGGCGCAATGACCAATGCTGAAATCGTCCAGCTCATGGGTCTGCAAAAGTCCCTCGTCTATTTTACCACTGCGCTCAAAGCCGATCTCGCCACCATCGACAGAATCCAGAGAGGCAGAGTCCTGAAACTCTATCCGGAAGACGCCGATCTCATGGAGGATGTGATCAATGAGCTGCGGCAGGCTGCCGAAATGGCTGCGATCTACACCGGTACCCTCACTGCCATGATGGACGCCTTTTCCTATGTCATCGCCAACAACCAGAATGCCGTGATGTGGAAGCTGACCATTATCACCGTGCTGATCGAAATTCCCAATATCATCTTCGGCTTCTACGGCATCAACACCGATACGCTGCCGATGTCATTTAGCTGGATCGCGCCGTTTCTGCTCTCCCTCGTGCTGACCGGCATCACTGCTGCGCTGATCTGGAAATTTAGAAAATTCTGATGCGCGGATGCGCACGCTATAACCCGCGATAGAATACCGATATAACGCAGATACTTGACTTTTCTATACCGCCGTGCTATAATGACTGCAATCAAAGGAGGCAAGCCACATGCGCCATGTCCCGCGCACTGCCTGTATCAATGATATTTCCGGATTCGGACGCTGCTCCCTGACAACCGCTCTGCCGGTTCTCTCTGTCATGGGCGTGCAGGCCTGCCCCGCTCCGACTGCCGTGCTTTCCAAGCATACCGGCTTTCCCGTATTCAGCTTCACCGATCTCACCGACACGCTGCCGCACTATTTCGAGACGTGGAAGGATCTTTCCTTTGACTGGATTTACAGCGGCTTCCTCGGCGCGGTCGGGCAGATCGAAACGGTACGCGCGTTCTTTCAGGCACAAAAGGAAAAGTCTCCGCAGTGCCGTGTGCTGCTCGATCCCGTGATGGGCGACGACGGCAAACGGTACAGCACCTATACGCCCGAACTCTGCGATGCCATGCGGCAGCTCGTCGCGTATGCCGACGTTATTACGCCCAATATCACCGAAAGCTGTCTGCTGACCGGCTTGCCCTATCACGGGGAGGCTCTGCATACTGCGGAGGCCGTGCAGCTCGCGGAAAAACTCATGGAGCTTGGCTGTGGGGCTGTCGTCATTACCGGCATCGTGCAGGAACAGGCAATCGGCAATCTCACCTACCAAAACGGAGAAGCCCATTTCTCTGCCGTCCATCGGACACAGTGCCTCTTCTCCGGTACGGGCGACCTCTTTGCTTCTGTTCTCTGCGGCGCACTCGCAAGAGGGGAATCCCTCTGCAATGCCGCGCAGATCGCAGGAAGCTTTCTCTCGGATGTCACACAGTATACCTTGGAGCAGGGGACAAACGCTGAGGACGGGGTGCTGTTTGAGCCGCTGCTGAAAAATTTGGAGGGGTATTTTCATGAGCAATCACAAAAAACAGGAAAATGAAAAACTGGTGCAGACGGTCTATGCCGGTCTTTTCGCTGCCATGACCGCGCTGCTGACTGCGACGCTGCACATCCCGGTCGGGAACGGCTACATCCATTGCGGTGATGCGGTCATCTATCTCGCCGCTTCCGTGCTGCCGCTGCCTTTTGCGGTCGCTTCTGCTGCAATCGGCGGAATGCTTGCGGATATTCTCTCGGGATACGCGGTCTACGCGCTGCCGACCTTCCTCATCAAAGCCGTCGTCGCCGCAAGCTTTGCCGCAGTCGGCGGAAAAACACTCCTTAGCAAACGCAAGGTTCCGGCTGCTGTCGTCAGCGGACTGCTCTCCGTGATCGGCTACTGGATTGCGGCGGTCGTCCTCTACGGCGGATGGACCGCACAGTTCGTCGGCACCGTCCCCGGAAACTGCGTGCAGGCCGTCGCCTCCGGCATCGTCTATGCTGTCGTCGCGATGGGACTGCAAAGACTGCATAAATCTCAGCCTGTCTGATATAAATCAGAATTTGCGCGGAGCCCGCGCTGGCGTTTTCGCGCTTTCAAATAACTGTATGCAACGACGCACATTCCGCGAAGCTGCCTTGGAGAAAAAAACAGTTTTTCATTGTTCTCATATAAAAATTGCGAAACTACGATGGTTTATATGAGAACAGATTGATACATGTTTTTCTATTGAAATGCACTTCGCGGAATGTGCGTTGTTTTCAAAAAGATTCAGGCGCGAAAATGGAGGGCGGCACTGCCGCCAAATTCTGATTTATCTTACTGGGATAAGCCCTTGACTTTTTTTTCGATCTGGTCTATAATAAGGAAGGAATTTCTTAAAGAAAGGCGGTTTTCAGATGAAGAACACCGAAAAATCACTCGATCAGATCGTCGCGCTCTGTCAGGGCCGCGGCTTTGTCTATGCCGGCTCCGAAATCTACGGTGGACTGGCGAACACATGGGACTACGGGCCGCCCGGCGTCGAACTGAAAAATAACATAAAAAAAGCCTGGTGGCATTTCTTCGTGCAGGCAAATCCCCATAATGTCGGGCTGGACAGCGCGATTCTCATGAATCCCCAGACATGGGTCGCCTCCGGTCACCTCGGCGGCTTTTCCGATCCGCTGATGGACTGCAAAGCCTGCAAAACCCGTCACCGCGCAGATAACCTCATTGAGGACTTCGACGGCACCAATGTCGCCGGATGGAGCAATGAGCAGATGGTCGATTATATCCGCGATCACGGCATCGTCTGCCCCAACTGCGGAAAGGCTGATTTTACCGACATCCGGCAGTTTAACCTCATGTTCAAAACCTTCCAGGGTGTGACCGAGGGCAGCGAATCTACACTCTATCTGCGCCCCGAAACCGCGCAGGGTATCTTCGTCAATTTCCAGAATATCCAGCGCACCTCCCGCAGAAAGGTTCCGTTCGGCGTCGCGCAGATCGGTAAATCCTTCCGCAATGAGATCACTCCGGGCAAATTTATCTTCCGTGTGCGCGAATTTGAACAGATGGAACTCGAATTCTTCTGCAAGCCGGGTACCGACCTCGAATGGTTCCAGTACTGGCGCGGCTACTGCAAGGATTTCCTCCTGCGCATCGGTCTCAAAGACGAAAACCTCAGACTGCGTGATCACGATCCCGAAGAGCTCTGCTTCTACTCCAAAGCCACTACCGACTTTGAATATCTGTTCCCGTTCGGCTGGGGCGAGCTCTGGGGCGTCGCTGACCGCACCGACTATGACCTCACACAGCACAGCAATACCTCCGGCAAAACGCTCGACTATTTCGATCCGGAGACAAATGACCGCTATATTCCCTATGTCATTGAGCCGTCGCTCGGCGTCGAAAGACTCTTCCTCTCTGTGCTGACAGAAGCTTATGACGAGGAGGTCCTCGGTACCGACGACAAGGGCAAGCAGGATGTCCGCACGGTGCTGCGCCTCCATCCGATGCTCGCGCCGTTCAAATGCGCGGTGCTGCCGCTCTCCAAAAAGCTCTCCGAAAAAGCCTCTGCGGTCTATCAGATGCTCTCGCAGCACTTTATGGTCGATTTCGATGACACCGGTTCCATCGGCAAACGCTATCGCCGTGAGGATGAGATCGGTACACCGTTCTGCATCACTTATGACTTCGATACCGATGAGAAAGATCAGTGCGTGACCGTCCGTGACCGCGATACCATGGAGCAGGTGCGTATCCCCATTACGGAACTGCTCTCCTATCTGAACGAAAAACTGACATATTGATAAACCGCGGCACTGCTTCTTCACCGAAACAGTGCCGCCGCCTTTTTTACTTGCTTTTTTTTTATGAGTGTGCTATAATAGCCTTAACCTGAATATCTGTCAACAGGAGGGAGGTTTGTATATGGAATGGATGCTGATTCTGTTTGTGATCGCCTGGCTCATTTCTCCGATCGTGCTTCTCACGCTCTGGCTGCATGAGCGGGCTGAGCGCAAAAAACGGGAGCAGATGCTCCACGCTCTGACCCGCGCCGGCAGAGTCTCAACAGATGAGCTTGTCCGAAACGGCGTTTCGCTGCCGCCTGCTGTGCCGCAGCCGATGATGCAGCCGGTTGTTCCGCAGCCGCCGCCGCTGACCAATCCACAGCCGTTTGTACAGCCGCAGGCTGTGATGCAGCAGCCCGCTGTACCGCAGACAACTGCGCGTCCGGGGACGGCTTTTATGCCGCCGACTTATAACGGAGGTGCCGTTCAGCCGCTTCCGCCGGTTTCTGCTGCCGATGCCGTGAATCCGGCTCAGCAGACGCGCCCGCAGACTGTCCCGGTGCAGCCTGCGCCCAATGCGCCGGCACCGGTCTATGCACCGCAGTATCCCGCTGCCGGCACGCCGCCTGTACCTGTCACACCTGTGCCTGCGGCATATGCTCCGCCGGTCTCCTCTTCCGCCGCGCCGCAAAAGGAGTTCAAAATCTCTGCCATTACTGCAATGCTCGCGGTCGGCGTCGTTCTCATTGTCATCGCCGGACTGCTCTTTGTGCGCTCGGCATGGGATTCGCTCGGCGATTTCGGAAAGCTCACGACACTCGCAATGGGCAGCGTCCTCTTCTTCGGCGCGTCCGCGCTCGCTCGCCGCACCTTTCACCTCGCACGCACCGGTATGGCATTCTTTGTCATCGGAGCGGCGTTCCTCCCCATTTCCATCTGGGCTGCCGGCTGCTTTGAGCTGCTCGGTGACAATCTCTCCGGTCCGTCCAATAATTTGCTCATTACACTCTCTTTCCTCGCGTTTACGGTGATTTCACTGATTGCTGTGCGCATGTACCGGCAGATCGGCTGGGGCATCGCCGCACTCTTCGGTATGACATTGACCTACCTCTACTGCGTGCGCGCTCTGCTCGCTGCCGATCGGTTTGAGGACGATTTCCAATGGAGCGTTTTCTTCCTCTTTTCTGCGGCTTTCGCGCTGCTGCTCGCCTTTGGCTCCCGCCCTGTCAGGGAGCATCTGCCGCTGCCGATCGCTGTGCCGCTCGAACCCTTTGCGCTCGGATATGCTTTCTTTCACGCGCTGATGATGTTTGCGGCATTTGCTGCGGACGAGTTGCAGATGCTCTACGGTGCTGCCGCTCTGCTCTCTGCTGCGGTGTTCTTTGCACCCGCTGTCACGGACCGCATCAGGAGCTTTTCTGCTTTGCCGGTCGGGATTCTCGCGCTGACGGGCTTTGCACTGCTCTTTCACCCGCTTCACGGACATCACTCCTATGGCGCGGAACAGGCGGATGATCCGGTGTACCTCTTCTACGGCGCGGCGTTCGCCGTGCTGATTCTCAGCGTCTGCACGCTGCTCTATCTCGCCCTCCTGCTGACCAACAGCCTCCCGGATACCACCAAAAAGGGCTATCAGATCGGGGCGTATGTCTTCCTCTTCGCAGCACTCCTGCCGCAGCTCTTCTGTGAGGTGAATCTGCCGCTGGCGATCCTGCTGGGCGTTGTCCTCGCGGCCACTGCATTCTCTGCCGTCAAAAGCAAGGATCTCCTCCTGCGTGGGCTAACGGCGGCGCAGACTGCTTTGCTCTCCTTTGTGATCATGCAGCTTCCAAAGGATTTTTCCGATGCTGCACAGGCACTTTTGCTGACGGTGCTGCTCGCGGCGGCTTATGTGATCTTTGTTCTGACCAAACGGCTGCGGACAACATTCTCTGATTTCCTCTTCCCGGTGTCTGTGACGGTGCTTTCGGCGGTCGTGATGTCGCTCAGTGCTTCTTCCGGCTCCGACTGGGCTGCGATGTCTGCCGCTGCACACGGGCAGTTCATCGCCGGCTTTGCACTGCTGCTCGCAACTGCCGGACTCTATTGGGCTCTCTCTATGGCGCACGATACCGAAAAACCGCGGCAGTATGCCTATGCTGCACTGCTGCCTGCGACACTCCTCCTCGCTGCCGTGACACCCGCATTTGTTGTCGATGATCGCAATGCGCTGCTCGCACTGATTTGGAGCGTCGTCTGCTACGGCATCGCGCTGATTACCTATTTTACAACAAAAAAACGCTTCCACGGCGTGCGCAGACTGCTCTTTGCGCTGACTTCCGTTCCGCCGCTGATCTTTGCGGTCTTTTCCATGACAGTCACGGTCGGAGGATGGAGCGAAAACGGCGGCTGGGCAATCGCGCTGATGCTGCTCGGTGCCGCTATGGCAATCCTGCTCTGGATGCTCTTCTCGCACCGCGGCTTCCGCGGGCTGGGAATCCTCAGCTTTTCTGCCGCACTCTTTCTCATTCTCGAACCGACCTTCTTCTCACTGAACTACGCGACCTTTGAGACATTCCGTATCAAGGCGTTCAGCTTCCCGGTCTGGATGATGACCGCACTCTGGATCGTCGCTGCAAGCATCGCGGCAATCCTCATCTCCAAACGGCTGCTCTTCTTCGTCGGCAGCGATGTGATCCCGGCTGTGATGCAGTTTGTCATGCCGCTGACCGCGCTGCTCTTTTCCCTGTTCCTCCTCGCCCTCGGAGATGCGGAATGGGCCGCACTCTTCCCCGTTTTTACGGTCGCACTCTGCATCCTTGCTTGGCTCACGACCAAGCGGGAACAGTTCGTTCTGCCGGCGGGTGCCGGTCTCGCGCTGCTGCTGACGCTCGGCGCGGTGCGGCGGCATATCCCGTGGGACAGCTACGGCGATGTCGGCTCCAATATCGCTGTCGCGGTGCTGCTGCTCGTCTTTGCCGGTATGACTGTGCTGTTTCCCTATCTCGGCATCGTGGCAAGAGAAGGGGATCTCCCCGATGCGCAGAAACGCCGCTCCTATGTGCTGACTGCACTCGGCGGTGCTGTCCCGCTCTGGCTGATGCTGATTGCCCGGAACGATCAGTATACCGATGCGCAGCAAAGCTGGCTGCGATTCTTCGTTCCGGTGCTCATCGCCGGCTATCTGCTGCATTTTACGTTCAGCGCAAATACCAAGAGCAGCAAAAAGGCTTTCCTCACTGCTGCATCTGCGTTCTTCCTCATCGCTTGCTGGATACAGCCCTTCTTTGATGTTGACGGAACCTACTGGGACGGCAAGCTCCATCTGCTCCCGCTCATCGCGTTCGGCGTCGTGCTGCGCTTTCTCTACGGCAGCGCGGTCGGCGGCAATTTCCTCTTCGGCATCGGCGTCTACGGGATGATCCGGCTCGGTCTGACTTCGATATTCAGCGAGGACACTGCCGATCTCCTCTCTTTCCTGATCTGCGCGATGGTCATGTTCGTCATTTCGTTCTATGTCAAGCAGAAAAAATGGTTCCTCCTCGGCGGCATCTCCCTCGTCTGCATTGCACTCTATCTGCGGACAAAGCTCGATGTGCAGTGGTGGATTTATCTGCTGCTTGCAGGTATGATGCTGATTGCCATTGCTGCCGTCAATGAACTGCTCAAACAGCGCGGAGAATCGCTCAAAGAAAAAGCCGGACGGTTCTGGGAGGACTGGATCTGGTAAATGCCCCCTCCTCCCGCCTAGGGCGTGTTGACACTATAATAATATGCGGATTTTTGAGATGATTTTGTTCCGTTCAAGGCAAAAATCCGCAGGCGGGCTGTCGCCCGGCAAAGATTTTTAACGACGAACGGGGCAAAATCAGCCAAAAAGACGCGTGTTAGGCTTAGTGTCAACACGCCCTAGAAAACTGAAACCAT
>JAZQNP010000071.1:0-2038 GCA_045627405.1 Oscillospiraceae bacterium | reverse complement strand
GCCGCGATGCTGCCGGAGGAGAGCATGACGCCGGAGGCATATCTGAACGGGCTGACTGCGGATGCCCTGCAAACGATTCTGCGTGATCGGGTATTCTGTGATGTCTATGCCACAATGCCGCAGTTCTCCTTTGATTACGGTACGGAGCTGACCGATGCGCTCAGTGCGATGGGCATGAGCCGCGCATTTTCTTCCGATGCCGATTTTTCCGGAATCTCCGCCGACATGCCGCTCTGCATCGGCAGCGTGCAGCACAAAACACATATTGAGGTGGACGCGCAGGGCACAAAGGCTGCTGCCGTGACCTCGGTCGCAGTGAGAGCCACCTCTGCATTGCAGGGCGAGGTGCGCACGGAAACAGTCGTCCTGGATCGGCCGTTTGTCTGCATGATTCTCGATGCCGATACCATGCTGCCCATCTTTATCGGTACTGTGAACACCGTTGCCTGAGGTGAGGAGGTAGCTCTATGAAGCATAGACAATTTATCAGCATAGCACTTGCGGCTCTGACCGCTGCGCTGACGACCGGCTGTGAACAGCAGGATCAGATCGTGGGACCGTGTGTAACAGCTCATGCAGCAGATCTGATGGAGGGAATCTCCGCCGGAAACGTGACAGGAAAAGATGCCGATGATCCGTTTATTCAGGCGCAGACAGCTTTCGCGCTCCGCCTCTTGAAGCAGGAATGTGCTGCGGCACAGGATGAAAATCTGCTGCTCTCGCCCTATTCGGTCATGCAGGCACTTGCGATGACCGCAAACGGTGCGGCGGGCGATACCCGCACGGAGATGGAGACGGTGCTGGGCAGTGACATCGACACGCTCAACGAGTATCTTTATACGCAGCGCATCAGTCAGCCCGATGCAGAAAACTGCAAGCTGCTGACGGCGAATTCCGTCTGGTTCCGCGATGACGAAGAACGCATTCAGGTATTTCCCGATTTTTTGCAGGTCAATGCCGACTATTACGGCGCGGCTGCATACCGTGCGCCGTTTGACAATTCCACGCTCTCCGACATCAACAACTGGGTCAGCCTGAACACCGACGGCATGATCCCGAAGCTAATTGACAAGATTCCCGGTGATGCGGTGATGTATCTGATCAATGCGGTCACGTTCGATGCAAAATGGGCAGCACCGTATGTCGATGCGGCACAGATCTCTGACCGTGCATTCACTGCATTTGACGGCAGTACAAAAACAGTGTCGATGATGTACTCCGAGGAGCGGACGTATTATGAGGATGCTCACGCAACCGGTTTTGCAAAATACTACGCAGACAGAAGATACGCATTTGCCGCGCTGCTGCCGGAGGAGGGGATGTCCGTCAGCGAATACATCTCCGGATTGACCGCGGAGTCGCTTGCGGAGACGCTGGCGAACCCGATCTCAGTCAAGGTCAGCGCGGGATTGCCGCAGTTCTCCTATGACTATGACACGGAGCTTTCCGATGCACTCGCGGCAATGGGAATGCCGTCTGCATTTAGCGGCGGTGCAGATTTCAGCCGCATGGGCAAGACTGCCGCCGGTGAGCTGTTCATCGGTCGTGTGCTGCATAAGACGCATATCGAGGTCGATACCGAGGGGACCAAAGCCGCTGCTGTCACCGCTGTGGAAATGGAGGACGGAGCAGCTCTCGAAGATCCCGAAGAAATCAAGTATGTTGTCCTAGACAGACCGTTTCTCTATATGATTCTTGATACTGAGACCCGTTTGCCTGTGTTTATCGGCACGGTTGGAGAGCCGTAACAGAACCCAAAAATGTGAATTGCAAAACAACACCCTGCCTGTTCCTTTGGAATCGGGCAGGGTGCTGCTTTTATTCTTCTGCCGGGAAGGTGTATGGGATGTCTGAGAGTTTTGCGGCGGCATAACGCAGAATGTGCATCGCGTCTACGGCATCCTGTGTTCCGTTGCCGTCCACATCTGCATTGCGCAGCTGTGTGGTATCGAATGTTTCGCTCATACCGGCAAGCCTTTTGGCATAATTCATGAGCAATGTCTGAGCATCCAGTACATTCACAGTCAGATCGTCGTTG
>JAZQNP010000070.1:0-8371 GCA_045627405.1 Oscillospiraceae bacterium | reverse complement strand
CAGAAGGCAAGGCTGCTGAAAAATCCGGGCGGCATCCTGCAAATCACCCCGGAATCGCTTGAGGCGCTGCTGCTGCATAAGCACGCCGCCGTGCCGAAGCTCTTTCACGATCTGCGGTTCATCATCATCGACGAGGTGCATTCGCTTCTGCGCGGCGACCGCGGCGGGCAGACGCTCTGCCTGATCGAGCGGCTCTCCGATCTCTCTGGCGCAGAGCCGCGCAGAATCGGTCTTTCGGCGACCATCGGCGACCCGGAGAAGACCGGCGCTTATCTCGCAGTCGGCTCGGGGCGCAAAACGCTCATCCCGAAGATCGCCGCGCAGAAAAGCACATGGCGGCTCTCGATGGAGCATTTCTATGTGCAGGATACGCAGGCGGCGGAGAACGCAGAGCAGCCCGCTGTCATGGAGCTGTTCGATGATTTCTACGGGCTTGATCTGCAAAATGTACCTGATGCGCCCGAAGCGGAAACAGACCCGGCGCCGAAGAAGGCGGATCCGGGATACGGCTACATTTTCTCGCATACACGCGGGAAAAAGTGCCTTGTGTTCGTGAATTCCAGAGAGGAGTGCGAGGCAGTGACGACCTCGCTGCGGCAATACTGCGAGTGGAACCGCGAGCCTGACCGCTTCCTCATCCATCACGGCAACCTCTCGGCGGCATTCCGCGAGAGCGCCGAGGAGATCATGAAGGATGAGACCCGCACGCTCACGACCGTCACCACGGCGACGCTGGAGCTCGGCATCGACATCGGAAAGCTCGAGCGCGCATTCCAGCTCGATGCGCCGTTTACGGTATCGTCGTTTTTGCAGCGCATGGGACGCACGGGGCGGCGCGGACTGCCGCCGGAGATGTGGTTTGTCATGCGTGAGGAGGAGCCGGAGGCGCGTGCCATGCTGCCCTCGACTGTACCGTGGAAGCTGCTGCAGGGCATTGCGCTTGTGCAGCTCTATGCCGAGGAGCATTGGGTAGAGCCGCCGAAACTCGACCGTCTGCCGTTCAGCCTGCTGTATCATCAGACGATGAGTACACTTGCCGCAAACGGTGAACTGACACCGGCGCAGCTTGCCGGCAGAGTGCTGAAATTGCAGCCGTTTCATCGCATTACGCAGGATGATTACCGGATCCTGCTGCGGCATCTGATCGAAAAAGATCATATTCAGCGGACGGAGCGCGGCGGTCTGATCGCAGGGCTTGCCGGAGAGCGCGTCATCAATCAATATAAATTCTACGCCGTATTTCAGGACAATGAGGAATTTACGGTTCGTTCGGAATCGCAGGAGATCGGCACGATCGTACAGCCGCCGCCAGCCGGTGAGAAAATTGCGATAGCCGGTCATGTCTGGGTGGTAGATGAGGTGGATTATGACCGCCATATCGTCTACTGCACAATGGTCAAAGGCAAGGTGCCGGCATATTTCGGTGATTGTCCGGGCGATATCCAGACGAAAATTCTGGAACGGATGCTTCAGGTATTGCAGGAGGATAAGCAGTATCCCTATCTGATGAAAAATGCGGCTGCACGGTTGGCGCTTGCCCGTCATACAGCGGAAAATTCAGGTCTGCTGCATGAACCGCTGATCTGTCTGGGCGGTGAAATGTGGGCGCTGTTTCCGTGGCTCGGCAGCTATGCATTTCTTGCAATGGAGCGCTTTCTCAAGGTGAAATGTGCGCAGAAACTTGCACTATCCGGTTTGTCGCCGTCCAGACCGTATTTTCTGACATTCAAGATGAAAGTCAGCAAGGCAGATTTTTTCCGGATCATCGCAGAGGAGTCTTCCGTGGAATTTGATCCGATGGATCTGGTCTATCCGGATGAGATCCCACTGTTTGAAAAATATGATGAATATGTTCCGGCTGAACTGGTGCGCAAGGGTTTTGCCTACGGAATACTTGCCGTTGACGAGATGAAAGCGCGGATTCAGGGATGGACGGCGGAACATTTCAATACAGAAACGTGAAAAACGGGGAGAGGTTCGTATGAAGAAAAAGCGCATTTGCGGAATCGGTATCGCCGCTGCGGTCGCCGGACAGTTTATTCTGCCGCAGATTCCGGCAATGACTGCCGCCGCCGCCATGCAGAAGGTATGCTCGCTGGATGATTTTTCCGATGAGGTACTTGCCGTGACGAAGGCGGATGCATCGCGTGAATTTTTCGATGAGATCGTCTATGATGCCGATGCCGGAACGCTTTCCGCTGACGGCAGTTCACCGGAAACATCCTGCGGCGATCTGCGCATCCGGAACGGAAAACTGATGCTCCGGACGGATGATGCGCCGTCCGGCTGGGAATCGTTTGACGAAAATGCGGCGGAATTTGGATATAAAACGTCTTCGCAGGGCGGCAGAATGACGATCACGAATGAATTTCAGACAGCCCGTCTGATCGTCAAGGCTGAGGGCAGGATCAATCTGCACGGTGCGGAATCGGCAGCCGAGGGTTATAACGGTCTGCATATCCTGCAATATGCAGATTCGGCGGCGGCATACAGTGCCTATCAGGCATACAGCGCCGATCCTGCCGTTGAATATGTGCAGCCATCACACCGCGTCATGCTCGATGCAGAGGCACTTGCGGAATCGCAGACGTATGCTGAGGCGGTTGTCGCTGATACCGAAAGCGGCATCTATAATTCATGGGGTGTTCCGCTGATCGGTACAGAGGATTTTATTGCGGAATATCTGGATGCAGAGGTTTTGCCGGATGTGACGGTCGCCGTCATTGATACGGGCGTGAATCCGTCACCGGAGCTGTTTGAAGGCAGAATACTCGAAGGCGGCATCAATATTTCTGATTCCGGCGATGATACCTGCAATGACGATCTTTATCACGGTACGCACGTTACCGGAACGATCTGCGAAATGACACCGAAAAACGTAAAGATCCTGCCAATCAAGGTTTTCGATACAGACGGCAGTGCGTCCGATGAGCAGATCTATCTCGGAATTATGTATGCACTGGAGCAGAAAGCGGATATTGTCAATATGAGCTTCGGCGGTCTGGGTGTCAGTCAGCTGGAGATCGAAGCTTTGACGATCGCAGACGAAAACGGCATGATCTGCTGCGCGGCATCCGGCAATAACAGCGATGATGCCGGATATTACTATCCGGGCAGCATCCACAGCTGTATTACGGTCGGTGCGGTTACACAGGACATGGAACGTGCTGCATTTTCCAATTACGGCGATTCTGTCGATGTGGTCGCGCCGGGTTACGGCATCATGAGCTATGTGCTTGGCACGGAGCAGAAAAAAGAGGCGAAGAACGGCACAAGTATGGCAACACCGCACGTTACTGCGTGCTGTGCGCTGCTGCGTTCATACGACAAGACCATGACACCGCATCGTGCCGAAGCGCTTCTGCGCCTGAATGCGTTGGATCTCGGACCGGACGGCTTTGATGAGGATTTTGGCTGGGGCTTTGTGAATATGGCGCATTTCCGCTGGGATGACGGGATCTGTCCGGCACCGGAATATTCTGTGAAATCCGGAAACTACGGGCATGAACTGGAAATTGCGCTTTCAGCCGATCTGGATGATGCCGATATTTACTATACAACGGACAGCACTGTTCCGACACCGGAAAACGGCATCCATTACGAGAAACCGGTCACGGTTTCAGCAACCACGCGGATATTGGCTGTCACCGTAAAGGACGGATGGATCGGGAGCAGCGCTGCGGAAGCGGTCTATACGATCGACGGCAAGGATGTTGCGGATGCATACGATGTCAAGGACGGCGTTCTGCTGGCGTATCGCGGTATCCGGAAAAAGGTCGTTGTACCGGATCAGTTTGACGGAAAACCGCTGACTGCGGTTGCCGAAAAAGCGTTTGCAGGCAATCATTTCGCAGAGGAAATCCATTTGCCGGCAGCTGTACGGACGATCGGGGACTCCGCATTTGCAGATTGTCCGATATTGGAGCGTGTTTACGCATCCGGTGCGGCAGAGATCGGCGCAGAGGCATTTGCAGACAGCGTGTCGCTTGAAGAAGTGCGTCTTTCCGAATCAGTCGAAACGGTCGGTGCAGGCGCATTCCGCGGCTGTTCATCATTGCCGGAGCTGACTGTTTCCGGACTGAAAGAACTGCCGGAGCAGATCTTTGCGGATTGTACGGCACTGAAAACCGTGCATCTGCCGGATGTGACGAAGATCGGTGCATCGGCATTCTATGGCTGTTCGGCGCTGACAATGCCGGAAATCTACTGGCAGAATGTGACGGCGATCGGCAGTCACGCTTTTGAAAACTGTACAGCATGGGAAGGCGATGTGCGGCTTTCATCATTGGAATCGCTCGGTGACAGCGTATTTTCGGGTGCATCTGTTCTGCGGAGCGTGATGCTGCCGCCGGTAATCACAACATTGCCGACCTGCACATTTTATCAGTGCGCCGGCTTGCGGCAGCTTGATCTTTCCGGTGTCACGCGGATCGAAAGCAGTGCGCTTGCTGCACAGACAGGCAGAAATATTCTGCCGACAGGACTGGATTATGCAAAAATCACGTTTGTCGGGACAAATGCGTTTCTGAATTGTCAGATCGGAAACGGTTATGATACTGTGTGCTTTTCTGCACTGGAAACACTGGAATACCGTTCGTTCGGCGGCGCGATCGCCGGAACACTGGAATTTCCGAAGCTGAAAGCGGTCAGCGATTCTGCGTTTGTGGATGCAAGCATTGACTGTGTGCGCATTGAGCAGGCGGAAACCATAGCAGCCAACGGACTAAAGGGTGTACGGGCGGTTTATCTGACAGATCAGCTGCAAACTGCGGCAGACAATGCTTTTGCTGAAAATGTATGGATCGCGGCGGAAAAAGAGAATCCTGCCGTGAAAATGACAGAAGAAATGCATTTCTGCAATGAACCGCTGCTGATGCGGCGCAGCAGTGAAAAGCTCACGATGATGCAGCATGAATACGGAACGATTCAGGTGCTTGCCTGCGGCAATGCGCTGCAATATCAGTGGTATCAGACAGACGGTGAGAAACAGACACCGCTGAACGGAGCAAATACGCCCGTTCTGCATCCGGATACATCGCAGACAGGTGCTTTTTCCTATCTTTGTATCATGACCGATGCGCAGGGCAAAACAGAGCAGGCGGCATTTTCGGTCACGGTCAGTGAAGCCGCTGCATATCAGCAGCTTGAGCCGGAACTGCTGACAGAGCCGATGCAGCAGGGTATCAACAGATATCTGATCCGTGTTCCGGAATCCGGCACATATCGGCTTTCTGCTTCGGGCAGTACGGCGGTATCCGGTCAGCTCTGCGATGCGGCAGGTCAGACGGTCGGCGCGCTGAAAAGTCAGTTCATGGGCGGTGAAATGCTTTCGGCATCTCTCTCTGCCGATCAGGACTATTATCTCGTGACGGAATCACGCTGGGACGGCAGATATGCGCTCTATCTGACAGCCGCACAGCCGGCAGAAATTGATGTTGCAGAATGCAGACTCGGTGTGACGATCCAGCAGACAAGCGTATACGGTTCGGGTTATGAGCCGGATGTCGCGGTCTGTCTGCCTGACGGTACTGCACTCATAAAAGATCAGGATTATGTTCTGCGATTTGTCCGGCACAATCAGGAATTGCGCATTATGGTCTTTGGCATCGGACGCTGTACGGGCTGCTGTGAAACCGTTGTGACGATTTACGATAAGATCCCGACAGATACGCCTGTGCCGGTTGAGATCTCGTATGAGAACGAAGAAGCGGTGTATATTTTCGTGCCGCAGAAAACCGGAAAATATCTGTTTTATTCAAACTGTGCGGACGGATACGCAGAAGAAAGGGCACAGTATGACCGTTCCGGCAGATATCCAAACGGTTCAAAATATGTAAAGATCAAGACAAAATGCTGGATCGCCAATACACCGGAGCATGATGATACGGTATTTGCATACAGTGATTTCGGTTCATATGTTGATGGTTATTTTCTTTCCAATGTGAAGCTGAATGCCGGTCAGACATATTATGTCGTATGTTCCGGCACTGTCGGCGCAAAATATTCGCTTGTAATGGCATCCGAGGAATACAATATTGCCAAGGCAGTTATCACCGGCGGTTTTGTCAGCAGCTACGAACCGGGCGAAAGCTATCGTCCGAAGATCAATGTCCGGTTCGGGGATACGGTGCTGACTGAGGGCGTGGACTATCAGCGTGTAGATAACCGGAACGACATTCCCGGACTTGCCTCTGTGACTGTTTTCGGCATGGGAAAGTATTACGGCAGTGCGTCAAAGCAGTATGAACTGATCTATGAATCACCGAAGCGTTCGGATATCATGATGGAACTTGACACGCCTGTTGAGGTGTCGTGTACGGAAAATCGTCTGCAGAATCTCTGGTTTCAGGTCGATGACTGCGAAACGGAAAATACAACGATCCGTTACCGCATTCTGAATGAGCGTGTTTCCGGCGGCGCGATGCTGTATACACTGTATCGTTATGATGCAAGAACAAAATCCTGTGCGCGGATTCAGCCAATGGACGGTGAAGCAAATGATTATCTGCTCGGAAACGGCACATATCTGATCGCGGTGTCAAGGCAGTATCCGGAGAATGCTTCAAAGGCGAATTTCTCTGTTCTGCGGCCGTATTCGGTCACGGATGCAGTCGTTACGGTCACAAATCAGCCGTATACGGGCGGTGAAGTACCGCTTCCGGTTGAAATTCATGCAGCAGACGGTACGGAACTTCTTCCGAATCGTGATTTCCGCATCGTGTATAAGGACAGCAATATCATGTTCGGAACAGTTCGCTTTGCGCTGTATTCGACAAACCGGACATTTGGTTATCAGGACGGCAGCTTTGAGATCTATCCGGAAATTCCGGCGGATGCGCCGCTGCTGACTGTCGGAGCGCACAGCGTCACGGTGACAAAGACCGAACGTCTTGCGCTGTACCGCGTTATGCCGGAAACCGATACGGAATATGTGTTGTGTACGGCAGATGTTGCGGATATCGTACTGCGTGTATTCTCGCCGGAAAAGGAAATGCTGGAGCAGGATTACGGTGCAGGTGCAAAATCTGTGACGTTTTCTGTACCGGCAGGCGAAATGCGGTATATCATGGTGAAATTCAACGGAACAGAGCGTGAGGGAACGATCAATTTCCGGCTGGAAACATCGCTCCGTCTGCTGTCGGCGTGTACGGTCACAGCAGAGCCGCAGTTCTGGACCGGTGAGCAGCTTACACCGCAGGTGACCTTCCGTGACGGTGAATATGTACTGGAAGAGGGGAAGGATTACCGGCTGCGGTATACATCGGATGATGTCAATATCGGAACAATGACGGCAAATTATACCGGTATGGGGGTATATTTCGGAAACTGCGATGTGGAGATCAGTATTATTCCGGAGCAGCTTTTCAGTGAGGAATTTTTCGAGCCGATACCGCTTGCTCTGAATGAACGCTATTCGTTTGACAAAAAAGATCAGCAGTATCTTGTTCTCAGCTATACTTCGGGCATTGATGCGAATGTGACGGCGCTGTTTACGGATGCCATGTGCAAACTGTCCGTGCAGTGCTATGATGCAGCAGGCAGCTTCATGGATCGCATCTTCTTCAAATCATCAGAGGATATGGCACTGACGATGCAGGCAGGTGAAACGGTCTATTTCGTGATCTCAGCGACGGATATTTCCAGCCGCAACCAGACATTCAGTATTCTGCTGAACGATGACGGCGGTTCGCACATGAAAATCGTGCGGGATACGGAGGGCGGTTTTGGCTATCGGCTCTCTGATACCGGTGATTATGCAGAGGCATACGAGATTCTGGACAGCAAGCGCGACGGTCTGGTATTGCAGACGGAGATCGAAGGTGTTCCGGTTCGGTTTGTACCGGAGGCACTGTTCACTGATCTGACGGCGGAAACGGTCGTGATCGGATATGCAGGCTGCTCAGCGGCAGAATATGCCGACCGATATGATTTTGTGTATCAGCAGGCAGTATCTCCGGAGCAGCCGGCAGTGCAGGGCGATCTCAACGGTGACGGCAGATGCTCTGCGGCGGATGTGAAACTGCTTTCTGCGGTGCTTGCAGAGCATACAGGGCTTGCGTCGGAGCTGATCCCGTTCGGAACGGCTGATATCAATGCGGATGAGATGCTGAATATGTTCGATCTGACTGCGCTGATGCAGCTGATATCGGCGCAGAGTGAACAGGCGCAGCAATGAATGGTCTGTATCTGTTTTGTAAAATGACATTATTTATCGGCTGCTGCTGCATTCCTGATTTGAGAGGAGAATGACTTATCGACGTTTTAGAAGGCATTTTATCATTTATTGTCGGCATCATTGCCGGAATCGGCATCGGTATCGGATTTTTATTCCGTGCCATATTTCTGCTGTTCAAGTATCTGATCGAAAATC
>JAZQNP010000069.1:0-3494 GCA_045627405.1 Oscillospiraceae bacterium | reverse complement strand
GTAAATTCCTCGTTGTCCTGAAATACGGCGTAGAATTTATATTGATTGATGACGCGCTCTCCGGCAAGCCCTGCGATCAGACCGCCGCGCTCCGTCCGCTGAATATGATCTTTTTCGATCAGATGCCGCAGCAGGATCCGGTACTCATCCTGCGTAATGCGATGAAACGGCTGCAATTTCAGCACTCTGCCGGCAAGCTGTGCCGGTGTCAGTTCACCGTTTGCGGCAAGTGTACTCATCGTCTGATGATACAACAGGCTGAACGGCAGACGGTCGAGTTTCGGCGGCTCTACCCAATGCTCCTCGGCATAGAGCTGCACAAGCGCAATGCCCTGCAGCAGCTTCCACGGTACGGTCGAGGGCAGCATCGCCCGTGCCTCCGGTTCTTCTTCACGCATGACGAACCACATCTCCGGCGGCAGACCGCGCCGCCCCGTGCGTCCCATACGCTGCAAAAATGAGGATACCGTAAACGGCGCATCCAGCTGAAATGCACGCTCCAGCTTGCCGATGTCAATGCCGAGTTCCAGTGTTGCCGTCGTGACGGTCGTTAAAACCTGTTCTTCGTCTTTCATGACCGCCTCGGCAGTATCACGGAAGGATGCCGAAAGATTGCCGTGATGAATGAGGAATCTGTCCGGCTCGTGATTCCACTCGCAGTATTGCCGCAGGGATGTCGTCACAGCCTCGCATTCTTCGCGTGAATTGACAAACACAAGGCATTTCTTCCCCTGTGTATGCGAAAAAATATAACCGTATGCAGGATCGGCATGATTCGGGGCAGGATCCGTCTCCTGTTCAAGCGGTTCTGCCGCTTCGATCTCTTTTCCCTCTGCCGCCTGCGTATCCATTGCATAAAAATGCTCCATCGAAAGCCGCCATGTCGATTTCTGCGGCGCGATCTGCGGGATCACGGTGTTTCTGCCGGAGCCTGTTCCGAGATATTCCGCCGTCTGTTCAATGTCGCCGATCGTTGCGGAAAGTCCGATCCTGCGCGGTTTTGCGCCGGATAGATCAGACAGGCGTTCGATCAGGCAGAGTGTCTGACCGCCGCGGTCGCCGCGCAGAAGTGAATGCACCTCGTCTATGATGACAAACCGCAGATCACGGAACAAAGCCGGAATCATCGCGTGTTTATGGAGCATCAGGGCTTCGAGCGATTCCGGTGTGATTTGCAAAATGCCGGACGGATTTTTCAGCAGTTTCGCCTTTTGCGACTGCCCGACATCGCCGTGCCAGCGCCAGACTTTGATGCCGGCAGGCTCGCAAAGCTCCGTCATGCGGCTGAATTGGTCGTTGATGAGTGCTTTCAGCGGTGCAATGTAGATCGCGCCGACCGATGCCGGCGGATCTTCTTCCAACAGCGTCAGAACCGGAAAAAATGCAGCTTCGGTCTTTCCGGATGCAGTTGATGCAGAGATCAGGACATTGTCCTCGGTATTGAAGATCGCATCGGCTGCCGCGACCTGCACCGCACGGAGATTCTCCCAGCCGGCGCTGTAAATATAATCCTGTATAAAGGGGGCATAGCGTCCAAATGCATCCATGCGCACAGTCCCTCCGTTCATATCATGATTGGTGTCCGCCGCGCCGTCATGCCGGAGCAGACAGACATAATTGGTTCTATTTATTCTGACCGCAAACACAGAAAAATGTTACAGGATCATTTGTAAAAAGGCAGGGAACTGAAAAATTCAGATCCCTGCCGCTTTTCTTATTTCTCCGGCAGAAAATCCTGCATCGTGACCAGTACGCGGTCGTGTCCCTCGGAATCCTGCGTATACATCTCTACCTTGTCCATTGTGATCGGGGTCACCGGTGAAGACGGCTCGCCGCTGGATGACATCGTGCGCTCAACTTTCAGAAAATCATCAACAACTTCCATACCCTCTGTCACCTTTCCGAATGCGGCATACTGGCCGTCAAGGAAGGTGTCCTCATCCGTATAGCAGATGAAGAACTGGCTCGATGCGCTGTCCGGATCGCTCGATCTTGCCATCGAAACCACGCCGCGTGTATGCGAAAGCTGATTGTCAACGCCGTTCGTGGAGAACTCGCCCTTGATCGTCTTTTCGCTGCCGCCCATGCCGGTTCCGGTCGGATCGCCGCCCTGTGCCATAAAATCATCCATGACACGGTGGAACACGATGCCGTCATAGAAGCCGTCCTTCACCAGATCTTCAAAGTTCTCGCAGGTGATCGGTGCATATTCCGGATACAGCGTGATCACAAACTGCTTGTCTGTCAGCGCAGCCTGCTCTGAAACTTCGCCTGCTGTATCGGTGGTCTGCTTATTGCCGCAGCCTGCCATTCCGGTCATCAGCAGCATCATTGCCGCTGTCAGCAGCGCTCTTTTTTTGATTCTCATGATAAAAACTCCTTTGGAAAATATAATATGGAAACGCGGTTTTCCGCGATTCTGGCTGAGTTATACGGTAAACTCCGCATATTCGTCCGCAACGGTTTCCTGTGATTCCAATGCGGTCGGCGCATAGGAAAATCCGGATTCACCGCCGAGCAGTCCGGCTACCGTACTCTCCGGATGCTGCTGCATAATGTCCAGCACCTCAATGAAATCACGTATCACTTCACGCGGTGTCAGATTGCTGTCCGCGCCGATCCTGCCGTATTCGATCTTGATAAATGCATCCATATCCTCTGCCGTGACGATCTGCTGATAGTCATACAGCACTGCATGGATCTCCGCGAGCTTTTCCACGAGAATACGCATTTCCGCATAGCTCAGCGGCTCCAAGCGGATGATCGGTGCGTGCAGATTATTCTGCCCGTCACAGTATTTTCCGTCGATCAGACGGGAACGCAGCGCTTCATAGCTGTAAATGCCGCGCCGCTGGTCTTCTATACACTGCGGTGTTCCGCACATCACAATGCCGATATACTGTGCCTTGCCCTGCATCGTATCATTGAACATCGTCAGGATCTTCTCGTAATTCTTCTCACGGGAGATGCTCTGCGGGATCTTATAAAGATTAACAAGCTCATCGACCAGAACGATCAATCCCTGATAACCTGCCTGCTTCAGGAACATCGCAAACAGCTTGATGTATTCATACCAGTCATCATCGCGGATGCAGATACTCACGCCGAGATCATTTTTCGCATCGGTCTTGGTCTGATATTCACCGCGGAACCACTTGACGACCTTTGCCTTTGTTTCCGCATCG
Source organism: Oscillospiraceae bacterium (assembly GCA_045627405.1). GTDB lineage: Bacteria > Bacillota > Clostridia > Oscillospirales > Ruminococcaceae > Firm-04. The sequence continues at coordinate 309 of JAZQNP010000069.1, read as the reverse complement.
TCATTGACAAATGACTGATAATAGATGCGCAGAAGCGTGGCAAAATCAAAGCCGTGAACAAGTCCGTTCAGCGTATCGACTGTCTGATAGATCTGCTTTTCGACCTGCTTATGAAATTCCGAATCGGTCAGTTCCAATCCGTCTTCTGCGGCGACATTTGTCCGGATGCCGTTAATCCAGCGATCCAGTATCAGCGAAAGCGCACCGCCGTCCGGCTTCGTTTTCGTGGAAAGATTCTGCATCAGTTCCTTGTAGGTCGCAAGTCCCTGTCCGTTTGCGCCCTGCAATCTGCGGTCAGGCGAAAGGTCT
>JAZQNP010000068.1:0-11435 GCA_045627405.1 Oscillospiraceae bacterium | reverse complement strand
GCGTCCGCCGTTCCAGACGGCAGTCGGGAAGACCCCGTAGACTGAGCCGATCACCGCGTTCTCATGAAACGCCTCCGGACGCTGCTGCATCATACGCAGCAGGTGCATATTCAGCGAAAAGTGTTTCAGAAAATCCGGTATATGATAGCGAATCTGCTCTGCCATCTTACATATAAGTGTAGACGATGGATGTTACGGCATCGCCTTCGAGGAAGAACTGCAATGCCACACCGTCGCCCTTGTACATCATATATGCGGCGGTTTCGTTGTCCGGTTCGCCGCATGCTGCGGTCACGGCTTCGGTGCTGTCTCCGACCTTGACACCCTCTGCCGTCTGCACACTGCCGTCCGTGAGTGTCACGGCATAGACCTTGTTCTTGCCGCTGTCCGGATCCGGATAGGTTTCCAATGTGAAGCCCGCGTAGGTGTAGGTGTAGCTTGTGCCGTCAAATGCACACGACGGTGCTTCAAATGTCTCTGACGGCGCACCCAGTGCTTCCACAATCGGATCGGATTCGCTGTTGATTGCGATTTCCGTGCCGGAAGCATTGTATACAAAGGACACGCCCTCTGCCGCAGAGGGTTCTGCGTCCGCGCTGCTTTCGGTGCTGTCACCTGCGCTGCCTGTATCCGCTGCTGCACTGCTTGTTTCCGCAGAGCCGGTGCTGCCGGCGGAGCTGCTTTCGATCTCTGTGCCGCATGCTGTCAGCATTCCGAGCAGCAGAGCTGCGGCTGCAATCATCATCCGTTTTTTGTTCATAAGGTGATCCTCTCTTTCTCTCAGGCGTTCTCGCCCTTGACATTGCCGTATTGTTCCAGATTGGCAAGCTGTGTTTCAAATTCTGTATGATACCGTGCGCAGATGTCTGCCCACTCCCCGGAGAGAGCCGCTTCATCACTGCGGTCCTGCAAGCCGTACTGCTCCCGCAGATAGGCTCCCAGCCAGTGCGACAGCTTTTCGGCTCCGTATACATTCATGTGCAGTCCGCCGTCATAGGTGTCGGCGGTGAAGTCGATCCCGGTTTCTTCCAGCATCTCATCGCTGAGGAAATTGAGATATGCCAGATCATATTTTGCCGCATAGTCCTCAATTTGCGTGTTCCATTCGTCATACCAGTACGGATACAGCGACGGGGCTTTGATCAGCACCAGTGTGATGCCGTTCTCCGCACAGAGTTCCCGCATGTTGTCCAGATATTCCCATGCGGTGTCCGCAAATGCATAATCCGTCAGCGGTCTGCCCGTCGGGACGTTCTCCGCTGCCTTGACATCCGCCCGCAGATAATACCCTGCAAAGAAATTCGGCTCTGCGCCGAAATAATAACGGAAATCATCTGCCGTCAGTTCATTCCAGCGTCCGTGATACCGCAGCAGCGGAAACACATAGGACAAAAATGATTCGTCTTCCGTCATCGACGCTTTGATGCTGCCGACCTTCGACGACGACCACTTCATCCCCTCGATCGACATGCGGTTATATGCCTCGTTCTGCGGCTCACCGTATTTCATCGACAGGACATTGAATATCACAACATCCGGTTTTTCATACCGCAGCGTATCTTCCAGCAGATAATACGACTGCCAGATCAGCTGCTGCGCCGAGCCGCGGATATAAGAGGAGATACCGTATTCCTCCCACAATGTGACAGGGGAGAAGTTTTCATAGCACTCGCAGTCTCCGACGAACAGCACATCGTGATCGTACGCGCTGTTGTAATAGTCCGCAATCAGATTGCCTTCCACAACGTCGGACATGTATTTCGGCTGAACCAGCCGCTGGTATCCGGCAAGCAGAACGGCTGCCGCAGCTGCCATCCCGATGCCGGAGAGGATTACTTTTTTCTTTGTCATTCGATGCCTCAATCAGAACTGATTATAAATAAACTGGCTGGAATCATAGCCGATGCCGTATGCGCCGAAGATCAGCACGGTCAGCAGCAGCGCGACCGTCAGACAGCAGCTCAGCAAGGGGGATTTTTTCAGCACGCGCTCCCGCACGCTCCCGCTTCTGCCGAGCAGACTTGCGATGCACAGCAACGCTGTTCCCGTCAGCAGCACGGCGTAATCCCATCCGCTCAGCGAAAGCTGCATCAGACTGCCGTCCCAGAGAATATGCAGATTCCATTTTGTGAACATCGTGCCGAACATTCTAAATGTCAGCGGCACATCGCGGTAACAGTCAAACATGCGCAGAAAGCCCATCAGCATCGTTGTGCGCAATGCCTGAAACCCGTCGTATGCGTGGGTATTGCTCCACGAAAACCGCTTGTGAAATGCGCCGTACAGCGGGGTCAGCCGCTCCGAAATCAGAATGACAACCGCATTGAGCAGACCCCAGACAATGAAGTTCCATGCGGCTCCGTGCCAGAGACCGGTCACAAACCATACCGTGAGCGTCGAAACATATACCGGTGCGTATTTTCCGACCGTCTTGCCGAGCTTTTCACGGCTCCACTTCGAGAAATTCAGCATCGGCTTGCACACGCTGATCGGATAAAACAGATAATCCTTGAACCATGTTCCCAGCGTGATATGCCATCTGCGCCAGTATTCTGTGATATTCTTTGAGAAGAACGGACGCTCGAAATTCTCTGCCATTTTGATGCCGAGCACCTGACCGATGCCGATGGTGATGTCAATGCCGCCTGTGAAGTCTGCATACAGTTCCAGCATGTAATACAGGATGCCTAAAAATACATACATACCCTGATACTGCTCTGTATCAGAAATCAGCAGCGTCACTGCCGGCAGAATGCGGTCTGCCAGCACGAGCTTTTTCAGATAGCCCCAGAGAATGCGTTGCGTGCCGAACAGCACCCTGCGCGGCTGGAATCCGTTTCCGGCATAGAGGCTCTCCGACAGCTCGTCATATCGGCTGATCGGGCCCTGAATCAGCTGCGGGAAAAAGGATACAAACAGCGTCAGACGGGCAAAATTTTTCTCCGATGCGTACTTTTCACGGTAGACGTCAATCGCATAACCCATCGTCTGGAACGTGTAAAACGAAATGCCCATCGGCAGCAGGAAATTCGGTATAGGCAGGGCTTTCTCTGCGCCGAACAGCCCGATCAGACTGTTCAGGTTGCGCATGGTGAACGCTCCGTATTTGATGACCGCCAGAATGCCGAAATTGACAATCAGCAGCAGCACCAGCAGATGAAACCGCCTTTTGTTCGCCTTCTCCTTGTACGCTTTCTTTTCATCGCGCGACCAGTCTGATTTGTGCGCGGTCAGTGCGTCCTTCCGCGCCGCTGCCATGCGGTCGAGCTGCCGTGTCACGGCATATGTCGTGAGTGCGGTCGCGCCGATGTACAGCAGATATGCTGCACCTGCATAGGCGTAAAACGCGATGCTCGCTGCCAGCAGCAGCATCCAGCGAAACCGCTTCGGAAGAATGAAATAAACCGTACAGAGCAGAACCAGCCCGATGATAAACGCAGAATCCGTAAACAGCATCAGAGATCTTCAAGCTCCTCTACCAGTGCCGCAAGTGCCTGTGCGGAATTGAAATTCTCCGGTATGATCTTGTCCGCCGGAATCGCGACATCAAATTCACTGTTGATCTCCGTGATCACTGTGATGATGTCAAACGAATCCAGGATCTTTTTGTCAATCAGCTGATCTTCTGCCGTAAAGTCGATGTCCTCGTGCAGATCGCTGAGGATCCCGATGATGGTTTGCAGTGTTTCACTCATGTTTTTTCCTCCGTTATGCCGATTGGTTTTCATAGATTGCGGTCAGTGCCTTGCGGTCGAGTTTTCCGTTCGGTGTGTGCGGCATCACATCAAGCTGCATCACCTTGTTCGGCTGCATGTAGCGGGGGAGACGCTGTTTGAGATAGGCTGCCAGCGCGCTCTTTTCCGCGCTGCCGGTATAGAACAGTACGATCTTGCCTTTTCCTTTGTCGTAGATGCAGCCCACTGCCTCGACGCCCTCGAACAGACCGCAGTTGAGCTCAATTTCTCCAAGCTCGATGCGGTGTCCCATGTGCTTGATCTGATAATCCTTGCGCGAGACAAACACGAGGTCGCCCTCTGCGTTGTAATGCGCAATGTCGCCGGTGCGGTAAATCAGCTCCGGATACCGCGTTTGCAGCGGATTCTGTGTGAAAACCTCCGCTGTTTTATCCGGCTGTCCGTAATATCCCATCGTCAGGCAGGTGCCGCGGATGCAGATCTCGCCGTCCTCACCGTCTCCGGCTTCACGGTTGTCCTCTGTCAGCAGCAGAATCCCCGTGTTGCGGAACGGCTTTCCGATCGGGATTGCCTCTGTTTCCTCAAATTCCCGCGTGACATGATAAAAGCAGCTCATGCCCGTCGCTTCGGTCGGACCGTACAGATTGGTGAACTTTGCCTCCGGGACTGCCTCACGCCAGAGCCGGAACTGCTTGACCGGAAACACCTCGCTGCCGAATGCGATTGTGCGCAGCGTTTCCGGCTTTACCGTTTTGAACGTACCTGTGGCGGAAATCATCGTCAGGGCGGATACCACCCAGCAGACGGTATTGATCCGGTGTTCGTTCAGATATTCCACCAGCTTGATCGGGAACGAAAAACAGCTCTTGGGCACCAGCCATGTGGTCGCGCCGAATTTCAGCGTCGGATACAGCTCTTTCAGACAGGCGTCAAAATACAGCGGCGTCTGATTGCCGAAAACGGTTTCCTCCGAAAAGCCGAGCGTTTCCGAAAGATTTTCAATATAATCAATCACGGAGCGGTGACATGCCAGAATGCCCTTCGGAATGCCCGTGCTGCCGGAGGTGAACACAATATAAATCGGGTCGATGTCGAGCTGCTTTGCACGAATTTCTGCCAGTGCCGCTTTGTCAATTTCCGTCTGCGTGATTTCATCGAAGAGATACGCATTTCCGGTGCAGCCAAACTGCGCCAGAAGCTCTTTTGTCGCTGCGTCACAGATGACCGCGCGGGGCTGCAACTGCTGCAAAATCATCTCAATGCGGAATGCAGGCATCTCCGCATCCAGCGGAACATAATAGCAGCCTGCGTAGACCACGCCGAAAAATGCGTTGATCGCCGCAGGAGATTTCTCCATGAACACGACCACAGGCTCGCCGTACAGTCCGTCCTCGTGCAGCTTTGTGCCGATTGCCTGTGCATTGTTTGAAACCTCTGCAAATGTCAGCTGCATGTTGTCATCCGCAAAGGCGATCTTGTTCGGTACGCGCGGTGCGGTCTGTTCCAGATACGCAAGAATATTGGTCTGCATGTTTCTCTGTTATCCTTTCCTTACAGCAGAATGATGTCGCTGCGGGTTTTGTATCCGCATGCTTCAATCGCACGCGCGGACAGCACTTCCATCGCATCCAGAAAGCCGCCGCCGATTTCCTGCTGCTGTTTGATGACTGACAGCTCCGTACAGCCGAGGATGATGCACTCTGCACCCTGCACGCGCATCGAATGTGTGACGGCGTGGAAGCGTTCCAGGTCTGCCGGCTTGCCGGATTTGACTTCCTCATAGATCATGTGCATGACCTCACGTTGGTTTGCCGCATCCGGTACAATCGGTGTGATGTCTGCTTCCATCAGTGCCTGCTGAAACAGCCCGACTTTCATCGTGCCGTCGGTCGCCATGATGCCCGCTTTTCGGATGCCGCGTGCCTTTAACAGCTGCGCGCTCTCCGTGATCGGATTGATCAGCTCCGCGTACAGCTCCGCACAGAGCGGCTCATAAAAGCTGTATGCCGTCATGCACGGCATGACCAGCACCCCGCAGCCGAAGGATTCCAGTGCCTTCGCACTTTCCAGCAGCATCGGCAGCGGTGTGTCGTTGCTCTGCCCTGTCAGAAATGCGGTCCGATCCGGCGTTGCGGGCCGGCTGTACAGCACGGTTTCTATGTGCTGCTGGTCGGTTTTTGCGTCGGTCATGGACGTCACCTGCGCCATGAACTGTGCGGATGCCATCGGTCCCAGCCCGCCGATGATCCCGAGCTTTTGCTTCATGCGTTTGTCTCCCATCATCAGTCAGGTGTTGCCGGATACAGGCTCTTGTCTCTGGCAAAACAGTTGCCGTTTTTCGCGGAATAGGCATCCATCTTCGCATCTGTCCACATAAAGAAGTCCGAGATGCCCACGCGCGGCGTCGTGTCACAGTGATACCACTCACCCTCGATCTTGACCATGATCCAATAGTGTTTCGCGGCGGTGGCACTTGTTGTTGTATGCTCAACCATCAAGCTTTCAAATCCCGCACAGTCAAAGAAGAGCTTTGAAAGCGCGTAGTAATTGCGGCAGTCGCCGTATCCGCGGTAAAGCGCGATTGCAGCGGCAATGTGCCAATCCTTGATGTCCTTGTTGTCCTTATAAAACATTCTCTCCTGCACGGCGATATACGCTTTGCGGGCAAGCTGCTTTTCTGTCAGCGATTCGTCTTCGACGTAGGGCATCATCACTGCATCACCCATGCGGTATACATCTTCTTCCGTCAGAAGATCCGCGCTCGTGTCGGAGGAAAGAACGCTCAGCGTTGCAGTCTCTTCTGCAACATTGCCCGCTTCATCCACTGCGGTAAATGTGATTGTGTAGTCGCCTGCGGTCTTGATGCTGAAATTGTCCGGCTCTGTGACCGTCACCGCTACGGCACCGTCATAGTTGTCTTCGGCAGTGACGCCGCGCAGATAGTAGACCGGTATGCCCGAAAGCGTCTGCATGTCCGTCACGCCGGAGATCACCGGTGCTTCGCCGTCGCCCGAAACGGTGTATTCTACGTCATAGGTGCTGATGTTGCCGCTTGCATCCTCGGCAGTCAGCGTGATCGGGAATGTGCCGTTTTCCGAGGTGTCTGCCTCGGCGGATAGCGTGAATGTGACCGCGGAGGCATCTGCGCATTCCGCGACAAAATCTTCTGCGGTGACCTCTGTCAGAATGCCGAATGACAGCGGGTCGGCAATGGTCACTTCCGGCGGCGTGGTGTCCTGTGCGTTGAGCGTGAACGGAATGATGCCGTCTGCGGTCTGCACGTCCACTGTATAGGTGCCGACTTCCTTGATTTCGGAAAGCGGCTGCACGAATACTGCATCGGGATAATTCCCGCCGAGCAGCTCTGCCGCAGTCGTCTCCGTGCCGAGTTCCCATGTGATCAACGGCTCCGTGATCGTCAGCTCTGCGTTTTCCGTGCGGGTTGTCCCGTCTTCCAGTTGCAGCAGCAGCGCGATCTGCTGCGTGCCGACCGCGTGCGACGGAAATGTCAGATAGCGCACGTCCTTTACCATATTCGCCGCGCTGTCCGTCAGGAATGCTTCCGGCGCAGGCAGAGACTGCGTACTCCAAATCGTCAGAGAGCTGCACGCATAATCCGTGCCGCTGCCCTGCGCTGCTTCTTCCTTGCGCGCTTTTCCCGCTGCTGCCGATGTAATCAGCAGACAGATGAGCGTCACCGCCAGCACACCGGTCAGACCGTATGCGGCATAGCGGATGTGTTCGCTTGTATTCTGAGAACGCTTCATTTTCATAAGCCCTCTTTCACTCTGTGGTTGTGCAAAACGCAGTCTGTTCTGCGTCTTAGCATAAAAGTTCATCCTATATTATAACGCGTTTTTTGCGCGATGTCAAGAATCCGGCAGGATTTCAGCCAAAATCCGTTTCTCTGTCCGTTTTTCGGCACGGCAGCAGACAAAAAAAGTGCATTTTGTCATGCCGGGTGCCGCTTTAATGAAAGTTTGACGAAAACGCATGACAAATCCCTGTTTTTCTGCTATAATATCTGTGATATGCGCGGAGACTTGCTTTTTTCACGCATTTGTGTTATACTGACTTACGAACTCACGAACTTACGAATTGATCCGGTTCTTTCGATGCGAATGAGAAAGAAAGGAGATACGCTGTGAAACGAATTAGGACGATACTCTCTTTGACGCTCTCTGCGGCTGCGGCACTGTGCAGCTTTGCGCTGCATGCTTCTGCGGAAACCATTGAGGATGTCTGCGATGCGCTGCGCGAAATCGGTGCGGGAGACTCCTTTATCCAGAGCGTCCGCAACTCCTATGACCAGGAGCCGCATGACGAAAACGGCATGACCATCAACGGCAGATATGACACCTACGCAAACTGGGCCGAATATGTCTATATCTATGAAGACGACATCAATGACTATATCATGAGCCATGTCTATACCACCCAGACGACGGCTGCAACTGAGACGCCCGGCAGCGTCACGCAAACGACTGCGGTGACAACCGCGGTGACCGCTGTTGTGACGGAGGTGCCGTTCAGCAAAATGTCGCTCGATGAACAGAAAGTCTATGTGGCTTCGCTCTCTGATGAGGAACGGGAGCAGTTTCTGGCTTCCCTCTCCGCTGACGACCGCAGAAGCATCTTAAAACAGCTCGGACTCGATGACAAAACTGCGGTGCTCGCCATCCTGACGGATATGGGAAATGACCTTGGCGTGCATGTTTCCATTGACGGCATCAGCGGTGATACGGTCAGCTATTCGGTGCGCGATGACAGCGGAAATCTGCTCGATGCCGCTGTACTCGGCTACCAGATCGACAGCACGGGCTGGGATCTGACACTGCCGCTGCTGCTTTCCTGCGGGGCGGTTCTGATCGCTGTCTGCGGCTTCTCGCTGACAGCCCTGCGCGGCGGCTTGACGACCCGCACAGAGGACGAAAGGAGATCGGTATGATGAAAAAAAACAGCTTTTTTGCGGCTGCTGCGGCTGCGGCAGCCTTCTGCGCGGTGCTGCTCACCTGCCGCACGCCGCTCAAAGCTTTTGCTGCGGGCAGCGTCGAGGATGTGTATGCTGCAATGCGCGACATCGGTATGTCTGAGGCGATGGTGCAGCAGGCGAAAAATCAGTACCAGACAACGCCGCATGACGATCAGGGCATGGAAATCAACGGGCATTATGCTACCTATGACATCTGGGCGGAGTATGTCTATATCTATGAGGAACAGATCTGGGAGGTCATCGACGAGCAGTTTTTGAATGTCACGGAAACATCGGCTTCCGACGCGCCGACAGCCACTGTCACGACGACAACAACCACCGCTGCTGCTGTAAGCGGCGAGACAACTGCCGAAACCTCCGTCACAACGCGCAGCGCAGAGGAGCGCAAGGAATTTATCAACATGACGCTCGATGAAAAGAAAGCGTATGTCAACAGCCTCCCCGAGGACGAACGGCAGGCGTTTCTCAGAAGCCTCTCTGCCTCCGAACGCAACAGCATCATCAAGCAGCTCGATACCGACAGTCAGGCGGAGATCGCACAGGGATTTGTCGATCTGAGCCGGCAGCTCGGCATGAATATCACCGTGGACAGTATCGGCAGCGGCGGCATTGATTATTCCGTGCGCGACAGTGACGGCACGATTATTGACGTTTCCTCGATCGGCACACAGATCGACGATACCGGCTGGAACACCACGCTGCCCCTGCTTCTTTCATGCGGCGCGATCCTTGCGGCGATTGCCGGACTGATCTTCAATGCCGCCCGCAGCAAAAAAACAGAGGAGGATGCTGCCAATGTCTGATACTGCAAAGAAATCACAGCGCGGCTCTGCTGCCGCCTATCTGACAACACCGCTCTTTCTTCTGCTGCTCGCCGCCGGCATTACGGTGCTTTGCTATGTGCTGATGCCGACGCACTATATTCAGAAATATCTCAATCTCGCTTTTATGGATGACCTCAAAACCACATCTCCCACGGCAGGTCTCAATATTGAAGAGAATGATATTCCGATTGACGAAAATGCCGAAAGCTATGAAAGCGGCTCTATTATCTATCCGCATTTCGGAGAGCAGTATGCCATCCTCTCGGCTCCGGCAATCAGCTTGCAGGTCGGTGTTTACTACGGTTCCAGCACCGAGCTGCTCCAACGCGGCGTCTGTCAGTCCACACAGTCTGCCTACCTCGGTGACGGCGGCAATTCTGTTATCGACGGGCATGTCAACACCTTTTTCTCCGATCTGACCAATCTGGAAATCGGGGACGAGATCATCATGTATACCAAGTACGGCATCTTCACCTATGAGGTCTCGGAGCTGATCGAATTTGAAAAAACCGACAAAACCTATGTCGCAGTGACCGATGAGGAATATCTCACGCTCTATACCTGCCAGCCGCAGGTCCTCGGTTCATCCGATCTGCGCGTCGGCGTACGCTGTGTGCCGGTCGAGAAAAACTACTATTACCCGACTGATGCGAAGGGAGAATGACAGCATGAAAAAACCTTTGACCTACGCGCTCAGTGTCGTGATCGCGCTGCTGCTCGTCTTTTCCTATCTCGGCGCGGTTGCCGGCGGGATCCTTAAATTCCGCGCACTCAGTTCCGGTACCGCACTCAAAATCGCAGAGTCCGAACAGCTCGCCCAAAAAGTACACGATACGCTTGAAGCATATTACGTTCAGCAGGAAAATGTCACCGGCATTCCGGCGGATACCTATGCCGATGCCATCAACGCAGAGGCACTGACGCCCATCATCCGGGAGCTGATCGCTGACGGCTTCGGCTATGTCAACGGTACGGTTTCTGAGGTGGCGGTTTCGCCGGATTTCTCCGCTCTTGAAAACAATATGACTGCATTTTTTGTGCGGTATGCAGAAGAAAACGGATACGAACGCGACGGCTTATTCGATGAGAAGCTCAGCGCAGCAATCGAAACCGCTGAGGAGAATATTCTGACTGCCTGCGATGTGTTCCGCTTCCGGACGCTCGCAGATGCAGGATACCTCAAAAAGCTCCGCCTTGCTGCACCGTGGGCGAATTACCTGCTGATCGGCAGTCTGGCGGCGATACTCCTGCTGCTCGTGATCCTCGGTGTGCTTTACCGCAAGGAGAAACCGATGCTTCTCTATTGGCTCGGTACTTCTGTGCTGGTCGGCTCGGTGCTGATGTTGATTCCGGCGGTCTGGCTGACTGCGACCCGCTGGTTTGACCGGTTCGCCGTCAAGGAGGATCAGATCTTTACTGCGGTCACAGGATACCTCTATTCGCTGACCGGGACTGCCATAACGGCTGCCATCATCGGCATTGTCCTTGCCGCAGTTCTCTATGTCATGCTCGGAATCGTGTCCCGCGCACATCCAAAATCAACGTAAAAACGGAAATCCCTATGCCGCATAAATGTTTCGCCCCGAAGCAATCACCGCGTTGCTTCGGGGCTTTGTTCAGTAGCAGAGATAAATCGGAATTTGGCGGCATCATTGAGAGATGTTTTGAGGGCTCTGCCCTCAAACTCCCGCTGAGGGGATAGCGATCCCCTCAGACTCCCCTATATAAAAATCCCCGTCCCCGTACGGGGACGGGGATTTTTTGTACAGGGAGGTCCGGAGGGACCGCTGTCCCTCCGGCAGGGGTGTGGGGACAGCGTCCCCACAATGTCCCCCGATCACGCCGCGCAAATTCTGATTTAACTGTCACTCTTTACGCCGGCGGCATTGATCGCACGCACCGCAGTCTGTACCGCAGCATGAG
>JAZQNP010000067.1:0-9438 GCA_045627405.1 Oscillospiraceae bacterium | reverse complement strand
GGTCTCCCATGTCACGTCCGCAAGCTCGTCGTTGTAGGGGCGGCAGTCGATGCCGTACTCGGTAATCAGCAGTGCGCGTCCGTCCTGAATATCCAGCACGCGCCATTCGTAGTCGCCAAACAGCACATGCTGTCCTGCGATGAGATCGGAGCCGGCTTCTGCGAGCGGCAGAACATCGTCCGTGGAAGCTGTTGCTTCTGCGATTGTCACCCATACCGCCGGGCGGACGGCGGGGCGAGCACAATAGTATCTATCAATAATATATTCCGGTTCGCCATAATTAACAGGTATCCCTCCGCCGTACACTGCGGAATATACAGTGAAGCCCAAAATGCGGGTTTCTCCAACAGCAGCCATTTTGTTACCGTAACCGGGTGTACGCAGCCACCAATGGCAATATCCATCTTCTGTTGTAAAACCGTCTATGTCAGCATAGAGATTGTTGTCTTTGTCAATGGCTTCCTGTGTCGGCTTGCAGAGCATATCCTCTTCGCTGTCCGTGCAGAAATATTTCATTGCTTCTTCCATTGAAAGACAAAAGAACGTATCCTCGGTATCGTTTCCGGCTTCGACAGTGTAGCCGCCTCCCTCCACGCCATCAATATAATGGTCCGGATTCTCATTCGTCACAGTCAGAATTCTTGCGCGGTCTTCCTCGGAGAAGCTGTTGTAGAAATCGCCGTTCAGCCAGGCGCGGAGCGAGCAGGTCTCCCATGTCACGTCTGCGAGCTCGTCGTTGTAGGGGCGGCAGTCGATGCCGTACTCGGTAATCAGCAGTGCGCGTCCGTCCTGAATATCCAGCACGCGCCATTCGTAGTCGCCGAACAGCACATGCTGTCCTGCGGTGAGATCGGAGCCGGCTTCTGCGAGCGGCACGGTCGGAGGCATCTCCTGCGGTTCTTTGGTTCTGACCCAGACTGCCGGACGGACAGCAGGGCATTGGGAAAGAACTTCACCGTCTATTGTCGTCATGCCGTCAGGTTCAAAGAAGTAGGTACAGTGATTTCCCTTCGCAGCCCATTTGGTTCCAAATCCGACACTGTGTGTGCGAAGCCACCATGTGCAATAGCCGTTTTCCGTATCTGTAATGTATACACCCTTGTTGATCGCTGTTTGTGTCGGAATGCAAAGAGCTTCTGCGTCTGGACCGATAAAAATACCGGTTGCTTCACTATCAGATAAGCAGAAAATGGTATCCTCCGTTTCATTATCAAACACAGGGGAGTAGCCGTCGTCTGCAATGGCATCCCCAACTTGATTGAGATTTGTCACAGTGATCATTTTTGCGCGGTCTTCCTCGGAAAAGCTGTTGTAGAATTCTCCGTTCAGCCATGCGCGGAGCGAACAAGTCTCCCATGTGAGATTTTCTGTTGACGTATCGTCAAAGGGGCGGCAGTCGATGCCGTATTCCGTGAGCAGCAGTGCGCGGTCATCCCGCACTTCCAGCACGCGCCATTCGTAGTCGCCGAACAGCACATGCTGTCCTGCGGTGAGATCGGAGCCGGATTCTGCGAGCGTCAGAACGCCGTCTGCGGGAGGGGGGGCATCCGCAGGCACCGTTGTGTCTGTGACCAGCTCAACGGGGACAATGCTGCTCTGCATGGTATAGCCTTCACGGTTTTGATAATAGATTCCGACACCGATTGCAAGCGCACAGACTGCGGCGGCGGCAGACAGTCCGGCTGCGATGCGTTTGATATTCTTATTCATAGTATGCTCCTTTCTCTGCGGGCGGGACGAGTTCGCCGCCCATGTACGTTCAGAAGCTGCTGCACGCTGCTGTGCCTCGCGCAGATACGCAGGATCAATTTCAGAGAATGCCGAAAGCAAATCCTGTGCATTCATAGCCATTCCTCCTGTTCCAGAAACCGGCGCAGCTTTTTGCGCGCACGGAATAAAATGCTTTTGACGCGGCTCTCGGAAATCTGATATGTATCTGCAATCTCTTTGACGGGAAGCAGATTCACATACCGCTGCACGAGAACAGTGCGTATGTCGGGCTTCAAGTCTGCAAGAAAGCGGTTCAGTGCCGCAGCAAGCTGCCTGCTTTCCACGCTCTGCTCGACATCCTGCTGTGCAGGCAAACAGTCTGCGAGTTCTTCCAGCACGGCGGCTCTTTCGCCTCCGCCGCGCTTTGCTGCGTGGTTCAGCCTGAAACGGGAAATCGCAATTCGCTTTGTCAGACCGGCGAGAAAGCCAAACAGATTGTCGGGGTGTGCCGGCGGAATCGCATTCCAGACCTGATAGAACACATCATTCAGAATTTCGTCGGCATCCTCTTTGCTCTCAACATATTGCAATGCAACGGTGCGGCAGCTTTTTTCGTATTTTTTGCGAAGTGCTGCAAGAGCCTGTTCATCCCGCTGTTCGAGCAGCAGAATGATGTCTGCGTCGTCGTGTGTCATGCACATCCCTCCTTCCTTTCCGGCTTTCTATTTATTATATCGCAAAATGTCAGAATTTGGTTGCACAAAAAAGAAATTTTAACGTACAAACAAAAAGCTGCCCGTTTTCAAAGAGAAAAACGGACAGCTTACCGATTATTGTTCGCTTTTGAGAAAGAGTTCCGGATCGACATATCTGTCATTTTGCAGCACTTCAAAATGCAGATGCGCCTCCACGGCACTTTCTGCTTCATTAGTATCCCCGATGGCACCGATGACAGTGCCGCGCTCCAAGATTTGCCCTGCAAGCACATTCAGTCCTTCGTTGAGACCGCAGTAGCGCGTAACCGTGCCGTCGTCGTGCAGCAGCGTGACACAGACGCCGAAGAGCGCGTCGCGTTCGATCACAGTCACCGTGCCGTCCAGCACCGCGATGACATCGCTGCCGATTGGCGCAGCATAATCGGTGCCGTTGTGCGTCTGCCAGATGCCGGTGGTCGGAGATTTGACGAGTTCGCCGTTGCTGAACGGCTGGATGACGGTTCCGTCAACCGGAAGAACCGGCTGTTCCACATGCGCGGTTGTCACAGCGGGCGGAGCAGTGGTCTCCGCAGCGGTCGTGCGGGTCAGGATTGCCGCTGCCTCCTCTGCGGGCTGCGCAGTTGTCGCCGTTGTGCGGGCAGTGACGGTCGTCGCACGGGTCACCGCTGAGGTGGTGACGGCTGCGGTTGTGGTCTGCGGCAGATCAGAAGAGATGCTGCTCTGCGTACCGGAAGTTTCCGGCACATGACGTCTGCCCGCAGCCGAGTACGCATACCAGCATGCTGCGCCGACCATCGCCACGCTGAGAGACAGTGCCGCATAGAAGCTCTTGCCGGATGCACCGGCGTGTTTGGTTGTGTTCATAAGAGATCGCCTTTCTGATTCGTGAGATTTCTGCAAGCCTGTTCCGATCGGCTTTCACGAATAGTTTGTCCGGCAATCTCCGGTTTATGCAAAAAAATTGTAATAAGCTGCAAGCAGCAGTTTTACACGGAATATTTCAGCCGCCGCAGCAATCTGCAACCTCCGGCAGATCGTTGTTTTCAACCGC
The DNA here is from genome assembly GCA_045627405.1 of Oscillospiraceae bacterium. Classification (GTDB taxonomy): domain Bacteria; phylum Bacillota; class Clostridia; order Oscillospirales; family Ruminococcaceae; genus Firm-04. The sequence goes on along the minus strand of JAZQNP010000067.1, from coordinate 5,961 downwards.
ACCGCAGCAATCCGGCACCGAAGCATCCGACTTCGTTCCGGCATCCCCGCCGCAGCAGTCCGGTGCCTCAATTTCCTCTGTAATTTCCGTGTCGCTTGTCTCTGTTTCCGCCGCAGTCTCACTGCCGCAGCCTGTCAGCAGCACAGCCGCCGCCAGCAAAAGCCAGATCATGAGATGTCTTTTTTTCATATAGATGTATCCTTTCACTTGGAATCTGGCTATATCATACCACAACACCGGCTTTGTGTCCAATACAAAAACATGTTTGCCGGTTATTGTTTTTTTCTATACCGCATACAGATTGCTGAGAGAAAATCCGGAAAACAGGATTGCGCATTTGCGGATTTTGTGGTATAATAGAGAAAAGAAAGACGAAAGGAGAACGCCATGCGACCGATTGCACATCTGCGCACGGTTCTGCGGCACCGTCACACGGTTCTGCGGCACTGCATCCGTGCCGGGATTCCGGTGCAGGGACTTCTGCACGATCTGTCGAAATTCTCCCCGACGGAATTCATTCCGGGCGCGCGGTTTTATCAGGGTACCCGCAGTCCGAACGAAGCAGAGCGCGAAACATACGGCGCATCCCGCGCATGGATGCATCACAAGGGAAGAAACAGGCATCATTTTGAATACTGGATCGACATCAACCCGCAGACGAAGCGGTATGAGCCGGTGGCGATGCCGGTGAACTGCCTGATTGAGATGTTCTGTGACCGTGTCGCAGCGAGCAAGGTCTACCGCGGCGCGGAGTATCAGGACAGCGACCCGCTGCATTACTATCTCAAAGGAATAGAAAACGACCGCCCGATTCATCCGAAAACGGCAAGGCAGCTGCATTTTCTTTTGAAAATGCTTGCAGAGCAGGGCGAAGCCAAGACCTTTTCCTATATCCGGCATATCCGCAGAGAAGCAAGAAAAAGAGGAGTGTAAGCATATGGCAGTACATTTTCACATCCCCGGCATTGCCGACACCTTTCATCTGAACAAGCTCTTATGGATGCTGATGGAGGAATATCCGGACGCATTCCGCGAGGACACGGACATCGGCTCAATCTACGGAGAATTCCCGACCTCTCTGTGGAACGGCGGCAGAGTCAACGGCGGTCTGCTGAACGAAGAGGACATCCAGTTTCTGATCGACGAGATCAACGGCAAAGGCATTTCGCTGCGCCTGACCTACACCAATCCGCTGGTGAGCAAGCCGCATCTGGATGATCCCCACTGCAACCGCTGTCTCCAACTCGCAGACCGGAAAGACAGGCTGAACGCCGTCATTCTGGTATCGTCGGAGCTGGAACGCTATGTGCGGAAAAAATATCCGAATTACCGCATTGTTTCCTCAACCTGCAAGCAGATCACGGATTTTGACAGACTCTGCGAGGAGCTGGAAAAGGACTATGTGACTGTCGTGCTGGACTACAATCTCAACAATCAGTTTGACCTGCTGCGCCGGCTTCCGCACAAAGAGAAGGTGGAGATTCTGGTCAACGCGCTGTGTCCGCCGAACTGCCAGCGCAGAAAAGCACACTATCAATATCTCGGAAGAACGCAGTTTGCATTCAGCGAGCATATCCGCAAGACAGGCTCGACACGCGGCTTTCAGAAGCCGGAGACCTTTGAGTGTCCGCACATGACAAAGACGCTGTACGGCATCACGGACTATGCCACACATGTCACGCCGGAGGACATCTATGAGAAGTATGTCCCGATGGGCTTTGAAAATTTCAAAATCGAAGGACGTTCATCCATGCTGCTCAACCTGATGGAAACATACATGTATTATCTGGTCAAGCCTGAGCATCGCGATGAAATGCGCATGATTTACCTGTATTCGTTGCAGCAGAGCGGCATACTGCATGTGGAGGGCTGACATTTGGCGGCAGCAAAAGATATGACACGCGGCAGCGAAGCCGGTCTTCTGATCCGGTTTGCGCTGCCGCTGCTTGCGGGCAATCTGCTCCAACAGGTCTATACGGCAACAGACACCGCGATTGTCGGAAAGGTGCTGGGCGATGATGCCCTTGCGGCGGTCGGTGCGACCGGCTCAATCACCTATCTGTTTTATACACTCTGTCTGGGACTTGCAGTCGGAGCGGGCATCATGACCGCACAGTTTTACGGTGCAGGCTTTTTGCAGCGGATGCGGTCTGCCGTTTGGAATTCCGCCTGCGTCACAGCATTGTTCGGTGTGGGCATCAGCGTGCTTTCCGTCTGCCTGACGGAGCCTGTGCTGCGGCTGCTGCATACGCCGGAGAGTCTGCTCCCGACGGCTGCGGGCTACATGAAGATCGCATGTGCCGGAACGGTTGCCGTCGCACTGTACAACTGGATCAACGCCGTCATGCGCGCGCTCGGCGATGCAAAGACGCCGCTGATTTTTCTCGGCGTCTCCTGCGGACTGAACATCGGACTGGATCTGCTGTTCATTCTGGTATTCGGGTGGGGTGCGCCGGGAGCTGCCGCAGCAACCGTCACCGCACAGGCATGCTCCGCGCTGGGCTGCATTCTGTATGCGTTTTGCAAAATGCCGGAGCTGCATTTGTCGCGGGAGGATCGCCGCGCCGACAACGGGATGATGCGGCAGTGCATTGCAACCGGCATTCCGATTGCCTTGCAGAACGGCATGATTTCCGTTTCGATGGTCGCACTCCAACGCATCACAAACGGATTCGGAGAAGAGGTCATGGCAGCTTACACTGCGACGATGCGCGTGGAGCAGTTCGTCCATCAGCCGTTCACCTCACTGAACGCCGCACTTTCGACATTCACCGGACAGAACACCGGTGCGCAGAAGCCCGACCGCGTTAAAAACGGAATGCGTGCGGGTCTGACAATCGGGGCGATGATTGGGCTGGTGCTTGCGGTGGTGTTCTGGGTTTGCAGCCGCATGATTCTGCGCTGCTTTATTTCCGGAGAGGCATCGGTCAATATCGGTACATGGGGCTTGCGGCTGAACGCCTGTTTTTACATTCCGCTGAGTGTGATTTATGTGACACGCGGATTTCTCAACGGTGCCGGCGATACGGTCTACGCAATGATGAACGGCGCAGCGGAGGTCATCAGCCGCATCGGTTTTTCGCTGATTCTCACGCCGATTGCCGCAATCGGCTGGCACGGTATCTGGTATACGACAGCGATTACATGGGTTGCCACGGCACTGGTCGGCTTACTGCGGTACCGCAGCGGCAAATGGAAAACCAAAGCATTGTCATCCGATGCCTAGGAAATCAGAATTCACCCGATCGGTACCGGTGAGATTTTCTGATGCAAATCTGAAAAAATCAGAAATACCCCTTGCTTTTTACAATATTCTATGTTAAAATGAAAATATCTATTTTCTTCATTTCAGGAGGACTGCTATGAACTACGGATACTTTGATTTGGAACACAAAGAATATGTTATCACGCGCCCCGATACTCCCTCCGCATGGTCCAACTACCTCGGAGATCCGGAATACGGTGCGATCATCACCAACAATGCCGCCGGATACAGCTTTGTCAAATCCGGTGCAAACGGCAGAATCGGCAGATTCCGCTTCAATTCCATGATGGCTCTCCCCGGCAGATACATCTACCTCTTCGACAAGGATTCCAAAGACTACTGGTCCGCTTCGTGGCAGCCCGTCGGCAAGCCGCTCGATCAGTATCATTCCGTCTGCCGTCACGGTACTGCCTACACCGTCCTTGAATCGGAATACGCAGGGATCAAGAGTGAAACAACATACTACGTCCCCGATACCTATGAGGTCTGGCAGTGCAAAATCACCAACGCCTCGGACAAGCCGCGCAAGCTCTCTGTCACCGGCTTTATCGAATTCACCAACGACAACAACTACAATCAGGATCAGGTCAACCTGCAATACACCCTCTTCATCACCCGCACCAGCTTCGAGGGCGGCAACCGCATCATCCAGCACATCAACGAAAACAGCGGCAAGGATGCTTCCGGTTCCAACTGGCGCGAACGCTTCTTCGGCGTCGTCGGCGCACCCGTCAGCTCCGCGAACGGCGACCTCAGTGCCTTCATCGGCCCGTACCGCACATACTCCAATCCGATTGCAGTGGAAAACGGTAAGTGCGACGGCACGATGAACTACAATTCCAATGCCTGTGGTGCGCTCCAATCCGACATCGAACTCGCTCCCGGCGAAACCAAAGTTCTGACCTATGTCTTCGGTCAGCGCAACTCCGCGCAGGCAGCCGAAATTCTCAAAAAGTATGAAACTGTCGGCACTGCCGACAGGGAAATTGAAAATCTCAAAAACTACTGGCATGAGCAGCTCTCTCACTTTGAAGTCGAGACGCCTTCCGACGAGTTCAACAACATGATCAATGTCTGGAATGCGTATCAGTGCTTTATCACATCCATTTGGAGCCGCGCTGCTTCCCTCATCTACTGCGGCGAGCGCAACGGCTACGGCTACCGCGATACCGTGCAGGATATTCAGGGCATCATTCATCTCAATCCGGAGATGGCTCTCGAAAAAATCCGCTTCATGCTCTCCGCACAGGTCGATAACGGCGGCGGTCTTCCGCTCGTCAAGTTCACACACAATGCAGGTCACGAAAATACACCGGATGACCCCGAATACGTCAAGGAGACCGGTCATCCGTCTTACCGCGCAGATGACGCACTCTGGCTCTTCCCGACCATCGTGAAGTACATCGGTGAAAGCGGCAATCAAGCATTCCTCGACGAGGTCATTGTCTACGCCAACGGCGGTGAGGACACAGTCTACGATCACCTGAAACGCGCCATCAACTTCTCTATGGAGCGTCTCGGCGCACACAACATGCCCGCCGGTCTGCATGCCGACTGGAACGACTGCCTCAGACTCGGTGCAAAGGGCGAATCCACATTCGTCGCGTTCCAGCTCTATTACGCAATCCGTGAGATGACGGAGATGGCAAAGGCAAAGAATGACACTGAATATCTGGCATACCTTGAAAAAACACAGGCAGCTCTCTCGGATACCCTGACAAAATGCTGGGATGAGGATCGCTTCATTCGCGGCATCCGCGAGGACGGAACGGTCGTCGGTGCCAAAAAGGATCCGGAAGCAAACATGTGGCTGAACCCGCAGAGCTGGTCGGTCATCTCCCGCTTTGCGACACCCGAGCAGGCGGATAAGGCGATGGAAAGCGTCCACAGCATTCTCAATACGCCCTATGGCGCAAAGCTGCTCGAACCGCCCTATGTTGATCACTACTTTGACGGCGCACTGATGCACATTTTCAATCCGGATACCAAGGAAAACGGCGGTATCTTCTCGCAGTCTCAGGGCTGGCTCATCCTCGCAGAATCGCTGCTCGGTCACGGCGACAGAGCATTTGAATACTTCATGGAGAGCGCGCCTGCTGCCATGAATGACAAAGCGGAGATCCGCGTCATGGAACCGTATGTCCACGGACAGTTCACCGAAAGCACCCGTTCTCCGTTCGCCGGCAGATCTCACGTCCACTGGCTCACCGGTACCGCATCGACGGTTATGGTCGGCTGCGTGGAGGGCATCTGCGGTATGCGCACCGAACTCGGCGGTCTGCGCATTGACCCGTCTATCCCCTCCGCCTGGGACGGCTTCAAAATCCATAAGCTCTTCCGCGGAAAGAAGCTCAATATCGACATCCGGAACCCGAAGCACGCACAGAGCGGTGTTCAGGCAATGACCGTCAACGGCAAACAGATCAGCGGCAACTTCCTGCCCGCCGAAGAGCTTGCCGAAGTCAACGATATTGTCATCACACTCGGCTAAATCCCGCAATAGAACAGCACCGGATACAGTTAGTGTGATACCAAATAGTAGTTTTGCCCCGAAGCGGTCAAGCCGCTTCGGGGCAATGTGTTTTATTCAGTTGCTCAGATAAATCAGAATTTGGCGGCATCATTGAGAGATGTTTTGAGGGCTCTGCCCTCAAACTCCCGCTGAGGGGATAGCGATCCCCTCAGACTCCCCTATA
>JAZQNP010000066.1:0-11284 GCA_045627405.1 Oscillospiraceae bacterium | reverse complement strand
AAAACGGTCTTTCGCTGCAAGGCGGCGGTGTGTTTTCCGGCATCGTCGTGATTCCGCTGGTCTGGCTGCTGGACAGTGTCGGCGCGAAGATCATCACCGTGATGCTGACTGTCGTACTGATTCTGCTGCTGACAAATCTCAGCATCGTCGAGCTGCTGCAACTGCTCTTCAAACCGTTTGTCTGGTTCGGCAAGGGCATTGTCGCGCTTGCCACAAGAGGCATCGACGGCTTTGCAGAGGAATTTCCGGATGAGGACGACGAGGAAGAGGACGACGCAGAGATCGAAGCGGAATTGGAAGATGAGCCGGAGGAGGATTTCCCCCGCTTTACCCGCGGCAGCCGCAGACGGCGTGCCGCAGCGGAAGCGGAGCAGGAGACGGCTGCCGAACCGGATGAAGCTGCAGAGGCGCAGCAGCCGGTCAAAAGCCGCCGCAGCCGAAAGGAAGACCGCCGTCTGGAAGAAATCAGCCTGATGCTGGATCACAAGCTGTTCGATCAGGGTGCGATGGAAAACATTGATCTGGACATTCCGATTTATGAGGAAACACCGGCTGCCGAGGATGAGATCAACCAGCTTCTTGCAGAGGCAGAGGAGGCGCGCAATGCCGCCGCCGGCAGCAATCAGATGACGCTCGAAGAGGAAGCGGCGTTCCGGCAGATGGCAGAGGATGCGGCACAGGAATCCGCACTGCCGACAAACCGGCTCCCGTGGCTGATCAACGGCGATGCCGAAGAGGGCATGGATGAGAGCATCTATGAAGAAGAGCCGGAAATCCCGTATGTTGCACCGCCGATCACATTGCTGAAACGGGCGGACAACAGCGCGAACGATGCGGATAAATCAGCGGAGCTGCGCGAAAAGGGAAAGCAGCTTGTCGATACGCTGGCGAGCTTCGGCGTATCGGTGCGCATTACCGGCATCCGCAGAGGTCCCTCGGTCACACGGTATGAAATTCAGCCGGCTGCCGGTGTCAAGATCGCAAAGATCACCGCGCTGGCAGATGACATCGGGCTGAATCTGGGCGGAACGTCCGTCCGCATCTCACAGGTCGAGGGCAAGCCTGCACTCGGCGTCGAGGTGCCGAACAATACAAAGGATACGGTCACGCTGCGCGAGATCCTCGAAACGGACGAGTTCCGCAATTCACAGAGCAAGCTGACCTTCGCCGTCGGCAAGGACATCGACGGCAATGTGATTCTCGGAGACATCTCCAAGATGCCGCATATGATCATCGCCGGTACCACAGGCTCCGGTAAGTCGGTCTGCACCAATTCGATCATCATGAGCATTCTGTATCATGCCTCGCCGGATGAGGTCCGGCTGGTTCTGGTGGATCCGAAGGTGGTCGAATTCCAGCCGTATGACGGCGTGCCGCATCTGCTGATTCCGGTCGTCACACAGCCGCAGAAAGCGGCGGGTGCGCTGAACTGGGCGGTACTGGAAATGGAACGCAGATACGGACTTTGTGCGCAGTACGGCGTGCGCGATCTGCGCGGATACAATGCGATTGCAGAGAAGAATCCGGAGCTGAAAAAGCTGCCACAGATTCTGATTATCATTGACGAGTTTGCCGATCTGATGATGTCCTCGGGCAAGGAAGTGGAAGCGGCGGTCATCCGCATCGCACAGAAAGCGCGTGCGGCTGGCATCCACCTGATCATCGCAACCCAGCGTCCGACCGTCGATGTCATCACGGGTCTGATCAAGTCCAACGTGCCGAGCCGCATCGGTATGTCGGTCAAATCGGCGCAGGATTCCCGGATCATCCTCGACTGCTCCGGCGCGGAGACGCTGCTCGGAAACGGCGACCTGCTCTTCTATCCCAACGGTGCGCGGGAACCAAAGCGCGTGCAGGGATGCTTCTGTTCCGACAGTGAGGTGGAAGCGGTCACGGGCTTTTTGAAATCCAACGGTTCTTCGGAATATGACAATGAGATCATCGAAGCGGTCGAGCAGAATATTCCGGTGTCCAAGGGCGAGAAGAACGGCGTCGAGGAGGATATGAGTGCCGTTTCGAGCGAGGAGCTGCTGATTGTCAAAGCGGCGGAGTTGGCGGTGGATATGAACCAGCTCTCGACAACCGCTTTGCAGCGGCGGCTGAAACTCGGATATGCAAAAGCCGCGCGCATCATGGATGAACTCGAACAGCGCGGCGTGATCGGTCCCAGCGAGGGCGCGAAGCCGCGCAAGGTGCTGATGTCGCCGCAGGAGCTGACGGAGTGGAAGCTCCGCCTTGCATCCAAGGGCGGCGAAATTGAATCGTAAAATACGCACGGATTCATCCGGTGTATTCATATGACAAAAAAAGAAAACGGAGGATTTGAACCATGAAAAACAGACATCTCGGCGTGATCACGGCAGCATGCTGCTTCTGTGCGGTACTGACCGGCTGCGGAGAAACGTACGACACGACAGAGGGCTGGCACTGCAATGCGTATCAGCACACAGTGTCGGGCGAGTCGAAGCTCGGCGGCGACAAGGCAGTTGCAGAGGCGATGGATCCGCTCAAAGAATCCGCACTCGATGTGACAAGCAGCTACATGCTGACCGGATTCTTCACAAAGGATATTTCGATCGCGCCGGAGAATGCAACGAGCGTCAGCCAGTCCGGACTGAGCAACAAGGCATATGCCGATGCTGCGTACAACGAATGCTGGTATTTCACAATCGAAGACCCGTCGCAGTATCTTTCCCTGTCAGAGGAGATGATGCCTGCCAGCGTGCGGATCACCTATGCGCCCGCCGGCAATCTGACAGCCGGCACGCGGGAAGCGGTGATCATCACATTCAATTATCTCAGCAGCAGCGATGCCACGACGGATACGATCATTTTCCCGTTTGTCAACGGACCGGAGAAGGCAGCGGAGAACTGACTGCAAGAAACAGGAAAAGCATAACCTGCAAACAAAACCGAGGTGAAGTGTATGTCCGGCTTTCTGCCCGTGACTGCGGAAGAGCTGCACGCACGCGGCATTTCGCAGCCTGATTTCGTCTATATTTCCGGCGATGCCTATGTGGATCATCCGAGCTTTGGCGCGGCGATCATCACGCGGGTGCTGGAAGACAAAGGCTATTCTGTTGCAATGCTCGCGCAGCCTGACTGGACATCGGACAGGGATTTTCTGCGCTTTGGCAGACCGCGGCTTGCGTTTCTGGTGTCGTCGGGCAATATCGACAGCATGGTGGCACACTACACTGCGGCGAAGAAAAAGCGCAGTGACGATTATTATTCCGCAGGCGGAAAAGCCGGCAAACGCCCTGACCGTGCGGTGATTGTGTATTGTCAGCGTCTGCGGCAGATCTACGGCAAGGATGTGCCGATTCTGATCGGCGGACTGGAAGCTTCGCTTCGCCGGTTTGCACATTATGATTACTGGGACAATGCCGTGCGCCCGTCGGTTCTCGCAGAGAGCGGTGCGGATATTCTCATGTTCGGCATGGGCGAGCACAGCATCGCAGAGCTTGCGGATTTACTGAACGGCGGTGTTCCCGTTTCGGAGATCACGCAGGTGCGCGGCACCTGTTATCTGACCGACCCGAAGCAAACGCCGTTTGGCTGCGCGGAATGTCCGTCATTTGAGCAGGTCAGAACGGATAAGCGGGCATATGCCAAAGCAACGCGGATTCAGTACGATCAGCAGGATGAGGTCTACGGCAAGCGCATCATTCAGCGGCACGGCGGAACCATGCTGGTGCAGAATCCGCCCGCGTTCTCGCTGACACAGGAAGAGTTGGATGCCGTCTATGCACTGCCCTATATGCGGACCTATCACCCGATGTATGAGGCGGAGGGCGGTGTTCCGGCGATCAAGGAGGTGCGGTTTTCCGTCACACACAATCGCGGCTGCTTCGGCTTCTGCAATTTCTGTTCCATCGCGCTGCATCAGGGCAGAAAGGTGACAGTGCGCTCGGAGAAATCGGTGCTGCAAGAGGCAAAGCTGCTGACGGAGCTGCCCGATTTCAAGGGCTATATCCACGATGTGGGCGGGCCGACAGCGAATTTCCGGCATCCGTCCTGTGAAAAACAGCTCACTGCCGGACTGTGCAAAGGGAAAAAATGTCTTGCGCCGACGCCGTGCAAAAATCTGACAGTGGATCATACTGAATATCTGGACATTCTGCGGAAGCTGCGCAAGCTGCCGAAGGTCAAGCGCGTGTTCATCCGCTCCGGCATCCGCTACGATTATCTGATGGCGGATCCGGATGACAGCTTTTTCCGCGAACTGGTGCGGCATCATGTTTCCGGACAGCTGAAAGTCGCGCCGGAGCACTGTGCGGCGAACGTGCTGGACAAGATGGGCAAGCCGCATATTGAGACATACAAGGCATTTCAGAAGCGGTTTTATGAGCTGACGAAATCCATGAATTTGGAGCAGTATCTGGTGCCGTATCTGATGAGCAGCCATCCGGGCAGTACGATGCAGGATGCAATCGCGCTGGCATGCTTTCTCAAAGAGGAGGGCATCCGCCCTGAACAGGTGCAGGATTTTTATCCCACACCCGGCACGATTGCAACCAGCATGTTTTACACGGGGCTGGATCCGTATACACTGGAAGCGGTCTATGTGCCGCGGAGTGCAAAGGAGAAAGCGGAGCAGCGCGCGCTGCTGCAATATTATAAGCCGGAGAACCATGCGGTCATCCGTGCCGCATTGCTGAAAGCGGGCAGAAGAGACCTGATCGGCAGCGGACCGCACTGCCTGGTGCCGGCGGATGCCGCCCGCACAGCCGCACCGCACGGAAAGCGGAAACCGGGAACCGCGCAGAAGCCGGTGCGTGCGCATCAGAATACGAAGCGCAGGAAATGATATGCGTGACACCGCGCAGACACCGCGCAGAAAGAGGAAACGCGTATGACAATCATTATTGACCGTATCGAAGAAGAAATCGCAGTTTTGGAAGAGAGCGATCCGACGGGGGAAGTCCGGGAACGCCGCATACCGATGATCTGGCTGCCGGAGGATGTCCGTGAGGGCGATGTGCTGGTGCGTACCGGATCGGGCTATGCCGTGGATGAAAAAGAGACCGAAAAACGCCGCGCCGAGGCTGCTGCGGTGCTGGCAAAGCTGAAACAATGACCGCAGATGTCATCATTGTCGGGGGCGGTGCAGCGGGATGCTTTGCGGCTGCTGCGGCTGCGCGGCGGGGGAGACGTGTGCTTCTGCTGGATGCGAATGACCGCCTGATGCACAAGCTCTCGATCACGGGCAAGGGCAGGTGCAATGTCACAAACGACTGCGATCTGGATACGCTGATGCAGAATATCCCGCGCAATCCGCGCTTTTTATATTCTGCATTCAGCCGCTGCACACCGCAGGATGTCATGTCGTTTTTCGTGTCGGAGGGTGTGCCGCTGAAAACCGAGCGCGGCAGACGGGTGTTCCCGCAGAGTGACAGGGCAGCGGATATTGTTGCAGCATTGCAGTCGGCAATGCAGACTGCGGGTGTGTCTTACCGGCTGCATACAAGAGTCGGGAAGCTGCTGCTGGAAGGGCATGTCTGTGCGGGCGTGCAGCTTTCGGACGGACAGAAACTCACAGCAGAATCGGTTTTGCTGACGACGGGCGGCATGAGCTACCCGCGCACAGGCTCTCGCGGCGACGGCTACGCGCTGGCGGAGCAGGCGGGGCATACGATTGTACCGCCGCAGCCGTCGCTGATTCCGCTGGTGACGGCAGAAGCCGATGCAGCGCAGATGCAGGGACTCTCTTTGAAAAATATCACACTGACGGTCCGGCAGGGCAAAAAAACGGTTTTCTCGGAGATGGGGGAGCTGTTGTTTACGCATTTCGGCGTATCGGGGCCGCTTGTGCTGTCGGCAAGCTGCCTGCTCGATCCGGAAAAATTATCTGAATATACCCTGACGGTTGATATGAAGCCCGCGCTGACTGCCGAGCAGCTGGATGCCCGTATGCTGCGGGATTTCGCGCCGCAGCAAAATAAGGCGGTGTCGAATGCACTGCGCGGACTGCTGCCGGCATCCATGATTCCGGTGATGCTGTGTCGTGCCGGACTGCCGCCGGAGACAAAGGTCAACAGCATCACAAAGGCACAGCGTTGCGCACTCGGAGGCTGCATCAAGGGCTATACGCTGCATGTCACTGCTATGCGGCCGATCACGGAAGCGATTGTCACAAGAGGCGGCGTGTCGGTGCGGGAGATCAACCCGAATACGATGGAATCGAAGAAAACGGACGGATTATATATCGCGGGTGAACTGCTGGATGTCGATGCGTTCACCGGCGGCTACAATCTGCAAATTGCCTTTGCAACGGGGTATGTTGCAGGGCAGGCTGTCTGAACATCCGGAAAGGACGGTGCATATGGATTCATCTGCTGCTGGCTTTTTTGCAATTTTGTTTGCACTGGGTGCCATCGTGATTCTGGCAGCACTGCTTGCCGTTGCCGCGGGTGCTGCGCTGCTGACGACCGGCATTGTTCTGCTGGTCAAACGCCGCCGCCGGATTCTTGCGCTGCAAAAGGCGGAATATCCGGCATTCTGCACCGCCGCAGTTGCCGACATGCGCTGCTTTCAGCGGATGCAGCAAAAAGGCGGAATGCAAAATGAATTTGATTACGCGCTGCATTTTACCGGAGAAGACGGTATGCAGCACCGGGCGTTTCTGGCGATTATCACCCCGCTGAGCATGAATTTGCAGGTGGGGTATACGGTATCGGTCGCGGTGTTTTCGGAGCCGCTGATTGAACCGTCTGTTTCCGCGTTGGATCCCTATCGCGGGATGGACGGCAGACTGCCGGAGTTCATTGAGACGCGGACATGGCTGGATGTACCGGTTGACGAAACCGGAACGGTCATGCTGGCTGACGATTATCAGCGCGCTGTCGGGAGAGCAAAGCAGAAGAACAAAACTGCCCTGATCGTGGGCTGGATTCTGCTTGGCATCACCGGACTTCGCCTGCTGGCCGTTCTGCTGATGTATTTGAGCAGACTGTAAATATAGATATGACACAGAATCAGGAAAGGATATTTCATGCTTGATAAAATTATCATCCGCGGTGCAAGGGAGCACAATCTGAAAAATATCAATCTGGAAATTCCGCGGGATCAGCTTGTGGTATTTACCGGTCTTTCCGGCTCCGGCAAATCCTCACTTGCCTTTGATACGATTTATGCAGACGGACAGCGACGCTATATGGAGTCGCTGTCGTCCTATGCAAGGCAGTTTTTGGGACAGATGGAAAAGCCCGATGTGGACAGTATAGACGGCTTGTCTCCGGCAATTTCAATCGACCAGAAGACGACCTCCAAGAATCCGCGTTCGACAGTCGGCACTGTCACGGAGATCTACGATTATCTGCGCCTGCTCTATGCACGCATCGGCGTGCCGCACTGTCCGGTCTGCGGCAGGGAGATCTCACAGCAGACGGTAGATCAGGTCGCAGATGCGATTCTCGAATTGCCGGAGGGGACAAAGATTCAGCTCCTCGCGCCGATTGTGCGGGGCAGAAAGGGCGAGTACGCCAAAGAACTGGAACAGGCGAGGAAATCCGGCTATGTGCGCGTGCGGGTAGACGGCATCATCTATGATCTGTCTGAGAAGATCAAGATGAACAAGAACCAGAAGCACAGTATTGAGATTGTCGTGGATCGTCTCGTGGTGAAGGAGGGAATCCGCTCGCGCCTCTGTGACAGTCTGGAAACGACAACTGCGCTGTCCGACGGACTGATTCTTGTCGATGTCATCGGCGGGGAGGAGCAGCTTTATTCCCTTTCCTATGCGTGTCCCGAACACACAAACATCTCGGTAGAGGAACTGACACCGCGCATGTTTTCGTTCAATAACCCCTTCGGTGCGTGCGAGACCTGCACCGGACTCGGTGTGTTTCAGGAGTTTGATCCGGAGCTGATGATGCCGAACACGGATCTGACCGTGCATGAGGGCGGCTTCAAGGTGCTGGGCTGGAACTGGGCAGATCCGAAATCGACAGCGAGCATGTATGCCAACGCGCTGCATGAGGAATACGGTGTACCGCTGGATACGCCGCTGAAAAAGATGAAGCAGGCGCACATTGATCTGATCCTCTGGGGAACGGGTGAAACATGTCTGACGCTGCATCAGGCACCCGAATACGGCGGACAGACCTTTGTGCATCCGTTTGAGGGTCTGATTCCGAATCTGAAACGCCGCTATCAGATGAGCAGCATGGCAGGCAAAGAAGACCTGGAACAGTATATGACAGAGCTGCCCTGTCCGGACTGTCACGGCAGACGGCTGAAACCGATTTCGCTTGCAGTCACGGTTGCGGGGCTGGATATTGATACGCTTTGTCATAAGAGTGTCAATGAGCTGGTGAGCTTTTTCAACGAGATTCAGCTGACCGAGCGGCAGCTGATGATTGCACGGCTGATTATCAAGGAGATCCGCGCAAGACTGGGCTTTTTGCAGAGTGTGGGACTTGGCTACCTCACACTGGCGCGGGCAGCGGGGTCGCTGTCCGGCGGAGAGAGCCAGCGCATCCGCCTTGCGACGCAGATCGGCTCCTCGCTGATGGGCGTGCTGTATATTCTGGATGAGCCGAGCATCGGGCTGCACCAGCGTGACAACGAAAAGCTGATTGCGACGCTGAAACGTCTGCGCGACTGCGGCAATACATTGATTGTGGTTGAGCATGACGATGACACGATGCGCGCTGCGGATTATATTGTGGACATCGGACCGGGTGCAGGTGTACACGGCGGAGAGGTTGTCTGCGCCGGCACACTCGATGACATCCTCAAATGCAAAAAATCGGTGACGGGTGACTATCTCAGCGGCAGGAAAAAGGTGCCGGTACCGCAGGAGCGGCGTGCGGGCAACGGCGCGTTTCTGCGGGTATTCGGCGCAAATGTCAACAATCTGAAATCGCTGGATGTCTCCGTTCCGCTGGGCAAGTTTGTCTGCGTGACCGGCGTATCCGGATCGGGGAAGTCGTCGCTGGTCAACGAGGTGCTGTATAAATATCTCGTGGCGAAACTGAACCGCGCCAAGGTGCGCAGCGGCGGATTTGACCGCATAGAGGGCGTGGAGAATCTGGACAAGGTGATCTGCATTGACCAGTCACCGATCGGCAGAACACCACGCTCCAATCCTGCGACCTATACCGGCGTGTTCGGTGACATCCGCAATCTGTTTGCGCAGACGCAGGATGCAAAAATGCGCGGCTACGGTGCGGGGCGGTTTTCCTTTAACATCCGCGGCGGACGCTGCGAGGCATGTGAGGGAGACGGCATCGTAAAGATTGAGATGCACTTTCTGCCGGATGTGTATGTGCCGTGTGATGTCTGCAAGGGCGCGCGCTACAATCACGAGACGCTGGAAGTGAAGTACAAGGGCAAGTCGATTTATGATGTGCTGGAAATGACTGTCGAGGAGGGCTGCGAGTTCTTCTCTGCGATTCCGAAGATCGCTCGCAAGCTCAATACGCTGCGGGATGTCGGTCTCGGCTATATCAAGATCGGGCAGCCGGCAACGACCCTTTCCGGCGGTGAGGCGCAGCGCGTCAAGCTCTCGACGGAATTGCAGCGGCGTTCCACGGGCAGGACGATTTATATTCTGGATGAACCGACGACCGGTCTGCATAATGCAGACGTACACCGGCTGATCAATGTGCTGCAAAAGCTGGCAGATGCCGGCAATACGCTGGTGGTGATTGAGCATAACATGGACGTGATCAAGTCGGCGGATCACATCATTGACTTAGGACCGGAGGGCGGCGACGGCGGGGGCATGATCGTAGCCGAGGGTACGCCCGAGCAGGTTGCAGCCAATCCGGATTCCTACACGGGGCAGTTCCTGCGGCAGTATCTGTGAGCCTTTCTGCGCTTTGTTTCATATGATAACGAAAACTGAAAGTGAGGAAAATTATGAAAAAACTGAAAAAGGCACTCGCGCTTCTCTCTGCGGCGATGCTGCTTTGTTCGGCGGTTTCCTGTGCCGGTAAGGATACGTCAGGCAGCAGTGTTCCGTCGGGATCCGGCTCCCGCCGTGATGCGGAGGATGTGACGGATGAAGAAGACGATGAAGATGAGGATGACGACGAAAGCGACAGCGACAGCGGTGAGAAAGAAGACAGCCGGGGTGCTTCCGGCAATGACGATGACAGCAGCAGAACATCTGATGAAACCGGAAAAACCGATCCGGACAGCAGCAGGGATGATGCCGGACGCAGCAGCAAAACCGATTCGTCAGCTCAGCCGGGAATACCTTCCATGGATGGCTCGCTGGATGATTTCTTAGAGGGAACGGTCTGGTTTGGAACCTCCGAAGGTGATATATTCTCAAAAAAAGCAATCGTTTGGTTTTCGGACGGTAATTTGTATCAGCTTGTGACATATGATGTGACCGCAAACGGGGAAACTGTCCCGACCGGCTATACGGAAGAAATCATCATGACGCTGGATGAGCTGGACGCGGCATACTATTCGGAACTGGTTGACAATATTTCTTCGGACAGAAGAGAGATCGAGATGATGGATACAAAGATCTCCTACGTCGGAACGGATGCCTCCGATCTGCCCGCACTGCTGATGCAATATGCCGGATATGAGGGGCTTTCGTGGGATGAGATTCTCGACAATGTGACCGACTGCCGCGGATACAATTCATATCAGGAAGTGAAGGACGCGTTTGTCTCGATTGCAGAGCAGTACGGAGTCGGGCAGTCTGCCGAGGCAGCAGCAGCGATGTTCAGCTTGTGCTATCCGCAGGAGCTGAAAGAAATGCGTGCCTTTGCAAAGAAAACAGACGGGGCTTCCGCAGACACGGAGCTTGCAAAGCTCGTTGCCGAGGCAGTGCTGGAATTTGAAATCGAACTGATCTATAAGGGACTCGACAAAAACTGGGAGCTGACGGACTATGCGGACGAATACATCACAGCGGCAGAATTGGATCTGGATACGCTCAGCGAAGAGGAAATGGTGCTGATCACGCTCGGCATGGAGGCGGCAGCAGGCGGCGAATTGATGTTCACTTTCAATGAGGATTATCAGACAGAATATGTGCTGGACGATATTTTGTTTGTCTGCTACGGCGGAAAGTGGTATCTGTCCGCAATCGGCATCATGGATGAATGTTCCTGACGGGAAAGACAGCTCCCATCCCGCTGAATGGGATGGCATGAACGGTTCTTTTTGTAGCATCTTGCGAAAATGTAATAAATTCCGCTTCATATTTGCGCAAAACGCCGGAAACTGTAATCAAATTGCAATAGATTTTTCCGGATCGAATGTTGACAAGCGAACGAAATTGTGATAAAATGATATTGGTCAATCTGCAATTCGT
>JAZQNP010000065.1:0-4149 GCA_045627405.1 Oscillospiraceae bacterium | reverse complement strand
TCCCGCCGAGGATGCGGGGGGCAGGTTTCACCGCCTTTTTCGTGCGCCGCAGCAGAATGCAGATACCCGTGCCCGCAGCAGTCATGCCGAGCAGTGCGAGCTTGCCCGCGAAAAATGCGACACTGTGTACCGCGGCGCTGTCGGCGTCATGACAGAGAATCCATGCGCAGTATGCGTAGATCACTGTAAACAAAACAAACGCAGCTGCGATAAAAATAAGCGAAAGCCGCAGCTTTTGCTGCCGGTCCGTGTCGGCGTATGCAGCGACCTCGACGAGCGTTTCTTTCGTGTCCTTGTTCATATCCTCCCGCTGCCTTTCCCCGCGGAGAATCTCACGGATGTCGGTGTCGTAGAAGTCTGTAAGCTCAATCAGAATACTGAGATCGGGCATGTTGCTGCCAGTTTCCCAGCGCGAGACCGACCGCCCCGTGACGCCCAGCTTTTCGTCAAGCTGCTCCTGCGTGAGACCCTTCTCTTTGCGCAATGTGCGCAGAAAAGCGCCGATCTGTTTCTGATCCATGCTGCATCCTCCTTTCGTCCGGTATCAGGATAGCATATTTTGCGGGAAATGTCCACGACACATTGCGGGAATCTAAACAGGACACATTTGTCCGGTTCACAGGAAGCGCGTATTTACGATAAAAACGGGGCAGAACCATTCTCCGGCGCTGCCCCGCTTTGTCAGCGAGAAATTACGAGAAGATCTTGCGCATATCCGCCTTGAGCTTCTCCTCGAGTGCATTTGCTTCCTCCATCGTCTTGCCGGTGGTGGTGTAATAGGTCTTGATCTTCGGCTCGGTGCCGGAAGGACGCACGATTACACTCGCATGACCGGGCAGGAAGAACGATACCACATCGGATTTCGGCAGACCGGTCTCTCTGGTTGCGCCGGTCTCGGCGTCGGTGAACAGTCCGGTCTGATAGTCTGCGGACTCGATGACATGCAGTCCGCCGATGGTTTTCGGCGCATCGGAACGCAGAGACTTCATGATTTCCTGCATCTTGTGCATGCCGCTGACGCCCTCAAATGCGAAGCTTTCCAGCGAATGACGGAAGACACCGTACTTTTGATAGAGATTTTCACGCGCCTGCATCATGGTGATGCCCTTTGCACGGTAGTATGCCGCCATTTCGACGATCAGCATGGAGGCGACGACGGCATCTTTATCGCGGACATACGAACCTGCGAGATAGCCGTAGCTCTCCTCAAAGCCGAAGATATAGCGGTCCTCTTCGCCTTTTTCTTCGAGCATGCCGATCTGCTCACCGATGAACTTAAAGCCGGTCAGCACATTGCGCAGCTCCACACCGTACTCTTCGGCAATCGGAACCGTGAGGTCGGTTGTGACGATGGTTTTGACGGCAATCGGATTCTTCGGCATGGTGCCGAGAGCCGTGCGCTGTTCGCAGATATATTGGAGCAGCATGGCACCGACCTCGTTGCCGGAGAAGAGCGCATAGCTGCCGTTTCCGTCCGGTACGGCAATGCCGACACGGTCACAGTCGGGGTCAGTCGCAAGCAGCAGATCGGGCTGCACTTCATCGCAGCAGCGCAGACCGCATTCCAGAGCCTCGCGGATCTCCGGATTCGGATACGGGCAGGTGGTGAAGTTGCCGTCGGGCAGTTCCTGCTCCTTGACAACGGTCACATCCGCAATGCCGATGCGGGAGAGAATCTCGCGGACGGGCTTGTTGCCGGTGCCGTTGAGCGGGGTATAGACAATTTTCAGACCGGCAGTCTTGCAGACCTCCGGATGGATACTCTGTGCGAGGACATTCTTATAGTATTCCTCGATGACCTCCTGTGAAATGTAGGAGATCATACCGGATCTGACGGCTTCCTCGAAATCGGTGCTTTTGACATCGCGGAATGTATCGACGGCATTGATCTTGCCGATGACGGTATTTGCGACATCCAGTGTGATCTGGCAGCCGTCCGCGCCGTAGACTTTATAGCCGTTGTACTTTGCGGGGTTGTGGCTGGCAGTGACCATGATACCGGCGGAGCAGCCCAGCGCACGCACTGCCCATGAGAGCATCGGAGTCGGCATCAGCTCAGTGTAGATATGTACACGGATGCCGTTTGCTGCAAGAACGGATGCAGCGGTTTTTGCGAAGGTATCCGACTTGATGCGGCTGTCATAGGAGATCGCAACACTCGGCTGAGAGAAAGAGCCGTTGACATAATCGGCAAGCCCCTGTGTTGCGCGGCGGACTGTATAGATGTTCATTCTGCCGGTGCCGGCGCCGAGCACACCGCGGAGACCGCCGGTGCCGAATTCGAGATCATTGTAAAAACGCTCACGGATTGCGTCTGCATCGCCCTTGATCGCGTTGAGCTCCTGTACGAGATCGGCGTCTTCAACAGCATTTGCACACCAAAGCTCGTAGAGTGCAGTTTCTCTTGTGGTATCAGTTTGCATGGTAATCATCCTTTCCGTCCGGAATGGTCCTTGACGTATAAAATTGCACACATATTCATTATAGCATATTTCAAAGGATTTGCAAAGAGGCAGAATGCCGAAGTTTGGGGAGTTTCCGGTCTGTTTTTGGTATCAATGGATGAAATTTCAGTAAAAAGGTTTCCGAACGGAGCAGGAAGATATATAATAGTATAGTGTATAGACAAATCGGCAAAATCATACCGGACGGAGAAAGTGAGGCGAATGCCATGCAAAAGAGACTGCGGATGCGGTTTTTTCTGATCAGCTGGGGACTGCTGCTGTTTCTGCTGATCTTTATTTGTATCGGCATCGGCGTTTATTGGTACAATTCGGCGGTGCGCAGTACGGAGACTGCCTTGCGCGAGGCGGCGGAAACGCAGGAGCTGACAGATGAGAGCCGCGGCATGGCGGCACTGCGGCTGGATGCACACGGCAATCTGACCGAAACGGAGCAGCTGCATCTGAGCCTTAGTGACGAAACGCTTGCGGCGATTGCGGATCAGGTGGAGATCAAAGGCGATCAGAGCATGGGCGTGATTGAACTGAATGACATGCGCTACCGCTACTGCGGTGTGCTGAAGCGCGGCGGTATTTGGGTTGCGGTAGCGGAATGTGCACAGGAGCTTTCGGTTATCCGTACGATCCGGTATCGCATCCCGATTTTTGCGCTGCTCGGCGCAATCCTGCTGCTGCCGGTTTGCCTGCTGCTCTCGCACTGGGCGAGTAAGCCGATTGAGGCGGCATGGGAGAAGCAAAACGACTTTGTCTCTGATGCCACACATGAACTGAAAACGCCGCTGACTGTCATTGCGACGAATACAGATGCTGTGCTGTCCAATCCGGATGCCTCCATTGAAAGCCAGGAAAAATGGCTGGACAGCATTCAGAATCAGACAAACCGCATGGCGGGACTGGTCGGCGATCTGCTGTTTCTTGCAAAAATCGACGCGGGTGAAATCCATCTGGAACCGGAGGAGCTGCACGTCACCGATCTGCTGGAAGGACTGTGCATGGAACGCGAATCGAATCTGTTTGAGTCGGGAAAACAAATGGATTATGAGATGACACACTCTCTGGTATACACGGGCGACTGGAAACGCATCAAGCAGATGATGGACGCGCTGCTGGATAATGCGGAGCAGTATACGCCCGAGGGCGGAGCGATTCGCGTGGTGGTCAACCGTGACAGGCGGCTGCGCCTTCGCATTGTGGTATCAAATACTGGTGAGCCGATTTCACAGGATGATCTGACGAAGATTTTTGATCGCTTCTACCGGGCGGATCCGTCGCGCGCGCGGGAAACCGGCGGCTACGGTCTGGGGCTTTGTGTTGCGAGGAGCATTGCCGAGCTGCACGGCGGTACGATCGAAGCGTCGAGCGCGAACGGCGTGAATGCTTTTACGGTACTGCTGGGCAATATACAGGAGCAGGCGGAGAAAAGAAGTGAGGCGGGACAGTGAGAAGCTCGATCGCCTGCGACAATACTGGTAGGCAAATTTGACAAAAAACACGAAGAAATGTATTTTTGTTTTTCTGCCAAAACAGCTTGACAATTCTAATGGGATGTGGTATAATAACAAAGTCGCCGCAAGAGCGGAGACGAAGCGGCACCTTGAAAATTGAACAATGCAACCAAGAGAGAGACCCTTGAAGATTCCGTGCATATGGGGACATATGTACACGTCAAGGCGAGACGAAAAAACGC
>JAZQNP010000064.1:0-5305 GCA_045627405.1 Oscillospiraceae bacterium | reverse complement strand
AGATGTTGTTTCAGGTGATCTCCGAGCGCTCTGAACGTTCCAGCGTGATCATTACGACCAACCTGGAGTTCTCAGAATGGACGCAGCTCTTCGACAACGAAATGATGCTGGCTACGCTCATAGACAGGGTGACATTCAGGTCCTTTGTGCTCAACATGAACTGTTCATCCTCGTATCGCTTTGATGCAACCGTAAACAGCTAGTGGCTCAATATTTTTTTATCAAAACTGGCTCTTTTTTTATTAGCGTTGTGGATCAAATTTTTATTTGCATTCGCATTCATCGTTTTTGTGTGTTCTTCGAGAGCCATGTTTTACACAGACGGCAGCGGACTGTTCAGCCGTTACTCACAGATCATCCCGTCCTCGATCCGGATCACACGGTCTGCCTGCTGCGCAATGTTCGGATCATGCGTCACCATGATGATTGTCTGTCCGTTTTCCTCGCGGAGCTGTCGCAGGAGCGAAACAACCTCCTGCCCGGATGCACTGTCCAGATTGCCGGTCGGTTCATCGCAGAGCAGCACCTCCGGCTTGCGGATGAGCGCCCGTGCGACCGCGGCACGCTGCTGCTGTCCGCCGGAAAGCTGCGCGGGCAGATGCGATAGCCGCTGTGAAATACCGAGCTGATTTGTGAGCTTACTCAAAAAGGCTTCGTCCGGCTTTTCGCCGCCGATCAACAGCGGAAGAAGGATATTTTCCCGTGCAGTAAGCTCCGGCACCAGATTGAAAAACTGGAACACATATCCGATGTGGACGCGGCGAAACTCCGATAATGTATCGTCATTCATTTTCAGAATATCCTTTCCGCCGAACAGAACACTGCCCTCTGCATCACTGTCCAGCCCGCCGAGCAGATGCAGCAGCGTCGATTTTCCGCTGCCGGATGTGCCTGTCACCGCCGTAAAGCTGCCGGCCTCAAATTCCACGCTGACGCCGCGCAGTGCTTGGACGGCATACTCACCCGTCCCATAGGTTTTTCGCAGGTTTTCTGCTGAGATCAAAATGCTCATGCAAATTCCTCCTCATTGATTTCGCGTGAAAGATGTCGGACAGAACCGTATGCTGCAAGTGCTGTCATTGCCGCAGTCAGACCGCCGAGCAGCAGGAGCATTCCCCACGGCTTCGGCACCCACAGTTCCTCTGACAGCATCCAGCGCGCACGCAGTTTTTCCGCCTCCGCCGTGACAGCATAGACCGGATCATCGGGTTCGAGATCGGATAATTGCGGGATATAATACGCATCCACATCCGGAAAATCCGTTTCGCCAAGCAGATGCTGCTGCTCGGTGATTACCTCCGCATATTTGTCAAATTGCAGCTTCTCAGTTCTCTGAAAACAGAATGTCAGACCGGCTGTCAGGATGACCGCCAGCAGCGGCAGACAGAGCGCACGCTTTATCAGCATTTTTTGTACTCTGTGTACTGCCATTCCGAGCTGATGCAGTGTCCGCAGATTCGGAAGACTGCGGCTGATCTGCATCCGCAGGATATGGAAAATGCCGATCATCGAGACTGTAAAAAACATTGCAAACTGGAGAAAAACGCTTGCATATTCAAGCATTCTCTGCCGTTTCAGTTTTCGCTCCAGTGTTTGCAGCGTCACAAAGGTAGCCGTGCTGTCGAGCTTTGATGCGATCGCGCTGCAAAGTGCTGCATCCTGCATCGGAGCGTTCAGCTTCAGATATGCACCGGTATAGGTCGCGCCGTACATTCCGATTTTTGCCGCATATTCTGCCGACATGATGATCGTCTGTGCGCCGAAAAAACCGCGGCAGGCATTCAGATACGGACTGCCTTGCAGCAGCGCATTCGTGATGCGGATATTTTGATCGACTGTGACGGGAATCTGCCGGACTGTGCTGAGGTCTACGAGGTTTTCGTTCTGATTGAACAGCGCTGTCGTCAGCGGAACAGTATCTCCGGCTTCATAAGGCGGCGCTCCGTCCATTGCTGCCCAGATCACATTTGCATCCGCCTCTGCACCAAGCTCTGAAAGCAACCGGTCATTGCAAAGAAGAATCGGAATCATGTAAAACGCCTTGTCCTTGAATTGCTCGTAGTATGTCCATTTCTGATTGTACGGCGCACGGTATGCCTCCATCAGCGGCGGTGCATCTTCGGGATGCGCATAGAATACCGTCAGACTGCCTGAATAGGCGCCCCACGCATACACATCGCCCAGATCATGCAGCGATGCCTCAATCTCCGGTGTGATGCCGCAGACCGTTCCGGTGTTGCCCCAATCCTGAAATGCGGGCTGCTGTCCGGTCAGAACAGCATCAATCTGTGCCTGCTTCATGTCGATTCCGTTCTGCACAAAGAAGCTGCTGTCGCTGTCTGTGCGGTATTCCAGAAACGGGTAATTTCCGCCCTTGCCGGATCCGGTATGATACAGAAACGCAAATACCGATGCACAAAGCACCAGTACAAGTGAAACGCATTGCAGCGCAGAAATCCCGCGGCCAGACAGCATTTTTGAGAATGCTGCACTGCGGGAATTTCCACACCTGCGCGATTTCTGTACCCTTGCAGGACTGCTGACCGCGCGCAGATGCAGCACGCGCCAGACCGGTACGGTCATCGCGGCAGCAGTGATCGCCGCAGAGATCAGCAGTGCCGTCGGAAGCGGAGAGAGCGTTTGCTGCTGCACAAGCCATTCCGCAAAATAGCCGCGGTATTTCGGCTGACCGAGCGCGTTTTGCATGGAGAGCAGTACCTCATGGATGCCGCAGCCAGCCGCAATGCCGCAAGCCGTTCCGATCATCCACATCAAACCCGATTCTGCAATGAAGATTCCGGCGAGTCTGCTGTTTTTCATGCCGATGCATTTCAGCAAACGCAGCGAACGGATGCGCTCCGGCATGACCGCGATCACGCCGGACACCAGCGCGATCGTCGCCACGATTGCCATGATGTGGAACAGCCGGCGCATCACAAATGTATCGGTCGTTTCGGAAAATGTAAGCGCTTCGCTCGCGCTGCTCTGTCCGCTTTGCGCAGTCATGATAAATGCGTGTGCGCCGCCCGGTGTGATGATACCGCCCGCTTTTTCAATTTGCTCTGATGCCTGTTGTTTCAGTGCGCGTTCCGGCGCATCATCCGGCAGGGTATACCACTGCTCCGGAAAGGTGATGCACAGATTATAATAGCAATCTGCGAATGCCGCCGCATCCTCCGCAGACAGATAAATGCAGGGAGAGGGTGCATCCATCGGCGGATTCTGCGTGACGCCGTGTGTTTCTGTATAGCTGTAATCCATATCCCGCCGGTGCGTGTTCTGTGAGATCACCCCGACAAGCTGATAATGGATATCTATGAAATGATTGCTCAAATCCTCAACAGTCAGCGAAACAGAATCCCCGATCTGTGCGCCTGCGTTCAATCCCGTCAGCAGAAATTCCGGCAGCGCGATCTCGCCGGATTGCTCCGGAAAGCGCCCTGCTTTCAGCGGCAGATGCATCATCTCCGGTGCATTCTGATCGCAGAACGCACCGACCGTATAACGCAGATCACCGACCGTGACCGTTCCCACGGAAACCGTTTTGCCTGCCTTTGCGATACCCGCCGTATGCATGACCGCATCGAGCTGATCGGCAGGAAGATTCCGCGCAACAAAGTCGCAGTCGCCGTAAAGATCATAAAGCCGGTGCAGATTGCGCCGCTGCTCTGTGCGCTCGGTCAGCATCATCAGCACGACCGCGCCTGTCACAAGAATCACCGAAAGCATCAGTGACAAAGCCTTTGCCTTATGTCTGCGCCAGTATCGCAGACAGTACCAATTCTGAAACCGCATAATGACCTCCTAATATACAAGTGTCAGCCGCCCCGCCGCGTGCCAGCCGTGCCACGGAAGCACAACCAATTCGTAATCTCCTGCCGTAAGCGTGACCGTGCAGATGACCGTTTCGTTTTCGCATTCCGCCGGAATGATGGCGTATTGCTCTGCACCTTCCATGAAAACCGCATCCAGCTTTGCATCGCCTATGATGAGCTCTGCAGCAGAATACGGGAAATTTGTATTCACATCCGATGCAATGACAGTCACGGTGCAGTCTTCCGGAACCGTAAACCAGCCGGAACGCCATTCATATCCTGCGGGATTATCGTGTACTTTTTGCGTTTCGTATGAAAACTCTGCCAGAATATGCGCCGGAGATGCGCCGGTATCCGGCTCTTCAGTCCGCCAGAGAAATACCCAGAGTCCGATGTTCAGCGCAAGAACGGCTGAAAGGACGGAAGCAGTCAATATTTGTGGAAAAAAGCGGGATAATCCGTGCGGACGGGCGGCATATTCATGTGCTTCTGCCGTGTACTTTCCGCCGATATCCTGCATCACACGCAGCAGATCGTGCTCATTCACAGAAGTCCCTCCTTTTCCAGGTATTTCCGCAGACGGTTTCGGGTGCGCATCAGTGTGACCTTGACGCGGCTCTCGGAGATATGCAGCAGATCTGCAATTTCCTTGACGGACAGCAGCTCAGTGTATCGCTCCGCAAAGATCATGCGTGAAAGACGCGGCTGCGCATCCAGAAATCGCTCCATGGAGTCCCGCAAAGCACGGTAATCCAGCGCAGATTCAACGGATTGACCGGACGGAATGCAGTAAGACAGCTCCTCCAAAGCAAGCGGGATTTCACCGCCGCCGCGTTTCTGCCGATGCACCGAAACGATCTGATTGACCGCAATATGCCGGACAGCCGAAGCCAGAAACGCAGACAGGTTTTCGGGCTGAGAGGGCGGGATCGCATTCCAGACATTCAGCCACATTTCATTGACCGCCTCCTCCGCATCCTGCGGATTCCGCAGCACCTCCATTGCAATCCGAAAACAGTGCTGCTCGTATTTTGCTTTTGCCTCCGCGATTGCGCGCTCATCGCGACACAAAAACAAACTGACAATCTCAGCATCCTCCACAGCCCTCACCTCCGTTCTTTCTGCGTTATATGATAGACAACAAAAATGCCCCTACGGTTACAGGTAAATCATTTTTATTATACATGGATTTATATTGTTGTCAATAGCAGCCGAAATAGAAAGCGTGCCGTCCTCCTAAATTATCGGAGAGAACGGCACGCTTGTTCATCGAATTTGGTTCAGCTTTCGCTTGGGGTTACTTAATGGTTCTTTGACATTATCGTTTGGAACACTACATCGGACTAATCGAAAAGCGCCCGCGAAGCGTATACCACGCCGCGCCTGTCAAAGAGACTGTGCCGAAAGCATTCTTCCGTTTCCTGATGGAACTCAAAAGCCCGAAAGAAATTGTCAAGGCACTTCGGCTCTATCTGGACGAAGGGGATGCA
>JAZQNP010000063.1:0-26257 GCA_045627405.1 Oscillospiraceae bacterium | reverse complement strand
GATGATTTTAAGCTCAGAAATCTCCGGTTCCAGCCAAGTGATCTGCACCTGATCGCCGAACATGATCTTTGCCTGTGCTTCCAGTGTCCGCGGCATGGTGACATTTGTCAGTGCATCGCATCCGTCGAACGCATCTTCTGCGATTTCTTCAACGGAGCTTGGAATACAGACAGTATGCAGCGAAGCGGAATCAGCAAATGCACCGCTGCCGATCCGCGTCAGTGTTTCGGGCAGAATAAGAACTTCCAGATCATCCAGTCCGGCACATGCACCTGCACGGATCTCCGTATAACCCGCAGGGATATGCAGTTCAGACTCGCCGTGATACAGCTTCCGGCGTTCCTTCGCAGTGAGTCTTCCGTCATCCGGAATCAAATTCTGTGTCTGTGCAGACGATATGGGTGCCTGTTCGATTTCTGCCGATTCATCGGAAAATTCACCGTCAAGCACAGCAAGGGCGTCTGCATCCGATTCAATTTCGTTGTCGGAAATCTGTTCGAGATTTACAAAATCGGAATTCGGTTCTTCTGTCGGAGGTTCCAATGTCCATCTGTCATAATCGTCCGTTTCATCCCCGATTTCCGTCAGCGTAATGCCTTCGATTTCCTCCACAAATTCATCGACATCGGCAGGATACTGCGTGCCGCCGGGTTCGTCAATATCCGAAAGCAGCAGGCTGCCGCCGACAGCAGGAGCCGGAGTGGCATTGAAGAGACGATCAGCAAGCGATTCGATTTCCTCAGCGGGAGTTTCTTCGGCTGTATCTGCCGGTTCAACTTCAACAATCTCCTCAGCCGGTTCAGTGACCTCATCTGTTATCAGGTCTTCAAAGAGCGTATCAGCAAGTGATTCGATTTCCTCGGCAGGAGATTCTTCGACTGTATCTGCCGGCTCAACTTCAACAATCTCTTCAAGCGGTTCAGTGACCTCATCTGTTATCAGGTCTTCAAAGAGCGTTTCAGCAAGCGATTCGATTTCCTCAGCGGGAGCTTCTTCCGGCTCAGTCTCTGTTTCGAGAGGTTCTTCAACTGTTTCGACCGGATCGGCAGCTTCCTCGGCTGCAAAAATCGTTTCCGCAAGCGATGCAATACCTTCCGACCGGATGATTGCCTCGGTCTCGGGTATAAGCTCTTCCTCTTTAACCGGTTCAACAATCACTTCGATCGGTTCGATTGTCTCTGCCTTATCATCGGAAAGCACTTCGGCTTCCGGAACCGGTTCAGGGACTGTTTTTATCGGCTCGATTGCCTCTGTTTCATCGCTTTCATCGTCGGGAAGCGTATCTGTTTCCTGCACAGACTCAACAACTTCAACAACGTCAGAAGTGTCAACAACGTCAGAAGCGTCAAACGCATCGGTATCATCGGATTCCGCTTCTTCTGTTTCCGAAATTGTTTCTGCAATCGGTTCCGCAATGACAGAAGGCGTTTCAGCTTCCGCCTCTGCGGTGTCTTGGTCCGCTGTGAGGAGTTCCTCGGTATCTGTGATTTCTTCTTCGGCTTCTGTAATGGACATAGCCGGCAGCTCCACAGGAATCTCAAACGGAACAGCATCGTCGATCCACGTCACGCTGACATGCGGACAGCCGCGCAGAATCTCGGAAGCACGGTCGGTAAATCGTTTGGGCAATACAACAGATTCGACGTTCGTACATCCAAACAGTACAGCGTCGCCAATGAACTGCAAGGTGGACGGAAATACAACCCGTTTGAGCTTTTGGCAGTTGATAAAGGCTTCCGGTTCCACCGCGAGCAGACCTTCTGCGCAGATGACTTCTTCCAGATCTGCGAGATTTACGAATGAGGACGATCCGATCAGCCGGACAGTTTGCGGCAGCTCGATGCGGCGCAAGCCCTCCTGACCTATAATGCCGTGATACATATAAGAGGCAATCACGAGATAGCCGTTCGGAACAGTGATTATGCCGTCCTCCATCGGGAGTTCAGCGGAATCGCCGGCTGAAAGTATCCACGGGCAGTCATGTGTCAGCTGGCGCACACGCACCGGTCTGGTGTTGCCGAACGAAAGAAGCGTCTGCGGATGATTCATGAACAGCACTGCGGCTGCACCCCGGTCAAATTCATCCGGAACAAATACGTCGCGCAGTTTTTCGCAGCCGTAGAATGATGCATATTCAAATTCCGTCAGGGCTTTCGGCACAATCAGCGTCAGCAGTCGGTTGTTGTTTCCGAAAGCATAGCTGCACAGGCGCAGTACGCCGAGCGGAATCTCAAATTTGGTCTGATTTGCCATATCGGTCAGCGCGTGGGATGCGACAAACGGATGCGAATGCAACTGTGTCAGACGCTCGGCAAAATTTGCACACTGCGCACTGATTTCATATGTGAACAACCGCTGTTCCGGCACCGGCTGGAATTTCGGTTCCAGCACATCCAGCAGCCCTGTCGGCACCTGCGACATATCCACTTCCCTGCTGTCCTCTGTCCAGCGCACGTTGATCTTCACCGGGCCGTCAAGAATTGCAGGAAGCTGTTCTTCAAATTTTTTCGGAATCGTCAGACTTGTGAGATTCGTACAGCCGGACAGTGCCATCTCTCCAATGCTTTGCACCGATTCCGGAATGCGCAGACAAACAAGCGTATTGCAGTTTGTAAACGCATTTTCCGGCAGTTCGCGCAGGTCTTTCGGCAGTCTGATCTGTTCATACTGACAAGGCGCGGCAAATGCATACGGACCGATATATGTAACCGAATCCGGCAGGATGATACGGTGCGGACCGAGGCATCCGGTAAACGCATTCATTTCGACGATTTGCAGGCCTTCCGGAATCACGATATGCCGCAGCATTTCCATTCCGGAGAAAGCGCGCGCTGTGATTCTGCGAAGAGAACGCGGCAGGAAGATTGTTTTGAGCGTATGCTCCGGTTCATCCATGCGAACATCAATTTCCTGGAAAGCGTTTGGTGCGATCATGGTATACCCTTCCGGAACCTGCAAAATATGACTGCGCACCTGCAATTTTTTTGCTTTTTTGGTCGTCAGAATATCATCGTAGTTTTCCATCAGCTCTGCGACGGTGCAGATTCTCGGCTTGGAAAATACGCTCTTTTTCGGCCAGTGCAGTTTGATCTCCGGCCGGAACAGGAAGTATTCAACCGCTTGCCGGTCAGGGAAATCCTCTGCAAGATAAACATCCGTCAGACGCGAACAGCCTGAAAATGCATCCGGCT
The DNA here is from genome assembly GCA_045627405.1 of Oscillospiraceae bacterium. GTDB lineage: Bacteria > Bacillota > Clostridia > Oscillospirales > Ruminococcaceae > Firm-04. The sequence continues at coordinate 23,066 of JAZQNP010000063.1, read as the reverse complement.
CCACCTCTTTCAGCGAAATCGGAAGTTCCAGAGCAAGCAGACGCGGGCAATCCCAGAAGCCCTGCGTTTCCACACGGCGGACGCCCTCGGGAATCTCAAACCGTTCACCGCCCTCTGTCGTGCGGAAAGAACGGTATGCGATCACTGTGTAGTCTTTGAGCGCGGCACTGCGCTCTTTCGGACCGGGCATCGGCTTGGAAATTGTGTAAGTAAACACGCGGTCAGATGCCGGATAATCGCCGTGATGTACCGCTGCAAGCGCGGTTCCCGTCTGAGATGCAGAATCGGACAGGATCGGGGTTGCCGCAGCTTCGTCTGTAACAGCCGGTTTTGTTTCCGCAGCGGACGGAGCAGCTGCAATTTCCGCTGCCGGATCGGGTGTCTCATCAGAAGCGGTGCGCTGCTGTATTTCGGAGAGAGCCTCGACTTTTTGCTGGATCTCCGGAATGATGCTGACTTTTTCCTGCACTTCGGCAATGGCATCTACTTTTTGCTGCACATCGGAAATTGCCTCGACTTTTTCCTGAATCTCGGAGATCACCTGCATCTGTTCCTGCATACCGGACAATGCTTCGACATTCTTCTGCATGTCAGAGAGTGCTTCGACTTTCTGCTGGATTTCAGGGATTGCCTCTACCTTTTCCTGCACATCAGAAATCACGCCGACCGTTTCCTGCAAATCGGTGATTGCATCGACCTTTTCCTGAATCTCTGTGATTGCATCGACTTTTTCCTGAATTTCAGTAATCGCGTCAACCTTATCCCGAATATCGGAGATCGCATCCACCTTTTCCTGCACAGACTCCTGCATTGCAGCGATTTCCTCAACCTTGGTCTGCATAGATGCGATGGACGCAACCTGCTCCTGAATGGACGAAAGCGCGGCAGCAGAATCCTGCAAAGCCGTAGCAGCATCCATCTTCTCCTGCAAAGCAGCGAGATTCTGATTGAGCGTTTCAATCGCGGAGCTGTTCAGAGCGACCTGAGGGTCTGCCTGCTGCGAGGGTGCGGTGTTTTCGCCGGAATCAGTATTCTGCGTTATCACTGCCATCTGCTGTTGGAGTGCAGCAATGGTCTGTTCAAGCTGACGGACTTTCTCGGCATCTGCTGCCTGCGCCGGCTGTACAGTCTGTGCCGGTTCAGAGGACTGGGTATTGTCGGCTGTGGATTTTGCCGCTGTAAATGCAGACTGAATCGGTGCGTTCGGCAGTTCAAATACCGGTGCAGTCGGCACCTCCGGAATTTCTTCTTGCGCTTCTTCGAGTGTGATCTCCGGCAGCTCGTCGTCGTCGCTCCAATCCGGCTTCACAACATCGTCATCGAGCCATGTAATGGTCGGATTTGTCACATCTCCGAAAATACGCTTTGTTTCAAGCTGATCGTGAATGATGCGCGGCATGTAAAGTGACATGAGCGACGGGCAGTTGCTCAGGGAAGACTGACTGAGCGTCTTGGTTGCCGCAGGGATAAAGAGACGCTGTAAGGATGTGCATTCCCAGAATGCGCTGATGCCGATGGATTCAACAGAATCCGGCAGCATGACGGTACGAAGCGAGGAACAGCCGTAAAAAGCACCTGCGCCGACCCGTTTGATCGCGCCGCCGAAGCTGATGTGTGCAAGTGAGGTGCATCCGCTGAACAGCTCATCGCTGATTTCATCCAATGCAGCGGGCAGACGAATCCCCTGCAACGAGGCAAGATTCATGAATGCGCCGGCTCCGATTCTTTTGACAGAAGCGGGAATTCCGATGCGTTTTATATTTTTGCACCCGCAAAGAGCATAGTTGTCAATATGATCCGTACCGTCGGCAAAAATGACTTCTTCGAGCGAATCCAGCATGGAGAAAGCATTCGGCATGATCATCCGGACAGAAGCCGGAATGACAATCCTATTTACGCCCTTGCTCTTCAAGCTGCTCATGGCATGGGACGTAATACCGACATAGTTCTGTGGGATTTCGAGCGTTCCGTTCTGTACTTGCAGCATCGAAGCTCCGCCCAGCGTCAGCGAACCGCCCAGTTCATCTATAATTTGTGCAACTGTTTTTGTTTTGGAGGAAAACAGCAGTTTTTTTCCAAAGCTCACTGTCGCCTCCGGAACATGGTAGAAAAGCTCCATGATCTTCTGCTCGGAAAAGCCATCCGGAAGTGAGATGCTTTTCAGCTGATTGCAGTCAAAGAAGCACCAAAGTTCAAAATCCGTCAGCGAGGAGGGAATCGTCAGGCGTTCAAGATTGCTGGTATTCTTAAAGCTCCGCACAAAGAATGCGTGGGATTCGATGCGTTTGATTCCTTCCGGAATCACAAGCTCTTTCATCTGCGAGAAGCCGGCCAGAGAGCCTTTCCCGATCACTGTAAAATCAGAAGGCAGCTTCACCTTATCCGAATTGGAACGGATCACACTTTTTGCATCATCTCTTGTAAAAATTCGTTCAGCCATATTATGAAATCTCCCTTCATATGAAAAATCGGATCATTAACCGATCGTTACATATCAGTTGGAATAATTATACCATATTTTGCGGGCGATTGCAAGAGCATTTTGTGATTTTCTACACTGTTTTTCATATATTTATAATAAAAAAGGCAGCCTATCGGAAGATCCGATAAACTGCCTTGCTATATTTCGGAATCACAGGGAGGTGGTTTGACCGGAGAGATAGCGCAGTGCGATCATAAGATCCAGTGCATTCACATAAGAGTCCTTGTTGATGTCCGCTGCAATCGCCATATCAGCAGTGACAACGCTGCTGAGAGAAGAATCCTCAGCGATCATGCGGGCAAGAAAAACGACATCGGCAAGCTCTTCGCTGCCGTTCAGATCCACGTCAATGCTGATGGATGTCTTCAAAGCAGCATCGGAGAACTCTGTGACCTCTTCGCTCAGAACAAAGGATGAACTGCCGCCTGCTGTCACTGTGCTGCTGCCGATTGTCAGCTGATACGCAGTGCTGAGAGCCAGTGCGGGGTCGGAAATCAGAATATAGCTGAACTTTTTGTCCGGCGTCATGGAGAAAACTTCGGTGCCGTCAGTTTTTTTCAGCGTAATCGCCTGATCTTTCAGCTGTTCGGCAGTCAGATCAAACATCACAACCGGCTGAGTTGCAGTGATTGCAGAGCCGCTGGTTGCATCATTTGCCTGATAATCCGTTGCAGTTGCAAGGACGGAGCCGCCGGTGATATTGATAGATCCGGTTGTGAGACGAAGACCGCGGTCGCCGTTTGCTTTTACGCTGCCGCCGGAAATATCCAGCGCAGTTTCACCCTGAATCGCATCCTTGCCCGACTTGACCTCGATGGTACCGCCCAGAATCGTGACAGTACCCTTGGTGGACTTAATGCCGTCCCCTTCTGCGTTAATGTCAATCACACCGTCTTTGATTTCAACGGAGTTTTTTCCGCGGATTGCGTCGCCGTTGACAGTGCCGGTTGTCTTGAATTTGATATTTCCGCCGTTGATCTTGACATCGTTATTGCAGTGCAGACCGTAGTTTTGTGCCGCATCCACACGAAGAGAGCCTTCGCCCTTGAATGTAATATCGTCCTTTGCGTAGATGACTGCGGTGGTTTCGCTCAGCGTGGCATCATAAACAGCAGTTGCTTCCGGATCGTCCGAAAGGTAGTTTTCGGTGCCTGCCGCAAGATTGACCGAGGTGTTTTCCGCATTGACAATATAAAGAGCCGCTGCGGACTTTCCTGTGATGCTGGCACCGCTGAGATAGAGCTTTACAGTGCCGGGGTCTGCGGTTTCATCGGGAACATTCACGCAGATCTGACCGTCGGTCAGTTCGCCGCTGAACTGATAGGAACCGGATGCAGAGATCGTAATTGTCGTGCCGCTGATTGACACATTTTCACCGTCAGCTGATGCCGAATCACCGTTCAGTGTGATCGTTGCAGTCATCGGCTCAGTTGTATCGTCTTCGGTTGCAGCCCATGCAGCCGGAACAGGCATTGCACTGAGCAGCATGCTGCCGGTCAGTACAACCGCAGACAGCTTTTGAATCGTTTTCATGAGAACCAACCCTTTCATTCTCTTTATAATCGTGATAACGGCATGTAAACCGCCTCTGGTTATCAGTTTATCATAAAGAAAAATGCTTGTCAATTGATTTCTTGAAAAAAATTTGCTTTTTTCTGAAAACGCGGCTAAAATTAGAAGATTATTAAGATTTCCAAGAGAAACAATCAGCTATACAGGTTATCCTGCGATACATTTTTCATCGTTAGGCTGATTCTTTTGCGTGCGGCATTGACTTCCAGAACCCTGACGCGCACGATCTGACCGACCTTGACGGCATCCAGCGGGTGTTTGACAAAGTGATTTGAAAGCTGCGAGATATGTACAAGACCGTCCTCATGCACGCCGATGTCCACAAACGCACCGAAGTCGATGATATTGCGCACTGTGCCGATCAGCTCCATGCCGGGCTTCAAATCCTCTGCGGTCATAATATCGCCGCTGCGCATCAGCGGCTTCGGCAGCTCGTCACGCGGGTCTCTGCCCGGTTTTTGCAGCTCTTTGACAATATCCCGCAATGTCGGCTCTCCGATTCCAAGCTCCTTGCTGAGGGTGGAATAGCCGCGCGCGCTGACCGCTTCGCTCAGCGCAGAGAGATCACTTCCGACATTTTGCAGCGTATATCCGCAGACTTTCAGTAATGCCTCTGCTGCGGCATAGCTTTCCGGATGCACACCGGTATTGTCAAGCGGGTTCTTTGCATCGCGCACGCGAAGAAATCCTGCGCAAAGCTCATATGCTTTTTCACCGAGTTTCGGAACCTTTTTCAGAGCAGAACGGCTGGTAAATGCACCGTTTTCCTCACGGTAAGCCACGATATTGTGTGCGATGCCGCTGTGAATGCCGGAAATGTACGACAGCAGCGAACTGGAAGCCGTGTTCAGATCGACGCCGACAGCGTTGACACAATCTTCCACAACGCCGGAGAGCGATTCGTTGAGTCGTGCAGGCGGCATATCATGCTGATATTCTCCGACGCCGATTGCTTTCGGCTCAATTTTCACAAGCTCTGCAAGCGGATCCTGCATGCGGCGTGCGATAGACACCGCGCTGCGAAGAGCGACATCATAATCCGGAAACTCTTCTGCCGCGAGTTTGGACGCCGAATACACAGAAGCACCCGCCTCACTGACGACCATATATGCAGCAGTTTTGTCCGGCAGCTCTCTGAGGATTTCGGCAACAATCTGCTCGGATTCACGCGAGGCAGTGCCGTTTCCGATTGCGATCGCCGCAACATGATACTTTTGAATCAGTGCTTTCAGCTTTGCTTTTCCGCCGGCGACTGCCTGTGCAGAATTTGCCGTGATATAAACCACATCCGTTGCAAGCACTTTTCCCGTCGGATCTACAACCGCAACCTTACAGCCTGTCCGGAAGCCGGGATCGAGCCCGAGCGTGATTGCTCCGCGCATCGGCGGCTGCAACAGAAGCTGCCGCAGATTCGAGGCAAATACCTTGATTGCCTGTTCAGATGCACGGTCTGTCATGACCGTCCGCACCTCACGCTGAACAGCGGGTAATAGAGATTTTTTATATGCTTCCAGTGCCGCAGCCTCAGTGAACTGTCCAGCCGCGCCGGCGTTTTTCACATACAGATTTGTCACGATCTGCTCTCCCAAGCCCTCCGGCATCGTCAGGGCAACTTTGAGAAACCCTTCCTTTTCGCCGCGGTTGACGGCAAGAATCCGGTGTTCCGCCGCTTTCTCGATCAATTCATGATGATCGTAGTAATTGCGGTAAACGCTGTCTGTATCCGGATCAACAGCTTTGACAGTCAGCGAGCCGCGCAAGGAAAGCACATTGCGGAGCCGCTTGCGCAGCTCTGCATCGTCGGAGATGATTTCACTGATAATATCCGCAGCACCGGCAAGCACAGCGTCCGTATCCGGTAGCTCATTCTCCGGATTGACAAATACCGTTGCTTCGGATTGGGGATCGCAGTCAAGCCGCTGCTGCATCAGCAGTTCAGCAAGCGGCAGCAGTCCGCGGGCGCGTGCAACAGATGCCTTTGTCTTTCGCTTTTGTTTATACGGGCGATACAGGTCTTCTGCCTCAACCAGCGTTTTTGCAGCAGAAATGGCTTCTGCCAGTTCGGGCGTCAGCTTCTCCTGCGCTGCGATTGCGGATGCAATCTCCTCTTTTCTGGCTTCCAGCTTTCTGAGATATTCCAGCCGCTCGTTCAGTATGTGCAATGTTTGGTCGTCCAGTGAACCGGTCTGTTCCTTGCGGTATCGCGCGATAAACGGTACAGTTTTTCCGTCGTCAAGCAGTCCAACTGCGTTATCCACCTGCTCCTGCCGCAAAGAAAGTTCCTGCGCAAGCTGCTTTAAGATGTCCATAGGTTTGCCTCCTGTCTTATAAAGTCATACATATTATAGCAGATTTTGGTTCGTTTGTCATCCGCTTTCCCGTGATTTGTGAAAAAAAGCAATTAGTTTCCCCCGCCAAGGTGCGTTTCGGGATTTTTCAAAAATATTTCTGTGAAATTGCAAAAAACCACTTGCTTTTTTTTGTGAAGTATGCTAAAATAGATTCAGACAGCAAATTTGATCTCTCTGCATTGTTTATCGTGTACGCGTGCTTTTTCGGTTTTTTGAATGTTTTTTGACGGAATTTTCGTCACTGTCGGAATTATGCACAAATGTCAAAATGACCAAATCGCACGCATTTACACAGATTTGCGCATAACATCCAAATTTTGGAGATCTGAATTTGCTATATTGCGTAATACGGCAAAATGCAGACTCTGTGACAGAGAGAAGAAAGGGGCAGCAATGGCTAAGACAAGAATCCTGATTTTATTCGGCGGAACATCGGCGGAACATGCGGAATCTGCAAAATCTGCCGCAGCGGTCATGCGCGTTCTGCCGGCGGAGCAGTATGAAGTCGTTCCGATCGGGATTGATCATAACGGCAGATGGCTTTATTTTCCCGGGGATGTCGAGGAGATTGAATCCAATAAGTGGGAAGAGAATTCCGACTGCTCCCCTGCTGTTTTATCTCCCGATCCTGCACACAGCGGCATTCTGATTCTGGAAGACGGCTGCTATTCGCACAAGCGCGTGGATGTGATTTTCTCGACGCTGCGCGGTAAATACGGCGAGGACGGAACGGTGCAGGGTCTCTGCGAGCTGACCGGAATTCCCTATGTCGGAAACGGTGTGCTCGGATCGGCTGTCTGCCGCAATAAGGCATTTACGCATAAGGTTTTGAATGCGGCGAAAATCCGCACGCCGAAGTGGTCTGCTGCGTTTCTTCGCAATCTGAACCGGTTGGATCATGAATATGACAAGATCGAAGAGAAGCTGGACTATCCGCTCTATGTGAAGCCGTCCGGGTGCGACAATTCCGCAGCTTCCGGCATCGCAAAGAACAGAGAGGAGCTTGCCGCACTGGTAAAGCGTGCCTTTACACAGGACGGAACCGTTCTGATCGAGGAGCTGATTCTCGGCAGAGAATTTCGTGTCGGCGTTTTCGGTTATGATCTGCCGTTTGCTTCCTTTGTCGGGGAGATTACCGATAAACAGGCGGAGCAGCTGACTGTCTCTGCGGATCTGGATGCGGAAACTGCGGATCAAATCCGCAAAATCGCTGTGCGCGCTTTTTGCGTCCTTGACTGCAAGGGGCTTGCACTTTTTGACTTCTACTGCACGGCGGAGGGCGATATTCTCCTCGGTGAGGTGAACACCATGCCGACTCTGACGGAATCCGCTGCGTATCCTGTGCTGATGGCTGATTTGGGTATGCGGTTCCCCTATTTAATCGAGAAGCTGATTGCACAGGCAATCGAGCATGCGGACCGTGCATTTTAAGTACCGGGAGGAGAATTTGGCAAACGATACACTTTGGCATGAAAATGCCGTTCTGACAATTCGCAGTAAGCTTGTATATGAAAACGAAGAACCGGAATGGTCGGAGCTGAACACGAAAGCGAATTACCGTTTTCGCAGCGATGAAGCAGTTGTCATCTATACAGATGTAGACGAACGCGGTGAAGCCATGGGGCAGACAGCCATTACCGTGACCGGCTTCCGCAGCGGAAATCCGCTGGTTTCCATTCACAAAACCGGTTTTACCGATGCGCTGATGGTGCTGGAAACCGGTAAAACGCATCCGGTCGAATATGACACCGTATTCGGTACGATCAGCATGCAGCTTCATGCAATTCAGGTGCGCGCCGATCTTTCGCAATACGGCGGCGAACTGTATCTCCGCTATGCAATGGATGTCGGGGATCATTCTGAAAATATCAATACAATCGTTTTGCGTGTCACGATGCAGGCAACGGCAGATTCTGCTGTGCAGCACCGTTCAATATAATTAATAATGTATAACTGACACAGTTTTTGAAAGGAGTGTTGCATTTGAACAGTATTGCTGCTGCTTCCGCCGATGCAAGAGCGTTGATTATGGATGCACTCGGCAGACTCATTGCAAACGGTACGTTTCCTGCTGAACCGCTGCCGGCGTTCAATATTGAAATTCCGGCAGACCGCGCACACGGAGACTTCGCCGCCAATATTGCAATGGTTTCGGCAAAGGCACTGCATATGCCGCCCCGCAAGATCGCCGAGGCGATTCAGGCGGAGATCAATCTGACAGACACATGCTTCGATCAGGTTGAAATCGCAGGCCCCGGATTTATGAACTTCTATCTCGGACAGAGATGGTATTCGGATGTGATCCGGAACATTGAAGAAGAGGGCAAATCTTACGGGACATCAGACATCGGTGCCGGAAAACGGGTTCTTGTGGAATTTGTTTCTGCAAATCCGACCGGTCCGATGCATGTCGGAAATGCCCGCGGCGGCGCGATCGGTGATTGCCTCGCTTCTGTTCTGACGGCGGCAGGCTTTGAGACGGAACGGGAGTTCTATATCAACGATGCAGGCAATCAAATCGAAAAGTTCGGCAAATCACTGTCTCTGCGCTATATGCAGCTCTGTACCGAGAAAGGACAGGCTGTTTACAGTACCTCTGCCGATACAGATGAAGTGTGCAGGCGGATTTACGGCGCGGACGGCAATACGGAAGATTTTCCGATGCCGGAGGATGTCTATCTGGGACAGGACATTATTGCACACGCAAAAAATTATTTTGATGAACACGGCAAAGCACTGGAAACTGTGCCGGAGGAAGAACGGCGCAAGGCCCTGACTGCTTTCGCGCTCCCGAAGAACATTCAAGGGCTGAAAGACGACCTTGCACAGTACCGCATTCACTATGACACATGGTTTCCGGAAAGCACACTTCATGCGGACGGAAGCGTGCAGAAGATTATTCAGCAGCTCAAAGACAGCGGATACACCTACGAAAAGGAAGGCGCGCTGTGGTTCAAAGCAGAGGCACTCGGTGCGGATAAGGACTTCGTGATTGTCCGTTCAAACGGCATTCCGACCTATGTTGTACCGGATATTGCATACCATTATAATAAGCTCGTGACCCGCGGCTTTGACAGAGCGATTGATATTCTCGGAGCTGACCATCACGGATATGTGCCTCGCCTGAAAGCTGCACTCACCGCCCTTGGCGTGGATGCTTCGCGTCTCACTGTGGTTCTGATGCAGATGGTTGCAGTCATGCGCGACGGCAAACCGGTCAAGCAGTCCAAACGGAGCGGAAAGGCTCTGACGCTGGTCACGCTGCTGGAAGATATTCCGATCGATGCCGCACGGTTCTTCTTCAATCTGCGCGAGGCGAATTCACACTTTGAGTTCGATCTGGATCTTGCAGTGGAGAAATCCTCGTCCAATCCGGTCTATTACGTTCAGTATGCGCATGCCCGCATTTGCAGTCTGATCCGTACACTGAAAGAAAGCAGCGTGGAGATTCCCTCTGCAAATGCCGCACAGCTTGACCTGCTGAACACCTCTGCTGAGCGGGAGCTGATCCGGCAGCTTGCCCAGCTTCCGGGAGAAATCGAGAGCGCGGCACAGCAGCTTGATCCGTCCAGACTGACGAAGTATTCCGTAGAACTTGCTGCACTGTTCCATAAGTTTTATGATTCCTGCAAGGTGCGCGATGCCGAAACAGCCGAACTGCGTGACGCAAGACTGCTTCTCTGTTCTGCGGTCTGCTCGGTGCTCGGCAACGTTCTCAGGCTTCTGAAAGTGACGGCACCGGAAAAAATGTAACTCTCTGTGTAACCAACTTGTAATATTTTCCAGCTTTTGACGTTTTTACCCGCACCGATTTTTCGGTATTTTGGACAATGGATAGCTTTAAAAAACGTCGATTCACGGATTATTAACATCTTGTTCATAGTTTGGTAACAATTATACAGGCGAAATGTGTTACAATTTGTAATAGTTTTAGGCGTACAGTATTTGCCCTGAGCTTTCAACTGCAACACATTTGTCTGCAAACGGCACAGCACTCCCCCGCCGTAATCCTAAAAAACTCATAATCATGAAGAAAGCGAAGGGATATTGATATGTCTAACAGACCTTTTCAGGGACTCGTAACACAGATGCATGATACCATTCATGCAACCATCGGCGTTGTTGATGAAACCGCTACCATCATCGCTTGCAGCGATCCGAACCGTGTCGGTACAACCAATGAGTTTGTCTCGATGGATATGAACGAGTCCGGCGATTTGTTTATTCGTGACGGATACACCTACAAGCCGTTCGGCGTCCGCACCACACCCGACTATGCGGTGTTTGTGGAGGGAACGGACGAAAATGCTGCAAAATATGCGGATATTCTCGCGATTGCAATGTCCAGCATCAAACAGTATTATGACGAAAAATATGACCGCAACAATTTCATCAAAAACGTTGTTCTCGACAACGTACTCCCCGGTGATATTGTTGTCAAGGCACGCGAACTGCACTTCAATGCAGAAATCAGCCGTGTCGTATTCCTGATCCGGATTGTCTCTGCCAACGATATTTCTGCTTATGATGTGATTCAGAATCTTTTCCCCGATAAGAGCAAAGATTTCGTGTTTAATATCACCGAAACGGATATTGTTCTTGTCAAGGAGATCAAAGCATCCGTTGAGAGCAAGGATCTTGAAAAGCTTGCGCGTTCCATCGCAGATACCTTGTCCAGTGAGTTCTATACCCGTGTCAATGTCGGTATCGGCACCAGTGTTGTCGGTGTCAAAGATCTTGCACGCTCCTTCAAGGAGGCACAGATGGCATTGGAAGTCGGTAAAGTATTTGATACGGACAAGGTGATTGTCAGCTATGATAACCTCGGTATTGCGCGGTTGATCTACCACCTTCCGACAACGCTCTGTGAGACATTCCTGCATGAGGTGTTCAAGCGCGGCAGCATTGAGAGTCTTGATCATGAAACGCTCTTTACAATTCAGCGGTTCTTTGAGAACAATCTGAATGTATCTGAGACATCCCGTAAGCTGTTCGTACACCGCAATACGCTTGTGTACCGACTGGAAAAGATCAAGAAGCTGACAGGTCTGGATCTGCGTGAGTTTGATCATGCGATTATCTTCAAGATAGCACTGATGGTCAAGAAATATCTTTCGGCAAGTCCTGTGAAATTCTGATTACAATTTTTGTGTGTACTGGGGAGTGCGAGACGGAATGTGATATTCCTTTGCACTCCCCTTTTTACAATTATCTCGCTGATATTCTGGCATGTTGGATCGAATATGCCGCAAACGCCCCAAAAGGAGGATTCTTTTGGTAGAATTAAAAAATGTTTCCGTGACATACGGAAGCACCGGAGTGGAAGCTCTCAGCAATGTCAGCCTCAAAGTTGAGGACGGTGAATTTGCATTTGTCATCGGCAGATCAGGTGCCGGCAAAAGCACGCTGATCAAGCTCTTGCTGAAAGAGCTTGATGCAAACAGCGGCGAAGTGTATGTGAACGGGTACAGCCTGACAAAAATGCGCAGACGAAAGGTTCCCGATTTTCGTCGTACAATCGGCGTTGTCTTCCAGGATTACCGCCTGATTGATACCATGACCGTTTACGAGAATATCGCTTTTGTTCTGCGTGTGATTGATGCACCGATGAAGCTGATTCGCAAGCGCGTGCCTTATGTGATGTCGCTTGTCGGCTTGCAGGACAAGGCGGATTGTTATCCGAGTGAACTCTCCGGCGGCGAACAGCAGAGATGCGCGCTTGCCCGCGCACTTGTCAACGATCCTGCGCTGCTGATTGCCGATGAGCCGACCGGCAACGTGGATCCGGAGCTTGCGTATGAACTCGTTGAGCTGTTGCAGGGGATCAATGCCTGCGGAACCACAATTCTGATGGTGACGCATGCACATGAGATGGTGCGGCATTTCGGCGGCAGAATCATCAACATCAGTCAGGGTGAGGTTGTCTTCGATGAGGTCATTGACGGTGCTGCCATGACAGAAGAGATTATGGCAGAGGCGGATGAATATCCGGAAGAACTGCCGACTGATGCAGAAGATACATACAGTACAGATGATGTGATCGGAGGAACAGATCTTGAAGCTGAGTAGTTTTCGCTATCTTGTGGGACAGGGCTTTGACAATGTCTGGAAAAACCGCGTGATGGCGTTCGCCTCTTTTTGTGTTCTTCTGGTCAGCTTGCTGCTTGTCGGCATTTCGGTTCTGTTTTACATCAATATCAATTCCATCATCGGCGGTATCGAGGATAAAAACGAAGTCATTGTTTATCTGATGGACGATACCTCTGATGAACGCGTTGCGGAAATCGGTGCTGCACTGAGTGCGATGGAGAATGTAAACAGCGTGACGCTCTATTCCAAGGAAGAGGCGTTTGCAGACTTGAAAAACAGCATGAGCGATTATACAAAGGTGTTTGAGTCTCTCGGTGATGACAATCCCCTGCCGGATGCTTATCGTATGCGTGTTTCGGATATTTCCAAGATGCAGGATACAGTTGCGGCAGCAAGCAGTCTTACAGATGTTGATTACGTCAGCTCGCCGGATTCTTTTGTTGAATTGCTGACTGAACTGCGTCGTGTGGTTTCCATTGTTGCCGGTGCAATCATCATTGCGATGCTGATAGTCTCAATGGTCATTATTTCCAACACAACTCGTGCCAGCGTCTTTGCGAGACGGCGTGAGATCAGCATTATGCAGAGTGTCGGTGCAACCAAGAGCTTTATTCGTTTCCCGTTCTTTGTGGAGGGTATGATCAACGGATTCCTTGCAGGCGTTGTCGCAACTATGCTTACATGGTTCTCGTACGACAGTCTGGTTGAACTGCTGGGCAGATTCAATGTGCTCAGTACAATCGGTCTTGGAAGCATCATTCCGTATGACCGGATTGCGGTGTTTGTGACACTTGCATATGTTGTGGCTGGCTCTCTGATCGGTGCGATCGGCAGTGTTCTCTCGACACGGGTGCATCTGAAATACCGTGCTGCCAATATGTAAAAGAACGAAGGATGATTGAAATGAAACAACAGGTTACCAAATTCTTTGCAGTGCTTTCTGCGGTTTGTCTTACAGCGGGAAGTCTTACGCTGTCCGACCGCTATATTCCGGCTCCGACTGTTGAAGCAAAGACAATCGCTGAAATCGAAGCGGAAAAGAAGGAAAAGCAGGACGAAATTCAGGCAAAGAAGAATGAATTGGAATCTCTTGCAAAGGATATATCTCAGAAAGAAAAGTATCAGGAGACTTTGCAGGAAGAAATTGACCTGATTAACGGAAAAATGCTTCTGATTGATACGCAGCTGCAAAATGTGATGAACGAAATCGCTGACAAACAGGCTGAGATTGACACACTGCAAATTCAGATTGAACAGCAGCAGGCTGCTGTCGAAGAAGGTCTGGAAACATTTAAAACACGCATTCGCACGCTTTATGTTCACGGAAATGACAGTTTGCTTTCCGCACTGATCGGTGCGACGGATTTCTATGATGTACTTGCGAAAATAGATCTGATCAATCGCATTGCAAAACACGATGATGAGATGTGCAAGGATCTCCAAACGCAGTTGGAAGAACTGGATGCTTCACAGCAGGATCTGACTGCACAGCTGCAAGCACTGAATCTGAAACAGACAGAGATGGAATCTCTGAAAAAAGAATTTTCCGAGTCCCGTGAGGAACTGGACGCTGCGATGGCAGAGACCGACCTTGCAAAAGAAGAACTCGAACATGCGCAGGCACATGCATCCAATGAACTCAACTCATTCGAGCAGGAACTGGCTGATCTGCAATCTGAGGAGGAACGGCTGATTCTGGAAGATGCAAAGCGACGCGCAGAAGAGGAAGCAAAGAAGAAGAAGGAAGCAGAAGAGGAAGCTGCACGGATTCAGTCTTCGATTGAAGCTGCAAAAACTACAACGGCTGCTACATCTACCGGTTCCGGCAATGTCACAACTGCTACAACTGCCAAGACCACAGCGGTGACAACACCTGCTCCGACTGCTACCACCCCTGTCTATGTGGGCGGAACGCTTGCATGGCCGGCACCGGGATTCTACCATATTTCCAGCGGCTTTGGCTGGCGTTGGGGCAGACAGCACAACGGTATCGACATTGCCGGTGCGGGAATTCACTATGCAAATGCCTGTGCTGCCGCAGCAGGTACTGTGACTGTTGTGAAAACGGGCTGCACGCACGATTACGGTACGGCATGCAGCTGCAACGGCGGATACGGAAACTATGTCCGCATCAGCCACGGAAACGGTTTGGAAACGCTGTATGCACATCTGGCTTCTGTCAATGTATCGGTCGGACAGAGCGTCTCGACCGGAACCGTCGTCGGCAAGATCGGCGCGACGGGTAATGTCGTCAGCAGCGGCGGCGGCGGTTATCATCTCCATTTCAGTGTGATCGTAAACGGTACGTTTGTCGATCCGACTAATTACCTTTACTAATTATCTGCAAAGTTTGCAACGGCAGGGAGAGTATATGCTTCTTGCCGTTCGCGTCGTGTTAGAAAGGGATTTCTGTGAATAAGAAAATCAGTTTGAGCCTGACGATCAGTCTCCTCGCACTGACCGCGGCTGTAACTTTTATCCTTACGCTTTCTTTCTCGCAGAAAAAATTCAACGAGAAAATATCTGAGGTTGACCGGCTTTCCGATAAGTATCAGCTGCTCAATGAACTGGACGAAAAGGTACAGGAAGCGTACTATCAGGATGTGCCGGAGGATGATGTGATCAACGGCATGCTCTCCGGATATATCAGCGGTTTGGGTGACAGATACAGTACGTACCGCAGTGCTTCGGAATACGCAGCATATGAAGATAACAATGCCGGTGTGTATACCGGAATCGGTATTTCTGTCATTCAGACGGAAAACGGCGAAGCCGAGGTCGTTTCCGTTACAGAAAACGGATCAGCCGAAAAAGCCGGAATTGAAATCGGTGATATTCTTGTCGCGGTCGAAGATCTCCTGCTGACGGATCATTACAGTGAGGCAATCTCCATGATTGACGGAGAAGTCGGAACGCCGGTTTCTCTCCGGATTCGCAAGGCAAATTCCGGAAACGAGCAAACATATTCCGTTGTGCGTGCCAGAATAGACGAAACCACAGTCCGATATGAAATGCTGGATCATCGGATCGGCTATATTCAGATTACGAAATTCCGTTCTGTTTCCGTTACGCAGTTCAGCAATGCACTGAATGATCTGCTTGGTCAGGGCGCGGATGGATTCATATTTGACGTACGCAACAACGGCGGCGGCGTGCTTTCTGCACTCGAACAGATGGTTGATCCGCTTCTGCCGGAGGGAGATCTTGCATTTGCCTATGACAAAAACGGCAATGCAACAACGATTCTGAAATCAGATGCGGAGCAGCTTGAAATACCGATTGTGATTCTGGTCAACGGAAACAGTGCCAGTGCCTCAGAATTGTTCGCCTGTGTGCTGCGTGATTATGCGGGCGCATTACTGGTCGGTGAAAAAACATTCGGAAAAGGCATAATGCAGACAACTTTTGCCCTGTCAAGCGGTGCCGTCACACTGACGACCGCAACCTATGAAACCGGCATAACTCCCTGCTATCACGGTATCGGACTGGAACCGGATGTACTTTCTGTTCCGGAATCGGACGCCGAAACAGATACGCAGCTTGAAGACGCAGTCGAGACCATGTTGGACAGACTTTCGGCATCGGAAGATGATGCAGCTTAAACAAAGGAGATTGTATTCATGTCATCCTCTCTTTGGTATCAGAAGCCCGCAGGTTGTTTTGAGGAAGCACTGCCGATCGGCGCGGGAAGGTTCGGCGCAATGCTTTACGGTGCGCCGGAGTGTGAACTGCTTCGCCTGAACGAAGATTCTGTCTGGTCAGGCGGTCCGCGCAGCCGTATCAATCCGGATGCTGCGTCTGCCCTGCCGCAAGTGCGCGCCCTGATTCTGCAAGGGCGGATTGCCGATGCCCAAAAGCTTGCATTCGAGAAAATGCAGGGCTGTACCCCCAATATGCGTCACTATATGCCGCTCGGAGACTGTTCCGTGCGGCTGAACCTGCCTGAGGGGGACATCACGGATTACCGCCGTTCCCTCGATCTGGAAACTGCTGTTTACTCAGTTTCATTCACTGTCGGGAATGTACATTTTCAGCGCGAAATCATTGCGTCTTATCCCGATCAGTGCCTGGTTGTGCATATGACCGCAGATGCGCCGTTTGATGCGGAGATTTCCATGGACGGCAGAGATGACTACTATGACGAGAATCAGATTGATGAAACAGAGCATGGAAAATCCCTTCGTTTTACCGGCGGAAGCGGAACCGCTGACGGTATCCGGTTCATCTGTGTTGTGCATGCGGATGCGCATAACGGCATTGTTTCTTCTTACGGCAATACACTGACTGCTGCTGATACACAGGATTTGACGCTGGTTATCTCCATGCGCACCGGTTATTATCATCCGAACGAGAATTATGATCTGACAGCCGAACAAACTGCCGCTGCTGCGCTGAAAAAAGGCTGGCATACCCTGCTTGCCGACCATATTGCTGACTATCAGGCACTGTACCGAAGATCCGATGTGCATTTGCCGACGGAAATCTCAGCAGATGATATTCCGACTGACGCGCTGCTTGCCGCTGTCAAACAAAATGATTTACGGGGACTCAATACGCTGTTTGAACTGTATTTTCGGTATGGCAGATATTTGATGATCGCCGGCAGCAGACCCGGCTCTCTTCCGCTGAACCTGCAAGGCATCTGGAATGTGGATATGTGGCCGGCATGGGGTTCGCGTTTTACGATCAACATCAATACGGAGATGAATTACTGGGGTGTTGAAAGCTGCAACCTTTCTGAATGTCATCTGCCGCTGTTTAATCTGCTTGAAAAGGTTCGTGTAAACGGAACTGTGACCGCAAGAGAGATGTACGGCTGCCGCGGCTTCTGCTGCCATCACAATACAGATTTATGGGGCGATACTGCGCCGCAGGATCTCTGGATGCCGGCAACCATCTGGGCGATGGGCGGCGCATGGCTGACACTTCATGTGATGGAGCATTACCGGTATACGCTTGACCGGGCATTTTTGGAGCATTATTTCCCATTGATGCGCGATGCTGCACTCTTTTTTACCGATTATCTGATTGAAAACGATCAGGGGCAGCTTATAACAGTCCCAAGTGTTTCGCCGGAAAATACCTACCGTCTTCCAAACGGTGAAACCGGCAGTCTCTGTGCGGGTCCCAGCATGGACACACAGATCATCACAGAGCTTTATCATGATGTAATAGATGCAGCCGCTGTATTGGGCAAAGAAGATGATGAAATTCTCCCGATCCTCCATGAACAGCTTGCCCGCATGCCGAAACCTCAAATCGGACAGTACGGACAAATCATGGAATGGGCTGTCGATTACGAAGAAGAAGAGCCGGGACACCGGCATGTTTCCCAGTTGTTTGCACTGCATCCTGCCCATCAGATTTCTCCGCGCCGGACACCGGAGCTTGCCGAAGCTGCCGCTGCAACCCTCCGTCGTCGGCTGACACACGGCGGCGGTCACACAGGATGGAGCTGTGCGTGGATTTCCAATATGTATGCGCGTCTCAATGATCCGGAAAATGTATTCCTTATGCTGAAAAAACTGATGCAGCATTCTACCAATCCCAACTTGTTTGATATGCATCCGCCTTTTCAGATCGACGGCAATTTCGGCGGATCTGCCGCCATTGCCGAATGCCTGCTTCGGTCTGAACCAGACGGCATTACGCTCTTGCCGGCATGTCCTTCTCAGTGGCATACAGGAGCATTTACCGGACTATGTACATACGGTGGGTTCACAGTATCCGCAGAATGGTCAGATTGCCGCATATTTCATGCGGAAATCCGATCAATGCATAACTCAGTCTGCCGCGTTCTGGCAGAGGGGAATTTCATAATTACCGATGAGAATCAACAACCTGTGACGTTCAGAAAGGAGGCGGACGGTTTCGTGCAGTTTGAAACAGTCTTCGGCGGTGTCTATCACCTGATGCTGCAATGAAATCTATTTCAAGAACAATGCGTCTGCGCTTTAATCTCCTGATGACAGTCCTAATCTGTTCAGTCACGGCGGTGTTTTTGCTGTATCCCGATACAAGCAGCATGCCGAAACAATCCGCTTATCTGGATCGGATTTCCGGCGCGGCGGCTGATAATACACTGGCTGCCGATGAGCTTGCACCGTATATTTATGCGATCAATGTTCCGGAGATAGAGCGGAAAAATGCTGCATGGAGTATGGAAGCTGAGGATACGATTTTGCCTGCCGGTGCGCATATCGGATGGAACCGTGACGGATATTCGGGGATCGGTTACGTCAGCAATCTTTCTGAACAAATGGAAAATGCGATTGCTTTTTCGGTCGATGTCCCCGCGACACAGCATTACTCTGTGACAATCTGCGCAGCATCTGACTCCGAGGTGACAAATGCAATCCGCATCAACGACAATTTGCTCTGTCCGTTTACGCTGGATGGAAACGACGGGTTTGTGCGGGTCACATTTTACGGCGTTTTCCTTGCATCCGGAAACAATACCATCGCCATAGATACGGTTGACGGCGGACTGGATTTGGATTATATTGAGCTGAATGATGATTCCACAGTCTATGACAACACGTTCCGGATCAGTCCTTCGCTCAGCAATGCCGGCGCAAGTGAAGAAACAAAGGCACTGTATCAGTTTCTTTGTGACCAATGGGGCAGTCAGATTCTCACCGGACAGTATGTATCCGATGCCTCCAACAAGGAGCTGAACCTGATTTATTCAATGACCGGACAACTCCCTGCAATCCGTTTCAGTGCAGTTGGTACAGAAGATGATTTGCCGCAGATTGAAGCTGCTATTGACTGGCATCTGTATCAAGGCGGCATTGTCGGTCTGATGTGGCAATGGAATGCACCGGGAACCGATTCGGTGTATGCTGAGGATACTGATTTCGTGCTTTCCCATGCACTGCGGAATGTTGACGTAAAACAGCTTTCGCAGGTAACATACGAGGAAGCGGAACGTGCAGCAGAATCAGGCAGCATTATGCCGGATACGTTACAGCTTCTGTATGATATTGATGAAATTGCGGCAAAACTGACTTATTTCAAAAACATGAATATTCCTGTACTTTGGCGTCCGCTCTATGAGGCAAGCGGCGGCTGGTACTGGTGGGGTGCATTCGGTGAGGAAACCTATTCCGTACTGTGGGAGCTGGTTTATTACCGCCTGACAGATTACCATGCACTTGATAATCTGATCTGGATTTGGAACGGACAGAGCGAAACATATCTTGTACCGTCAGATGCCTATGACATCGCATCGGTTGATGTGTATTTGCAGCCGGAAATGGAGTACGGAAGCAGATACGAACAATATCAATCTCTCGCACGGATTACGAACGGAGAAAAACTGCTTGCACTCAGCGAATGCAGCGCACTCCCCGATCAGGAAATGATGCAGCTTGACCGCTCCTTATGGTCCTTCTACGGGCTTTGGTACGGCGAATATCTGATGCATCCGGACGGAACTTTCTCTGATACATATTATTCAAGTAGCGATTTGTATAATCTATACAACTCTGAACTTGCTTTATCGCTCCATGATTTCGTGACTATTTATCCGTAAACTCTTGCAAATTTTGCACGGTTATGTTATAATGTGACCATAGCCCCGCTGAATCATACGGGGGTAAGAAAGGCGGATTTGAACATGAATGTGAAAGTGATCAACGGCGTATCCATTCCGAATATTCCATGGCAGGACAAACCTGCTGACTGCAATGATGTGATCTGGCGTTATGCGCAGAATCCGGTCATTAAGCGCGACCATCTCCCGATCTCCAACAGCATTTTCAACAGTGCGGTTGTCCCTTATGAGGGCGGCTTTGCAGGCGTATTTCGTGTGGACGACAAAGCGCGTAATATGGAGCTGCATGCCGGCTTCTCCAAGGACGGTCTTAATTGGGACATCAATCCGGAACGCATTGATTTTGTAAAAACAAATGATGAGATTCAGGATTTCCAGTACGGGTATGACCCGCGTGTGGCATGGATTGAGGATCGTTTTTATGTCACCTGGTGCAATGCTTATGGCTGGAAGCCAACCATCGGCGTTGCCTATACCTATGACTTCAAAACATTCCACCAGCTCGAAAACGCATTTTTGCCGTTCAACCGCAACGGTGTCATGTTCCCGCGCAAAATCAACGGCAATTTCATGATGATGAGCCGTCCTTCTGACAGCGGTCACACGCCGTTTGGTGATATTTACATTTCGCAGTCTCCGGATATGACGTATTGGGGCAAGCACCGTCATGTGATGGGACCGTCGATGGGCTGGGAATCGACAAAAATCGGTGCAGGTCCGATTCCGATTGAAACAGACCGCGGCTGGCTGATTTTCTATCACGGTGTTCTGACCTCCTGCAATGGCTATGTTTACAGCTTCTCGGCTGCGCTGCTTGATAAGGACGAGCCGTGGAAGGTTCTGAAAAGAGGCAGAGAATACCTCATCAGTCCGCAGAAAGACTATGAGTGCATCGGTGATGTGCAGAATGTCACATTCCCCTGCGCCAATCTGGTCGATGCTGACACGGGCAGAATTGCAATTTACTACGGCTGCGCAGATACATGCACAAGCCTTTGCTTCACCACCGTTGATGATGTCATCGCGTGGCTCGATACCCATTCTCAGGTGTAATGTAACCGATAACGGGGCTTCTGCGGAGGCTCCGTTATTTTTTTGCTGTACCTGTAATTTTTTGGCGGAAACAGGAACTAACATACAGAATCCGGATTCAGAATGCTGCGAGGGAGGTGAATGCCGATGGAGGATTTTAAGGAGATCTACGAAAAATATCAGCCTGAGGTCTACCGTTTTCTGCTGCGGCTGACGAACTTCGACATGCTGCTCGCAGAGGAGCTTTCGCAGGAAACGCTCTATCAGGCGTTCCTGTCCTTCGGCAGATTTCGCGGAGAATGCAGCCTGCGGACATGGCTCTTCCAGATCGCAAAGAATGTGCATGCGAAATACATTCGCAAGGAGTCACGGCAGCGCGAGATGAGGAAGCGTCATACTGATACGGAATCCCCCGCCCCGACCGAGGATATGGAACGGCAGGAGATGCTTTCGCGCATGCGTGCGCTGATTGCGGAACTCGACGACCCCGCACGCACAATCTTACAATACCGGCTGTATTCCGATGCGGACTATGCCGAGATCGGACGAATTCTGAATATGCGCGAAAACACCGCTGCGGTCATCTATAACCGCACGGTCGCAAGATTGCGCAAAGCCATGAAAGAGAGGTACGGTTATGAAATATGAACATGAAATTATCCGCGATCTGATGCCGCTCTGTGCGGACGACATCGCATCGCCGCAGAGTGAGGCGGCTGTGAAAGAGCACATCGCCGCGTGCGAAGAATGTGCGGCAGAATGGGAGCAGATGCAAAAGGGCATCGACACCGGAAAAAAGGATGATGAGGAAGCAAAGCGTTATGCGGAAACTGCAAAGCGCGTACGCAAACATGACCGCCGCGTTGCTGCCTGTGTGCTGGCATCACTTCTGTTGATCGCATTTATCGGTGCTGTCATCGCAAGCTATCATGACGGCGCACGCTTTACGCTGCGCGGTGCAGTGAAATACGGCGTGGTTGAGATGCACGGTCTGCAATATGAACTGGAATATAACTTGTATGGTAGATCGGGCCCTGATGTTATAGACCCAGAAGAAAAACCGGAGATTACCTATCTCGGCGAGATTCTTATAGTAGGACAGAGTCCGTTCGCGGTCTTTCCTTATAATCTGCCAAAGAACATGTGGGCTTACAGTTATGTGCTCGTGAATCTGCCGAAAAAGAATGAGACATATTTCTGTGCTTATAGATGTGATCGTAATGATCCGGACAGACTGTTTATGTGGAACTCCTCCGGGCTGCACTACGAGCCTCTTGAAGACGGCATCAACATGATCTATAAGGATTATCCCCATACTTCGGCTGCATTTTACTCGACAGATAACCGTGTGAAAACCATTCAGTTTGAATTTATCCATGTCAAATGGACCGTCGATCTTGACGAGAATCACTTTGGCGCAATCAGGCTTAATAGCGGTCACGGCATGGAGATTACAAACGGCACAGCAACCGACAAGGACGGCAATGTTCTCTACAAGACAGAGAATTCCGTCGAGATCATTGACGGTAATGAACAGACCGTGACCCGATGGGTAAAGGTCGGATAACAGCATACAGCCCGTGCAAACCGCGCGGGCTGCTTCTTTACACTTGACGATTTCTGCAAAATGAGGTATAATAGAATGGATAAATTATAACTGCCCGAAAGGTGGTCTGTCCGATGAAATACGACTGCTTTGAAAACCGCGAATTATCGTGGCTTCGATTTAATCAGCGCGTGTTGGAGGAATCGCAGGATCCGGAAACTCCCCTGCTGGAACGTCTGTCTTTTACTGCGATTTTTCAGAGCAATCTGGACGAATTCTTCCGCGTGCGTGTCGGGAATCTGATTCGCAAACGTGAGGACAAGCCAAAGCAAAGAGATCCGATCACGATAATGAAACCGGAATCACAGCTGCGTGCGATTTTTGAGCAGGTTCGTGCATTGACACCTGCCAGGGATGCTTCTTATCACGAGATTA
>JAZQNP010000062.1:0-8069 GCA_045627405.1 Oscillospiraceae bacterium | reverse complement strand
GAGGCCAAGCGGTCTTAGGAAGACAACTGCTGGTAACAACTCCTTGGCTCACAGAACGACATGGCTACGTCCGACTTCTCTCAATGATGCCGCGCAAATTCTGATTTATCGCAGAAACGCCCTTGAAAAGGGAGTTATTTTTTTGCGAATTTTTTGAGTGTATAGCCTTCCTTGATATGCAGTGCGCCGCGGTCGATGGCGAGCGCGTAATCCGGCACGTCATCTGAAACAGTTGTACCGGCGGCGGTATAGCAATCCTGACCGAGTGTGACGGGTGCGATGAGATTGGTATTACAGCCGACAAAAGCATGATCCCCGATGGAACAGCGTGATTTTTTTACGCCGTCAAAGTTGACGGTTACGACGCCGCAGCCGATGTTGACATGTTTGCCGACATCGCTGTCTCCGATATAGGCAAGATGGGAAATCATCGTGCCTTCTCCGATTTCACTGTTTTTGATTTCGACGAAATCCCCGATCAGCGCGCCGGAATGCACATGCGTACCCGGACGGATATGTACAAACGGACCCATTTTGACATCGGGATCAATCTGCGCATCATAGATCTGCACCGTATTGAGCGTCACATTGTCCCCGACGGTGCTGTTTTCGATGATGCAGTTGGGACCGATGACGCAGTTTTCTCCGATGACAGTTTTGCCGCGGAGAATGGTGCCGGGGAGAATTTCGGTTCCCGGACCGATCTGCACGCTGCGTTCGATAAGTATGCCGTCGGTGCAGACGAAGCCGACGCCGTTTGTCATGTGCTGATTGAGGACGGCATTTCTTGCGGCGGTATTGAGCGCGAGCAGCCCTTGTCTGTCATTTGCGCCGAGAACAACATCGGGATTTATGGAGCAATATGCTCCGGCACGCAGGTTGCTCTGCAAAGCGATGGAGACGGTGTCGGTGAGATAATATTCATGCTGCGCGTTCTGATTTGTGATGCTGCCGAGCAAACCGATGAGATCGGGCGTGCGGAACCAGTAGCAGCCGGAATTGATTTCCCGGATGCCGCGCTGGGCCTCGGTTGCATCCTTTTCCTCCACGATGCCGGCAATGCCGCTGTCTGTGCGGATAATTCTGCCGTAGCCTTTGGGATTGTCAACGCAGGCGGTAATGACTGTGACAGCATTATGCTCTGCGATATGCCGTTTGAGCGAATCGGCAATCGTCGCGCTGTCGATGAAAGGGGCATCGCCGCAGAGGACAAGGGTATTGCCGTCCGTGTCCTGATTGAGAAAGGGGAGGGCCTGCATGACAGCATGGCCGGTGCCGAGGCGTTCTGCTTGAAAGGCGGTATCGCATCGGTCACCGAGATAGGCGCAGATTTGTTCGGCCTCATAGCCTGTCACGACGCAAATGCGGTTCAGACCGGCATTTTCGCAGGCACCGAGTACCCATTCGAGCATAGGTTCACCGAGCACGCGGAACAAAGGCTTCGGGATCGGAGCCTTCATACGCTTGCCCTGCCCGCCGGCCAAGATCACAGCCTGATTCATAATCGTTCCTCTTTTCCTGTATTTCCGCAGCAGCTATGCGAGCGGTGTAACATTAGTATAGCATAATTTATACAAAAGATGCCGGGACAATCAATATGAATAGAAGCGGCGTTCCATCGACAGACAGAACGCCGCATGCTCAAAACTTTTCAATTTCCGGTTGCGAAATGCTCAGAGCGGGAGCTTGAAGGACTCATCGCCTTCGCCGTTGACTGTATAGTAAGCGGCATTTTCCTCCGGCTTAATATACACGACGAACTCATTGACGACCTTTCTCTTGTGTACAGACTTGTACTCTTTCAGAGCCTTATCTGCAACAGAGCTGATATCGAACTCCTGACCGTTGGTCTGCACGATCGTCTTGATGACCGTATCGGAGCTCTTCGGAGCAGCCTTTTTTGCAGCGGGTTTCTTCGCTGCTGTTTTCGGAGCTGTCGCCTTGGCTGCCGCTGCCTTCGGTGCTTCGGTCTTGGTTGCAGCTGCCCTCTTCGGAGCTGCCTTATCTGCTGCCTTTGCCATAATCATATTCTCCTCTCGAAATTTGTATTTGAATGGCTTTTGCAATCAAATTATAACACAACCCATATAGAATGTCAAGCAATTTCTGAAAAAAGTGGCAGAAAAAAAGAACATTTTTGTAGCTTCCGGTTTGATTTTGTTGATTCGCTCCAAAAAAATGCAGTGAAAATGAAGTTTCGTTGTATGGGAGAGCGAGGCAACTTTTTCGGGCGACAGCGCGGTATCGAAGAAAAATGTGACAAAAATGCGAAAAAATGAAGCCTGATTGTAATTGAAATGAAAAAATATCCGTATAGTAAAGAATAAAAACGGGATAAAAAAGAAAAAAGGATTGCAATTTGCAAATTCATGTGATATAATATAGGTGACAATTATTGCACAAATGCAGCCGCGCAGCAGCACGGCTGGTTTGACTGAGGAGAAAGGAATGCAGAGCAATGGCAGATTTTGATTTTGATGAGTTGAAGGATAAGATTACGGATTTGAATGACACGGACGATTCGACATCGGAATACGATCCGGCAGACATCGAGAAGAACAAGGGACTGTCGGTTCTGGCATATTTCTCGTGGCTGGTTTTGATTCCGCTGATTTGTGCGAAGGATTCAAAGTTTGCACGGTTCCACTGCAATCAGGGCATTTTGCTGGCGATTGTGGAAACGGTTGCGGGAATCCTGTTC
Source organism: Oscillospiraceae bacterium (assembly GCA_045627405.1). Classification (GTDB taxonomy): domain Bacteria; phylum Bacillota; class Clostridia; order Oscillospirales; family Ruminococcaceae; genus Firm-04. The sequence continues at coordinate 5,368 of JAZQNP010000062.1, read as the reverse complement.
GGGGTACTTGGCAGCATCAAGTATATCGGATGGGTGTTCGGAATCGTCGGCGGGCTGGTGGAGATCGTTATGTTTGTGCTGCTGGTGATCGGGGTGATCAATGCAGCGAACGGCAAGGCGAAAGATCTGCCGGTGTTCGGCAGCATTCGTCTTTTGAAATGACATTTTATACAAAGAAACAGCCGGAACACGGTTTGCCCTGGCAATGCGTGTTCCGGCTCTTTTTGTGTATATCGTATGCGGTCATGCGCGGCGGGAGAAAAGGATTTGTTCTGCACATTTGATGCCGTCAACGGCGGCGGAAACGATTCCGCCGGCGTACCCCGCACCCTCGCCGCAGGGAAAGAGGCCGCGCATACCGAGGGATTCCAGGGTAACGGGATCGCGCAGAATGCGCACAGGGGAGGAGCTGCGCGTTTCGGGGGCAGTCAGCACGGCATCGGGCTGACAGAAGCCGCGGAGCTGCTGTTCCATGAGAGGGATACCGGCGCGCAGTGCATCGCAGACAAACTGCGGCAGACAGCATTCGGGCGAAGCGAAGACGGTACCGAGCGGATAGCTGGGTATGACATTGCCAAAGGCGGACGAAGTCTGTCCTTTGAGGAAGTCTCCGAGGAGGATGACGGGAGCTTTTCCGGAGTTTCCGCCGGCGGAAAAGGCAGCGCGTTCGATTTTCTGCTGCAAGTGTACGCCGGCAAGTACATCGCTGCTGCCGAAGTCGGCGGGCGTGATACCGACGAGGAGCGCGCTGTTTGCGTTTCTCTCATCGCGTGCAAAAAAGCTCATGCCGTTTGTGACGACAGTTCCCGGTTCGGAGGCTGCCGCCTGAACAGAGCCGCCCGGACACATGCAAAAGGAATAGACGCCGCGTCCGGTTTTAGTATGCACCGCGAGCTTATAGCTTGCTGCACCGAGGGCGGGGTGTCCGGCAGCGGAGCCGTAGCAGAAGCGGTCGATGTCTGCCTGCGTGTGTTCGATGCGCACGCCGAGGGAAAAGGCTTTCTGTTCCATCGGCAGACCGCAGTCATTTGCCCATGTAAAGACATCTCTCGCGCTGTGACCGACAGCGAGGATGACATGATCGGTTCGGAGGGAGAAGGTCTGCCCGTCTTTTTGGTATTCAGCGGAGACGACATGTCCGCGCTTTGCGGAAATACCGGTGCATTTCGCACCGAAGATGACGGTGCCGCCGGCAGCTTCAATGCGTCTGCGGAGCTCCGGGATACAGACCGCGAGCCTGTCGGTGCCGACATGCGGTTTCGCCTGCCAGAGGATTTCGGGCGGTGCGCCGCAGTCGGCAAGGGTTTGCAGGACTTGTCTGATGCGCGGGTCTTTGGTGCCGGTATTGAGTTTGCCGTCGGAGAAAGTCCCCGCGCCGCCCTCACCGAACTGCACATTGCATTCGGGGTCGAGCAGACCGGTTTTCCGGTATTGCAGCACAGCCTGCTGCCGCTCAGAGACACATTTTCCGCGTTCGAGGAGAACAGGGCATGCACCGGCTTGTGCGAGGACCCACGCGGCGAAAAGACCGGCAGGACCGCAGCCGACAATGATGGGACTGTGCGGCAGCTTTTTCTCAGGATATTTCGGCAGAGAAAAGGGTGTAATCTGCTGCACCTGTTTGCTGCGGATCTCTTTCGGAATTTGCGCGAATACTTTGTTTTCCTCCTCGGCAGCAACATCGGCGGCGGCGATGAAATGCACATCTTTTCTGGCATCGACGGCACGCCGCACCAGCTTGAAATCGCGGATTGTCTGCGGGCGGCAGTGCAGCACACGGGCGATTTTATTCCGCAGCAGCTTCTCATCATAGGACAGCGGAAGAATCAGATTTTGCACGCGGAGCATCAGATCACCACCTTTGCAGATACAGCTCGCACAGCCAGATGACTGTCAAATGCAGCGGATAATAGATATAGAAAAACCATTTGGAAAAGTTTGGGAATCTCCCCTTTTTTCCGTTATACAGCAGTGTAAAGCAGCAGTATGACAGCGCGAACGCTGCTCCCATGATGCAGGCGAGCTGCCATGCAAGACTTGAATAGATCGGAATCATGACCAGCAGGATTCCCGCATATGAAAGCAGCCGTTTCTTCGGCTGATCGCGGAAAACGTGCAGAATGATGATCAGCGGAATGCCGAAAATCATCCATTCGCTATGGATGAGCCATGTCAGCAGATCGAGCAGGGCAATCAGCAAAAGCCGCATCGGAAGCGGTTTTTCGCTTTCCCAAACCGCAAGCGCGATCAATCCGAGGAACAGCGTGAAAAACACATTCAGATCCCGGAGTACATCGACTGTGCAGAGCGTGCCGAAGACCGCAAGTCCATAGGGGATCTGCGTGATGCACGCGAATAGAAACAGCCGCAGCGCATATTTTTTTCGGGAGCGCGTATAGCGAAAGCCCTCGCCCAGCATGAAGAAGAAGATCGGCGGCGCGAAAACAGAAAAATAGGAGAGAAACGTCGAAAGGATATGGGATTGATAGCTGCCGTTTTCCCAGTCTGTCAGATAGCCTGCAACATGCCCTGCCGTCATGACAATGAGCGCGAGGTATTTGAGCTGATCTCGATGGATGCATCGCAGACGGGAAGACTGTTCGGCTCTCATTCGATTGTCTCGACTTTCAGCAGATTGGTTGTGCCGGAGATACCGAGCGGCACACCCGCAGTGATGACAACCAGTTCGCCGGGTTCTGCATAGCCGGCTTCACAGGCAGCGGTGACGGCATCGCGGAAGAGGTCATCGGTATTGGTTTCCTCTGCAATCACCAGCGGATACACGCCCCACGAGAGATTCATCTGCCGCTGGATCATCTCATCAGTTGTGCAGGAGATGATCGGGAACATCGGGCGGTATTTGGAGATCAGTCTTGCGGTTTCGCCGCCTTTTGTGACGGTGATGATCGCGCTGGCATCGAGGTCATGCGCGGTGGTGACGGTCGCATGTGCGATGGCGTCAGCGATGGTGGATTTTTTACCGGCGCGGCTCATGAATTCGCCTTTATAGTCGATGTCTTTTTCAGTTGTAACAGCAATGCGTTCCATAGTCTGGACGGCTTCGACGGGGTGCTGACCGGCAGCGGTTTCGCCGGAGAGCATGATCGCGCTTGTGCCGTCATAGATCGCATTTGCGACGTCAGTGATTTCCGCACGGGTCGGACGCGGATTGGTCATCATGGATTCGAGCATCTGGGTCGCAGTAATGACCTGCTTTCCGGCTTCATAGCCCTTGCGGATCAGTGTTTTCTGGATGGCAGGGATTTGCTCAAAGGGGATTTCGACGCCCATATCGCCGCGTGCGACCATGATGCCGTCGGCGGCTTCCAGAATCTCGTCGATATTATTGACGCCCTCGCGGTTTTCGATTTTTGCGATGATGCGCACGCCGTACCAGCCGAGGCTCTGTGTGAATTTGCGCAGATAGCGAATGTCGGCACCGGTGCGGGTAAAGGAGGCGGCGATGAAATCGAAGCCGAGCTTCGCGCCGAATTCAAGATCCTCCATATCTGCATCGGAGAGGTAGGGCATGGAGAGGTTGACATCGGGGAAATTGCAGGATTTGTGGTTGGAGAGGACGCCGCCGTGAATGACACGGCATTCAATGTCGGTAGAGCTGACATGTTCAATGCGCAGCTCGACAAGCCCGTCATTGATCATGACCGTGTCGCCGGGCTTGACGTCTTTGGTCAGTCTGCCGTAGCTGACGCTGCCGACTTTGCCGTCACAGGGGACATCGCGTGTTGTCAGCGTATAGGTATCGCCGTCACAGATTTCGACCGGCCCGTTCGGGAACTTGCGCAGGCGCACCTCAGGACCCTTGGTATCGAGGAGCGTAGCGATCGGCAGGCCGAGTTCCTCGCGCAGACGGACAATGCGTTCAAATCTCTGCTTGTCGGCTTCATAGTCGGCATGGGAGAAGTTGAACCTTGCGACATTCATGCCCGCCTGCATCATTTGCCGAAGCACCTCATCGTCATCCGTGGAGGGCCCGACGGTGCAAACGATTTTTGTTTTTCTCAGAGCTTGCTGCATAATCATATTCCTTTCAGTGAAGCATCAGGAGATGAACATTGCATCTCCGAACGAGAAGAAGCGGTATTGCTCCTGTACGGCGATTTCGTAGGCGTGCATAACATGGTCATAGCCTGCGAACGCAGAAACGAGCATAATGAGTGTCGATTCGGGCAGATGGAAATTGGTAATCAGCCCGTCGATCACCTGAAAGTCATAGGGGGGATAGATAAAGATGCCGGTATCGCCCTCGCAGGCACGGACTTTACCGAATGCTGCGGCAGCCCCTTCGAGCGTGCGGCAGGAGGTGGTACCGACGGCAATTACTCTGCCGCCGTTTTCTTTTGTCCTGCGGATTTTCTCGGCTGTGATTTCCGGGATGGTATAGTGTTCGATGTGCATATGGTGCTTTGTAATATCGTCTTCCTTGACCGGCCGGAAGGTGCCGAGACCGACATGCAGCGTGACGAACGCCTCATCCACGCCCTGTTCTTTGAGTTCTGCGAGAAGCTGCGGTGTGAAATGCAGACCGGCAGTGGGTGCGGCAGAGGAGCCGGGTTCTCTTGCATAGACCGTCTGATAGCGTTCTTTATCTTGCAGCTTTTCTGTGATATAGGGCGGCAGCGGCATCTGTCCGATCTGATCGAGCACCGCATAGAGGCTGCCCTCGCAGGAGAACCGCACGGTGCGGCCGCCGTCCTCGGTGATGCCGGTCACTTCGGCGTCGAGCAGCCCGTCACCGAAGGAGAAGTGTGTCCCGATTTTGGCTTTTTTGGCAGGCTTGCAGATAATTTCCCAGACCTTTTCCGCGACGGGTTTGAGCAGCAGAAATTCGATCGGAGTCTGGTTTTCTGTTTTCACGCCGTAGAGTCTTGCGGGCAGCACGCGGGAATCGTTCATCACGAGCAGATCGCCCGGACGCAGGAACTGACCGAGTTCATAGAAGTGCCGGTGCGAGAGTTCGCCGGTAGCACGCTGCATGCAGAGCAGTCTGGAAGCAGAGCGCGGCTCGACCGGTGTCTGTGCGATGCGTTCCTGCGGCAGATCATAATAATAGGAGCTTTTTTTTGTATAGTCTGTCATAGAAACAGAATTCCTTTCCGTAGCTGCTATTGATGCCCCAACTAACTCTTGAACTTATCTGCTTGTCTAAATGCCGATCTGCGCATCTAATATGCAAGCGTTCATTGGAACATCAATATCATATCATCTGATTGCATGAGATGATTGTTAATATGTTGATCTAAGAGAGGAGTGACCCGCGATGCCCCTTCTGAATGTACGTCCTATTTTCCTTCCATGCTCCCGATACCCTTATTATGAAGTATGGAATGCCCAGATGGTCAATTTCGTT
>JAZQNP010000061.1:0-18908 GCA_045627405.1 Oscillospiraceae bacterium | reverse complement strand
CGATAAATCTTTTCACACTGAGTCATGCGACTCCGTGCGCTTATGCGGTATTAGCAGCCGTTTCCAACTGTTGTCCCCCAGTACAAGGCAGGTTACCCACGCGTTACTCATCAGTCGGTCATTAAGTTACAATCACTAGGTTTCATGTAACTCCGTTCGACTTGCATGTGTTAAGCGTGCCGCCAGCGTTCGTCCTGAGCCAGGATCAAACTCTTAATATAGTTTGTATATAACAGAATGTTTCCATTCCGTTAAATCCCAGTCATTACGATTCACTCGCAATTACTTTTCTTCGCGTTTTTTCGTCTCGCCTTGACGTGTACATATGTCCCCATATGCACGGAATCTTCAAGGGTCTCTCTCTTGGTTGCATTGTTCAATTTTCAAGGTGCCGCTTCGCTCTTTCAAGCGGGCTGTCTGAGTGACAGCTTTATTATTATATCACATCACATTCTGTTTGTCAAGGCTTTTTTTCGATTTGTAGAGACATCCAAAATCTTCCGGTGCATCACCCCAAAATTACGGCAACCTGTCTATCATCATCCATAATCACCCGGTATCCGCGCTCGGAAAACATCCCCACAAGTGACAACTGCACCTCCGATCTTGAAATCTGATCCATCCAGCGAAACTCCGTCATCGCGCCTGTCTGCTGACCCATCCAGCTTTGCACCTGTGCTTCCAGCTGCGGCAGCTCGCTCAGCACATAGCCGTGCTTCTGATAATACGTCGCGGAGCTGTCTGTACAGGTGGGCGGAATGTACGAAATAGTGTCCGGCGTGTGATCGTGAAAGCTCGCGTCCGGCACCGCAAAGCAGCAGTGTACCACGGATCCGTTGAACGCGTCGTCATCATCCCATGTCACATCTATATTATAGTATGCGCCGTCGATTTCCGCAACATTCCAAACATGGTTCGTCCCGCGGTCCGTCTGCCCCGGCACGCACATCACTTGCAGCCCGGCACTCCGCGCCACATACAAAAACGCCTTTGCATATCCCTCGCACTGCGCCGCTCCCTCGCACAGACAGCCGTATGCGTCAGATGAATGGTCGGTTTTTCCGTACTCGCAGCCCGCTGCGATGAGGTCGTGGATCATCAGAAGCTGCTGCCACTCCGACTGGGTCGAGGAAAGCCGGTTTACAATCTGCGATGCGGCAAAATCAAGCGATGCGCCCATCGCCTTCGCTTCTTCCTGCGACATGCTGTAATAAATCGTTGCGGAGTGCATTTCATCCGCCAGCTCATACACATCCTGCACATAAAACAGCGTCGGCTCCTGCATCAGAACCATCAGATACACTCGCTCATATTCCGCTGTGGTGAAGGTCCCGGGCAGCTTGATCGTCGTCTCAAAATCAGATATGCCGCTGTACAATGCATCATACAGCCGCTGCTCACGCGCCGTCAGCTGCTGATACGGATAGCGCAGTGCCGAAAAATCTTCTCCCGCACGGCTGCCTGTTTTCCGGTTTGCGACCGCTGCGCGAATCGCAAGCAGCGCGAATGCGCAAAACAGCACGATGACCAATGCAGAAAGAAAAACGCCCCGTCTCAATCTGTGCATTGTTTTCCCTCCGTTAGTCTCCGGATTCCTCAGTGCGTGTGCCGCAAATCTCCGCCTGAATCCGGCTGATCCAGTTGTCCTCATACGACAGTAATGTATAGCGGATGCCGTCCTGCTCTACAACCGGACGTTCGCCCTCCTGCGGAATGCGCCCGAGCAGATGCACCACAAATGCACTCATCGTATCAAACGCATCGTCCGGCTCAAATCTCACGCCGAGCTTCGGCAGAATGTCCTCCGGATCCGCCGAACCGGCGATCGAATATACGCCCTGCCGCAGTTCCGTCAGCTCCGCTTCTTCATCGTCATATTCATCCTCAATGCTCCCGACAATTTCTTCCAGCAGATCCTCCATTGTCACCATGCCCGCCGTTCCGCCGTACTCGTCCGAGACAATCGCAAGCTGCATTTTCTCGCGGCGCATCCGCTGAAATACGTCCCGGCACTTCGCAGTCTCCGGCACGAAAATCGCACTGCGCATCAGCTCTGTCACCGCACAGTCCTCCGATTTTCCGACCAGCGGAAGCAGATCCTTGACCAGCACGACACCGACAATCGTATCAACCTGTCCGTCATAAACCGGGATCCGCGAAAAGCCCTCTTCCATCGCAAGTGCTGCTGTTTCCGACGCAGTCGCCTCTTTCGGCACCGCGGACATGTCCCTGCGGTGCGTCATCACATCCGACACCGGCACATCGTCAAACGTAAAGATGTTGTTGATCATCTCACGCTGACTCTCCTCGATGCCGCCCGTCTCGTTTCCAGCATCGACCAGCAGCCGGATCTCTTCCTCCGTCACGACGTCCACGCTGTCCAGTGCCGGCATCCGCAGCAGCTTGCAGAGCAACGCCGTCACACCCGATGCCGCCCAGCAAAACGGCATCCACACCGTGCAGAGCAGCCATACGGAAAATTCGCATCTGCGCGAGAATTCCTCTCCCACATGAAGACCGATCTGCTTGGGAAACAGATCCGTCAGTACCGACAGCAGCATCGTCAGCAGCAGCGTCAGCAAAAATCCGGCAAGCATCGCCCCGCCCTTGAACGGGAACCACGCCGCAGCCGTACTGCCAAGCACACAATAGCACAGAATCCCGATTGCTGCCGCAGAGAAAATCCGGTGCATGACAAAGCAGCGGCGCAGTCTGCCCGGCTTCCGGATCAGTCTGCTGAGGCGCACCCAGCGGGCATCCGTTTCCGCACGCGTATGAATCGCCGCATCATTCAGCTCGGTCAGCGCAGTCTCACATGCGGAGAACCATCCCCGCAGCAGGCAGCAAAGCACCGCCAGCGCGGTCAGCAGCCATAATCGGTCACCGTCGGTAGGCATAATTCAGAAATCTTCCTTTCTGTCTCTTGGTCTGATCGGCGTGACGCTTCCTGCCATCGCCGTTTGAGTATGATTATAGTACATTTCCCCTGAATTGTCAAGCGGGCAGCCGTGCGCCGGAGAAAATCGCCCGCAAAGTCTTGACAAGCTGCCCGATTTGTGATATAATATATAAGTCTCCGAAATCCGGAGACCGCAAGGGCTCGTAGCTCAGCTGGGAGAGCGCCGCGTTCGCAACGCGGAGGTCAAGGGTTCGATCCCCTCCGGGTCCATCCGTCTGCCTGCTTTGTTTTTCGCAAAGCAGGCTTTTTTATTTGCCGCAGACGCCCCTGCGCTGATTCTCTGTATCACAGAAAAATCCCCGCACATGCGGGGATTTTCCTTTTTATGCACCTGACAGGACTTGAACCTGCACGCCTTGCGGCATTGGAACCTAAATCCAACGTGTCTGCCAGTTTCACCACAGGTGCAGCTGGATGTATTATACCATCCGGCGCAGCATTTGTCAAGCAAGAACGGCACAGTCCGTCACACCGTAATACGCCATCACGGCAGCGGCTCCCTCTGTGATGCGTTCACCGCAGATCACAATCGGCACAGCCGGCGGACAGCTCACCGTCAGCTCCGCGCAGACCCTTCCGATGCACTGTGCAAGCGGCAGAACAACAGTATTCCGGAGCATCGCCTCCCGCGGCGTGCAGACAATTTCCGGCTTCGGAAGCGCAGGCGGCTGCTCTGTCAGCGCGTCCTTCTGCGGCACAGAACACAGCACATCTGCTGCATGACGCATGTCCGCCGCTGAAAGATACGGCGACGGCATCAGAACCAGATGATCCGGATCTGCGAATTCACATATCACACCGCGCCGCGCCAGCATATCGGCAAGATCTGTCCCCGTATAACCGTATGCTTTGGCATGCACCGTGATCTTCATCGGCTCGACTCCGCGGAGTACAAAGCCGCTCTGCGTCAGCTTTTGCTTACACGCTGCCGTCTGCAAGACAGCTTCCCGCAGTCTTTCCGGAAATTCCCCTGCCAGCAGCGGATTGCACCGGTCGAGCGACTGCAAAATCAAATACGACGGGCTGGTCGATGCAAACAGCGCGAGTGCCTGTTTTGCCCGCGATTTGCAGATTTCAGGCGCGCTGTCTGCAATATGCAGATACGCACCGCCAGTCAGCACGGGCAGCGTTTTGTGCGCGGAATCGCAGCAGAGATCTGCGCCTTGCTGCACCGGATGCTGCGACGGACGCAGAAAATGCAGATACGCGCCGTGGGCATTGTCACACAGCAGCAGCATGTCATGTGCATGACAAAACGCCGCACACGCGGAAATATCCGCAGTGTTTCCAAGATAATCCGGAGCGGTCACATAGAGTGCTGTCGGTTTTTCTTTCGCAGTCTCGTATAATTTCGCAAGTGCTTCCGGCGCGGCTGCGCCGTGCAGATAGCTGTCTCCCGGCACTGCCGGAAGCCACAAAATCTCAAAATCCAGCAGCACCGCCGCCGTCAGAAACGCCTTGTGCGCATTGCGCGCCGCTGCAATCACGGGGCGTTTCCCCTGCTGTGCGGCACACTGCATCGCAAGATACAGCATCGCACGGATGCCAAGCGACGAGCCTTCGGTCGAATAAAACGTCGTGCAGCCGAACACCGCGCTTGCGTTCGCTTCGCTCTCAGCAATGATGCCCGTCGGTGCAAACAGCGAATCCGCCCCGCAGATTTCAGTCAGATCATACGGTTCACAGCCGAGCAGCGTTTCGCCCTTGTGTCCGGGCATGTGCATGCGGATATTTCCGGATTCTGCGTATCTTCTAACAAAATCACAGATCGGCGTGCGCATTATGCGTCACCGAGATGCTTTGCGACAGCAACCATAATCGCACATTCCATCCGCTTGCGGAACAGCTTGCAGCCGTATTCATATACCCCGCGCACCGAGCCGGTCGCATGATACGCGTTCGCTGCACAGCCGCCCGAACAGTACAATCTTGCCCAGCAATCCCGACATTCGGAACGGGCATACACATTGCAGGCGGCAAATTCATCCTGAACCGCCGTATTCTGCACGCCGTTCCAGATGTCACCGAGCTTGAACTGCTCCTCACCGACAAACTGATGACACGGATACAGATCGCCCCACGGGGTCACTGCCATGTACTCCGTGCCGGAGCCGCAGCCGGATATGCGCTTATAAATGCACGGACCGTCCGTCAGATCCAGCATGTAATGATAAAATGTGAACGGCTTGCCCGCTCTGCGGCGCGCCAGCATTTTCTCCGCAAGCTGCTCATACTGCTCCATGACTACCGGCAGATCGTCTTCGGTCAGCGCGGAGAGATCCCCTGCGGCACAGACCACCGGCTCCATGCTCAGCTCATCAAAGCCCAGATCGAGCATCACATCAATGTCTTTCAGAAAATCCGGATTTGCATGGGTGAATGTGCCGCGCATGTAATAATTCTTTCCGCCGCGTGCTGCAACCAGCTTCTGAAATTTCGGCACGATCTTTTCCCAGCTGCCGTTTCCTGCGTAATCGACACGGAACCGGTCGTGAATCTCTTTTCTTCCGTCCAGCGACAGCACCACATTGCTGCACTCGCGGTTTGCAAAATCAATCACATCGTCGTCGATCAGCAGACCGTTTGTCGTCAGCGTAAAGCGAAAATGCTTTCCCTTTTCTTCCTCAATGCTCCGGGCATATGCGACCAGCTTCTTTACCACATCAAAATTCATCAGCGGCTCTCCGCCGAAGAAATCCACTTCCAGATTGCGGCGTGTGCCGGAATGCGCTACCAGAAAATCCAATGCCTGCTTGCCGACCGCAAAGCTCATCACGGCACGGTCGCCGTGATATTTTCCCTGCGATGCAAAGCAGTAGGAACAGTTGAGATTGCAAGTGTGCGCAATATGCAGACAGAGAGCCTTGACAACGCCCGCCGTCTTTGCTTTCAGCACTCCTGCCATCGGCGCAAAGGTGTCCGGCGAAAACAGCTTGCCCGCGTCTTTCAGTGCCGTGATGTCATTATAGCACGCGCACAGCTCCTCCGGTGTCACCTCCGGATCATCCTGATATTTCTCCGCGATCTGTGCGATCACCGTCTCGCGGTCGTTTCCCTCATACACTGCAATCATATCATAAGCCGGCGCGTCCACGACATGCACCGAGCCGGAACAGACATCCAGCACGATATGATAGCCGCCGAGCTGATACTGGTGGATCATATGTGTCTCCTTTCACGAAAAAATGCCGCCACAGCGGGCGGCATTTCCGTTGAAACCAATTACTTTACTTCCTTCTTGGTGCTTTCACACTGCTGATTTGCAATGCCGCAGCTGGTCTTGCATGCAGACTGGCAGGAAGTCTGGCACTCGCCGCAGCCGCCGTTCTTCGCGCTCTCGCAAAGGCTGCGTGTTTCAATCGTCTGAATATGACGCATGTTCATACCCTCCTTCTTTGAATTGAGTGTACCGCCGTTTCATCCGGCAATTCTCTTTCGTATTATAGCATAAAACCACGATCCTGTCAAGTGCGTGCGCCGGATACTCCGTGCAATTCATTCTGCCCCATCTTTTTCCCGCTCCGGACGGCTGCTCCGAAAGATAAACAGCCTCTGGATGATGTAATTGACCACGAACAGCAGGCTCTCCACACACGCCTTGATGACAACAACATTCAGCGGCAGATGTGATTTCAGGAAAGAAATCAGCAGAGCCGATGCCGTGCCGGAGAGACAGACCAACAGAATGTATTTTACAAACTGCACAGCCACCTTTCCGTCAGAGCGGAACACTGCATTGCGGTTGAGTGTAAAATTCAGCACTGAGGAGATCGCTCTGCCGCAGGCGGTCGCAAGCGCGACACTGCCGCCGAAATGCGTCACCGCTGCAAAAATCACAAAGTCTACCGCAGCCGCAATGCCCGATGACATGATATATTTGATGATGCGCCGAATCATCTGCACCGCCCCTTATGCTTTTTATCCGGCATCATTATAGCACAGGGCTGCACAATTGTCAAGGAGATGCGAAAGTTCGCTTGACATTTTTTCATGCAGCGGGTATAATGAATACAAAAGAAGGGAGATGCGGACATGGTCTATGTAACAGGCGATACACACGGCGATTTTTCACGCTTTCAGGCTCCGGTGCTCAAAAAGGCGACTGCGGATGATATTCTGATTGTCTGCGGCGATTTCGGCTTTTTCTGGGACGATTCCAAGGCGGAACAAAAGCTGCGCAAAAAACTCGAATCGCTGAAATATACCGTGGCATTCGTGGACGGCTGCCACGAGAATTTTGATCTGCTCGAACAGTACCCGGCTTCTCCCTGGAACGGCGGGACAGCTCGCGTCATTGCGCCGAATCTTGTCCATCTGCTGCGCGGACAGATCTATACGCTCTGCGGCAGAACCTTCTTTACGTTCGGCGGCGGTCACAGTCAGGATTTTGAATTCCGCACTGCCGAAAACTGGTGGGAGCGTGAACAGCCCACCTATCAGGAGATCGTCGCAGCGGCGGAAAATCTGAAAGCACACGATAATACGGTGGACTATATTATCACGCATGAACCGCCTGCCTCGCTCAAAGACTGCCTGCGCGTCGATACCATGCAGCGGCTTGAAGTTCACGCGTTCTTTGAAGACCTCATCCATGAATGCAATTTCCATCAGTGGTACTTCGGGAAATGTCACCTGAACCGCTATGTGCCGGTGAAGTATTATGCGGTCTTCGATGAAATCTTCCCGCTGAAAAACACCGGAAAGCTCTATGCCGCACGGCGGGCAGCAGATGCCGCAAAGCTCAATATCGGAAAGGAGAAGGTGCCGCATGATGACAATACCGATACTTGACCTTCTTGCAGGCGGAGATGCCGTCGAACAGGCAACCGGATTCTTCGTCTCGCTCGGTGAGAAAATCAAAAACTATCTGCCGACGCTGCTCATCGCGCTGATCGTCTTTCTGATCGGGCTGCTGCTGGCACGGCTCATCAATAAGCTCATGGACAATACCATGCGCCGCTCCCGCATCGACGCGACGGCATCCGGCTTCGGCCGCTCCCTCGTGCGCATTCTGATCTATACACTGCTCATCATCATCTGCCTCTCCATCCTCGGCGTGCCGACCGCTTCCATCATTACGGTCATCGGCGCGGCAGGCGTTGCAATCGGACTCGCGCTGCAAAACAGCCTCTCCAATCTTGCCGGCGGATTCCTGATTCTGATTGCAAAGCCCTTTCAGGTCGGAGATTATATCATTGTCGGCAGCGAAGAGGGCGTTGTCGATTCCGTTTCCATCCTCTATACCAAGCTCGTGTCGCGTGATAACCGCAGCATTTATCTCCCGAACGGCATTGTTTCCGCAGGACAGCTGATCAACCTCTCGCAGCGCGGGATGCTCAAAATCAGCGCACCCGTCTCTGTCTCATACGGTACAGATCTTTCGCAGGCGCGGAACACGCTGCTTGCCGCACTCGAAGAACAGGAAATGTTCCTCAAAGATCCTGCGCCGACTGTCACCGTCAAGGAGCTTGCGGACAGCGGTGTGATCCTCTCGGTCAATGTGTGGGTGAAGAAAGAGGACTATTTCCTCGCACCGCCGCGTGTACTGGAATGCGCCAAAAACGCGCTGGATGCAGCAAACATCGAAATTCCGTTCCCGCAGATTGTCGTGCATGAGACAGAACAGACGGCATCTCCGGCAGAGATATAGTCCCTTCTGACAACATAAAAAACAGAAAACCGCATCCCGTTTCATACAAAACGGAATGCGGTTTTTCTTTCCTCAAAACAGTACATCCTGTCCGTTGCGGATCAGTCCCTTGATGCCGCCGCCTAAAATCAGATCCAGATACTGCGCGGAATCCTGCAAATCGTAATCCGTCAGGATGCCGCCCTTGAAAACATCGTCATTGTGCGTATCGGAGCCGGATGTCTGCGGCAGCGAAAAGCTCTCTGCATACCAAAGTGCGCGGTCGTTGTACACAGCCTCGCGGTTGCCGCCGTTGTATACCTCCACGGCATCCACCAGATCCGGCACCAGCTTAATCGCTTCCACATACCATTCCTGCCGGAACGGATGTGCATGCACAATGCAGCCGCCCTCGGAACGAATCAGTTTCAGATATTCCGTCGGCGTCACCGCAATCGTCTCCGGATGCGCCCGCAGCCACTCCGGCGACAAGCCGTAGGTCAGAAAATCACAGCCGTTCCAGCTGTACTCCCAGCCAAAACACACCCGCAAGCCGATTGCATCGCCCGCTTCCTTGGCATGATAATAGCCCAGAGAGAACCGCCTCGCCCACTCTTCCCACGGCAAATCGCGGTCTATGCAGGTGTTGCCGTGATAAAAATGATCGGTCACAAACATCCCGTCATACCCTGCCGCCTTGCATCCGCGTGCCATATCCGCAGCAGAAGCATTCGCACAGGCACTGCCCTCCTGCGTGTGCAGATGCGTTTCCCAGCGCATCATCTGTTCAGCACCTCTTTTCAGCCTGTCTTGATTGCTGCGGCAAGCTTCGGCGCAACAACAATCGCAATCAGCACCAGCAAAATCTGCATCACATTGATGTCCATGTGCAGCCCGAAATCAAGCTGCATAACATGCAAATTCAGCGAGATCGTATCAAACCCGAACGACAGGCCGTGGCCAAGCCATGTGATATACGGAACAGAAGCCGCGGCACAAAGGTCTCCGAGAAACGCGCCCGCGATCACCGCAATAATGATACAGAATAAAAGGGAAAGCTTGAATTTCATGATAATCTTCCTTTCTTTTTACTGTTCCTTCTTTTTTATCTTCCTGTTGAGCCAAAGCCGCCTGCACCGCGTTCGGTCTCCGGCAGCGTCTCCGCTTCCAGCACCTGCGGCAAATAAACCGGTACCACAATCATCTGTGCGATGCGCATACCCGGCGTGATCTCAAACGGCACATCGCTCTGATTGATCAGCGGCACGCGAATTTCTCCGCGGTAATCCGTATCCACAATCCCGACGCCGTTTGCCATGCCGATGCCGTGCTTTGCCGCAAGTCCCGACCGCGCACAGAGCATCAGCATTGCATCTGTCTCGCTCTCACTGAGCGCAGCTGCAAGTCCGGTCGGAATCAGCCGGATCTCATGCGGCTGCAATGTGACCGGCTCCCGCAGACATGCCGACAGATCCAGCCCCGCGCTCTCTGCGGTCGCACGAACCGGAATGACTGCATCCGGATGGAGTTTCTGAAATGTAAGCTGCATAGCAGAATACCGCCTTTCAGCAGATTTGCGGCAATCCCGCCGCAGATATTACCAGTATAGCACACTTTTTCCGTTTTGGCAAGCGTTTTGTATGATTTTCAATCCGGTTCCGCGCGGTCACATAAACCAGTCGTACAGTCCGATCTGCCGCATCGAGAACGTGTCGTGATCCGCGTCAATGTCCAGATCATAATAATCAAAGAAGCAGCGTGCATATAAAAGCTCGTTCTCAACGTCTTCCCAGATCGGGTCATTGCTGCCGTAAGCCGGATACGGCGTGGTGATCAGTTCATAATTCCGGATGCCTTTTTCATTTTGTTCCCGCAGATGCGCAATGCTGATCTGCTCTCCGACCTTGTTGACAATCAGAACATTGGCAACCAGACATGCCGCTGCCGCACAGCAGCCCGCAGAAAGCTTCGCCGCAGTCCGCCGCGTCCGCCCGGAAACCGTCAGCAGACTCTGCTGCACAAATTCCAGCGTGCAGGCTGCCCAGAAGCAGTAATCCGCAAAAAAGCAGCGCGCATTGACCGGAGACACCGCGCAAAATATCGCAGAGCAGAAAAAGGCACTGCATATCAGCAAAACGACACGCATCAGCGCGTACCGGTTCAGCAGCACATAAGAAAGATAAATGATTCCCACGATGTCGAGAAACGCAAATACGCACTCCACTGCACGAACACGCATATCCGGAGAAAGCTCTGCCAGATCCGTGAACCCGGTTGTAAAACAGGCGTACACCGCGTAGCCACAGACCGCTGCCAGCGACAGCAGGGTATAGCGGCGGCGATCCTTGTTTTTCTCCGGATTTCCGTCGTTTTTCAGATACAGATATAAAAGGCAGCCCGCAATCAGAATATGAATCACAAAAAATCGCTTGGCAAACAGCGGAATGACATCCGTATACAATGCGCGGGAAATATCAGAGAGGGAGAATTCCATCGCGCGTTCTCCGACCGTATCGCCGCTCTCAGCGATTGTGTCATAATTCGGATTTGTAAACATCAGCACCGCTCCGGCTGCCGCACCGACAAGATATGCAATCTGATAGCCGCGCACACGCAGATCCTTGCGCGCTGCACTGTACACCACCGCAAACACTGCCAGCACAATGCTGTATATCGTCATGTGTTCCGCGCAGAGCGCGCCGGCAAGCCCCGATACCGCAAACAACGGTATCATCAGCCGGCTTTTTACCGCATGTCCCTCTGCCTCCAAAAAGAACACAAGCAGGAATCCGAACACAGTCACCATCGGCAATACATAAATCGGAAAGGCAGAATACCAGAGCATGGATTGCAGAAAAAACTGCGCCGGCATGATCAGCACAAACAAAAACGCCAGCCACGGCAGCACGCTGCTGCGCTGCGGAATCAAATTCCCAAGCAGCCAGATCAAACCGAAAAACAGGGAAAGAAAAATCAGCGGGCGCAGGAACGAATACCGCAGCAGAAAATACACCAGCCAGTTTGCAAGATAGCGTCCGTTCGGCATCCAGCACGAAAAACAGTCCTCGCGCTCCCTTGCAAAATACAGGATCAGATCATCTCCGAGCATCCGGTATGTACAAAGGCACAGTACACCGAAAAGCAGAACGGCACACGGAAACAGCAGCCGCGGCAGATTCTTCCTTTTCATTACGGGGTTGCACTCCTTTCGATTCGGTATTTGCAGCACGCACTGCGATATGACTGACAAAACAGCAGAGCCTCCGCGCAGAAGCTCTGCTGTGTTCGTTGTTCAAAGCTTGGAATATCCGAAGCTGTTGATCAGTGCATCGACCTTGATGCCGCTTTTGCACATCGGGCATTCGTTTGCAAGGAAATTGTCATAGCGCGGCAAGTCGCCGTCTGTAAACAGTGCCTTGATCTCCATGCCGTCGATTTCGCTGATCGCAGAGAAAATCGCGCCGACGCCGACCAGATCGCCGCTGTAATATTGCAGGCAGTCCGTCGCGCGGTGAATGCTCTTGCCGGTTGAGGCGGAGCTGATCAGCAGCAGCACCTTCTTGTTCCAGATCTTGTTCTGCGTATTGTCACGGAAGATCATCTGGTTGACCGCATTCAGCTCCGGCGTGACCAGATTGATGTCCTTTCCCCGATTGATTCCGTTTTGTGCAAGCTGCTCCGCCAGAAATGCACCGAGAATCTCCGTGCCTTCCAGACAGATAATCGTATCCACATAGGTGTTGCTGAATTCACCGGCGAGCTCGCCGGCAGCTTCCTTCGCCATCTTGGAGCTGGTCTTGATCGACGTCATGTCTACATAATAATTGACATGCGAGTGGTTCGTGGCATAATGCCCCGGAATGATTCCGATGGAAATCCGCTTGTTTTTGCGCGATTCCACAGTCTGCATTCTGCTTTCCATATTCTTGCTTCCTCCTGTATCTGCGGGCAGATGCCCCTTTTTTGTTCGCTTTATTATAGCATAAATCCATGCGTTTTGCAAGAGCTTTCGCTGAAAAAATCGGCTCTCCGGCTGCGAAACCCTGGCGGACTTGCATTTTTTTGCCGTATGTGGTATAATATGCAGCAGAAAGGATGGCGATATACTATGACAATCTTAATGGCAAATACCACTGTGCTTGCAGCGGCACTTCTCGGCTCGCTGCTGAAACTCCTTGTCAATCTGCTGATCGGCGCGGGCATCGGTGCGGTTGCAGGAAAAATCATGGGCAGCTCGGATAAGAGCTTCTGGATGAATCTCCTCCTCGGCATTGTCGGCGGTGTGGTCGGCGGCTGGATCGGCAGCCTGTTCAAAATCGGCAGCGGCTGGATTATGGGACTGATTCTCTCCGTCATCGGCGCATGTCTTGTGATCTTTGTGGTCAGAAAACTGATCAAATAATCCTGCAAAAAGCATCCCGCAGACATTATGAGACGTCTGCGGGACTTTTTTATTTCACATGCAGAATTTGCCGGTACAGCATTTCCAGTGCTTCCTCCGTCAGCGCGACCGGATGGTTTTTTAGACGGTCCTGATTCACTGAGGTTTTGAGCATATCAATGTCCGACGCGGTTTTGACTGCGGGAGCGGGCATTGCAAGCATCTGCACGATTTCTCTGAACCGCGCCGCTGCATGATCGGGTGATACACAATTCATTGCCGCCGCAATGCCGTCATACGCTTCTTCCAATACATTTGCGCCGCGAGAATCTATGCAAAGCTCCCGATGCGCCAGCATATACGGGAACAGCACTGCATTGCAGAGCGCGGCAGCATGACCGTGCGCAATGCCGTAAAGCGTCGTCAGCTTATAGCACATCGCATGACCGGCAGTTGTCTGCGTGAGATTGATCGCCTTGCCCGCTTCATTGGCTGCACGCATCATATTGGCATTGCCCTTATCGCTGTTTTCCAGATAGCCCTCCATATTTGCAAGCACAGTGCGGATGGCAGACGCTGCATAAGCGCGGCTCTCTTGGGTGGAATGAACCGACCAGAACGATTCCAATGCGTGACAAAACGCATCCATCATCGTCGCTTTTTTCTGATAGAGCGGAAGCGTTTTCAGCGCGTCGGCGTCAAACAGCACCGCAGAAGGGATGCAGCTTTCATCCGAAACCGACTGCTTCTCTCCCTGATCGTAAATGACTGCAAAGCGCGTCGCCTCGCTGCCGGTCCCCGCAGTTGTAGGCACCGCCAGAAACGGTACATCGTTCGGCACGATCTTCTGCCGGAGATAATGCGATTCACTGTCCATATTGGAAAAGAGCTTGATACATTTTGCAACATCCATCGCGCTGCCGCCGCCGACTGCCGCAATCAGATCGCAGTGATTCTCCCGAAAACATGCCGCACCCCTGACCGCAGATTCATACTGCGGATTGGGCTGGAAATCCGAGAACCGGATGACGCGGATGTTCAGGCGTTCTTCCAGTGAATCAAAATATGCTCCGATGCGCAAACAGCCAAGTGAGCTGCCGCACACAAGAAAAATACATTTTGCACACGACTGCAACAGATAATTGTCCAGCTCCGTATAATCCGCACTTGCGGTCAAAACAGTCTGCATATCAGAATTCCTCCGGAATCAGGCGTATAATCTCCTGAAACGGCATACAGATGTCGTCGCACTCCTTGGCGCGGTGATGTTCCAGTATCATTTTTGCCGCATTCTGCATTGCCGGGAAGCCGGTTCTGGTGAGCTGATTTGCATAAATCACAACATTCACGCCGCGCGCCCGGAACGTCTCCTCCGTGACCGTGTTGAACGAAGTGGGAACCACCACAATCGGCGTGACCGGATCCTTTGCGCGGAAGCTCTCTACAAATGCAAAAATCTCCGCCGGATCCTTCTTCCGGCTGTGAATCATGATGGCGTCTGCGCCCGCATCCACAAATGCAAATGCACGTTCCAGCGCATCGTCCATGCCCTTTTCCAGAATCAGGCTCTCAATGCGCGCACAGATCATGAAATCCGCAGTTTTCTGCGCCTTCTTGCCCGCTCTGATTTTCTCACAGAAATCCGGAACAGATGCCTGCGTCTGCGGCACTTCCGTCCCGAACAGGCTGTTCTTTTTCAGTCCGGTCTTATCCTCGATGATCACCATGGAGACACCCATGCGTTCCAACGTGCGCACTGTATAGCCGAAATGCTCCGTCAGTCCGCCCGTGTCCCCGTCGAAAATGATCGGTTTCGTCGTGACCTCCATAATATCGTCAATCGTGCGGAAACGGGAGGTCATATCGACAAGCTCGATGTCCGGCTTTCCCTTTGCCGTGGAATCGCAGAGCGATGAAATCCACATCGCATCAAACTGCCGCGCACCGCCGTCCTGATACACTACGGTTTTTTCCGCAATCAGTCCGGTCAGCCCGCTGTGCGCCTCGATGGCAGTCACAAGCCCTTTCATGGCAATCGCCTTTTTCAGTCTCCCGCGGCGAACATTCGGCAGAGACAAATCTGCCCGCGCTCTGTTTTCCAGCTCCCTGTACTTCTCGTCATTTGCATACGGGAATTCCACCAGCTTTCCGCCGTAAGAAGCCAGCACTGACACAACCTCATCCCGGACAGCCTTCTGAAACCCGCTTTTCCAATCATCGCCGTGTACCACAAAGTCCGGACGGTACCGTTCCAGATTCTCCCGGTAGCTCAGCGTTTTCTGCTCCACTACATTCCAGACGCCTTCGATATTCTCAAACATGACCCTGCGCTCTGCGCCGGGCAGCAGCGGAAACCGCTTGTAGCTGATGACCGCTTCATCCGACAGCACACCGATGATCAGTTTGCCGAGACGCTGTGCCTTTTTGATGGCGGCGATGTGTCCGCTGTGAATCATATCGGTCGAAAAGCACATGTACACTGTACGGTTTTCAATCTCCCGCAGCTTTGCCGATACAACGGCCAGATCTTCCGGATTGTCAATCTCGGCACACAGCCTGTTGCCCACATCCAGTGCCGCAATCTGTTTATCCGGTATTTCATTGAGTGCGTTCTCTGCATAGCAATTCCGTTTTGCGTCTTCACCGCTCTCACAAAAAGCCGCAATCGCATCCAGCCATTTCAGCCAATCTGCTTTCAGCAGCTTGTAAAGCGGCTGCGCTGCCATCGCATCATTGAAAAATTCAATGCCGACCTTCTGCACTTTTCCATCTGCAATCACTGCCTTGAAATCTTTTTCCGGCAGTTCCGCTGCCGAGCTGACCGTCATGCAGCTCGTTTCACATGCAGCCACATCGTCAAACACCGTATTTTCAAACACAAGATCGCCGTGCATCAGTATGACATCATCATCCTGCAAATACTCCCGCGCACAGTAAATCGAGTAGATGTAATTCGTCCTGTCGTAAATCTCATTCTTGACAAACGTCATATGCAGCGGCAGATCCAGACTCTTGCAGTAATTGACCAGCACGCTGTCAAATGCGCCGGTTGTCATCACGACATCCCGGATGCCCGCTTCGGCAAGCAGTGTCAGCTGCCGGCTGAGAATGGTCTCCGTTGCAGTAATCTCCGTCATGCACTTGGGGTGCGCACTGGTCAGCACGCCCATGCGGCTGCCAAGACCGGAGTTCAGGATCAATGCTTTCATATCAATCAGCTCTTTTCCGTGAGAAAATATCGGATCATCGCCGCGTATCCGCTTCTTTTATTGTATCGCAGTTTACAGCTTTTGTCAAGGGGCGGTGCGGTTTGACATCCCGCTGCAATCGTGTTATAATAAAGCGATCTCTTTTTACATTTTTCTTTGACGGAGGCATTTACATGAACAGCAACGAACAGGCTCTTTTTCTTTGCGACCGCATTGCAGCACAGCTTCCTGCCGCATCGCGTGCGCTGCTTTCCGTCTTTGACAGCGTGACCTCTACCAACGACCTGCTCCGGGGACGCGCAGAACAGGGCGCGCCCGAAGGCACAATCATCCTTGCCAGACAGCAAACCGCCGGCAAAGGCAGACAGGGCAGATCGTTCTTTTCTCCGCAGGATACCGGTCTCTATCTGAGCATGCTGCTGCGGCCCGCTGCGGATCAGGTCGGACAGATTACGCCGATGGCGGCTGTTGCCGCCGCTGATGCCGTGGAACAATGCTGCGGACTGCCCGTTCAGATCAAATGGGTCAACGATCTGCTGCTGCACGGCAAAAAAATCTGCGGCATTCTTGCCGAATCCAAGTTCTCCGCATCGCAGAACCCGGATTACGTCATCCTCGGCATCGGCATCAATCTGCTGACGCCTGCGGGCGGATTTCCAAAGGAACTGCAAGAGATTGCAGGTGCTGTTTTCCCCTCCGGCACAAACGCAGACGAGGCATTTGTCTCCTGCGCGGCTGTGCTGATTTCGGCACTCCTGCGCGAGTACAGGCTGCTCCCGCAGCGGCATTATCTCAGTGCATACAAACGGCTGCTCTGCGTGCTGAACCGGCAAATTACCGTCAGTGAAAACGGCATCGGCCGCGCTGCAACCGCACTTGCCGTGGATGACGATCTGCGCCTGCTCGTGCGCTATGCCGACGACGGCTCTGAACAGTGGCGCGCCACCGGTGAGATCCGCATCCGGCTCTGATCACGCACATGCCCAAAGCGCGTCCGGACAAACATAATATGACAAGCAGACAAAACAGCCGGTATGATACGCATACCGGCTGTTTATTTCACAACAAAATGATCAGAGCAAGCTCAGCAGAAGGCTGACATCATGCGTTGTCAGAATGCCGTTTCCGTCAAGGTCTGCGGCGTTTAGTTTGAGCCGCGCAAACGAATTCCCGCGCATGTTGTCCTCTCCGATCACGCGCAGCAGGGCTACCGCATCGGCAACCGTCATCCTTCCGTCGCCGTTGATGTCAACTGTCTGCACAGGCTGTGCGGATGTCGATGTGGTCGTCGTTGTGGTTCTGGTGGTTGTCGTCGTAGTCGTTGTTGTAGTGGTCGTCGTCGTTGTCGTGGTGGTCGTCATCGTTGTTGTGGTGGTCGTGGTAGTGGTAGTCGTTGTGGTACTCGTAGTCGTCGGCGTGGTTCTTGTTGTTGTGGTGGTGGTTGTAGTGGTTGTTTTGGATGTCGTTGTGGTTGTGGTGGTCGTCGTCGTTGTGGTCGTTGTCGAAGTCGTACTGCTGCTGACAATCGGATCATCCGAGGAGCCGTCCAGTGCGCGGAATGCAAACCCGTTTTCCGAAGCGTATGTCTGCGCAGTCGATCCGGTATATCCGAAAATCACCGTACTGACACCCGATGTCAGAATCGACGTCAGCGTACAGCTACGGTTCAGAATCGCGATTGAAATCAGCGATGTGCAGCCGCCGAATCCGTTTGTGCCGATGCTTGTCACTTTCTCCGGCACCGATACAGACGTCAGAGCCTGACAGTTATAAAATGCTTTATTGCCGATGCTTGTGACACTGTTTGGAATTGTCAGATTTGCCAGCGCGGTGCAGTAGGCAAATGAAGACTTCCCGATGCTCGCTGTATTGGAAGACAGCGTGAGGGATGTCAGCTTGAAGCAGTAATTGCAAAGCGAATCCGGCACTGCCGTGATGCTGTCCGGCAGAGTCAGCGACGTCAGGCTGGAACAGTAGGAAAATGCCGATGCGCCGATGCTTGTCACCGTATTCGGAATCGTGATCGAGGTCAACCCCGTACAATATGAAAAAGCATTGGATTCGATTGTTGTGATGCTGCTCGGAAGCGTGATCGAGGTCAGCTTCTCGCAGAAATAGAACGCCTGCTTGCCGATGCTTGTGACCGGCAGACCGTCAATCGAGGACGGCACGGTGATCTGTGTATCCGATGCGGTCTGGCTGAATGCCGTGATCTGCACATAGCTGTCGTATTTCTCATATGTGTAGTCACCGTATGTCGCCTGCACGGCGGCTTCCTCCGCCTCTGCCGCAGATGCTGTCATCGGCACAGAGAACAGCAAACACCCGGCAAGTGTGAGCAGCACCGCCGGCAAATGTCCTGTCAGAAATTTTCGTTTCATTTTCATTCGCCCTTTCCGGAAATTGGTAAAGTTTTCTGTCTCAGTATAGCACAAAAAAAAGAAAAGCGCAATATTGTTCATAAACTTTCGTCTGATGGTACAATCTGCGGTGCGTTTGCTTGTGCATTTTGCTGTTTTCTAAGAAACACAGCGCAGGCGGGCGGGTAGATTCTGCTTGACAAATCGCAGAAGCTGCACTATAATCACTATAACGAAGCATATTTTACGTTCTAGGGCGTGTTGACACTATAATAATATGCGGATTTTTGAGATGATTTTGTTCCGTTCAAGGCAAAAATCCGCAGGCGGGCTGTCGCCCGGCAAGGATTTTTAACGACGAACGGGGCAA
>JAZQNP010000060.1:0-13002 GCA_045627405.1 Oscillospiraceae bacterium | reverse complement strand
GTCTATCTCTGTGCCAAGCCCGAATGTCTGCACGACGGCAGCGATTTTTGTGCTGCGACAAATCAGAATTATGAGGTGCTGCAAATCGTCTGGTATGAAAACGTGCTGTACGGCATTGCGAATAAGACGACAGGGGATTCTGCGCATCCGACCGAATTTGTGCTGCTGGAATACGCGCCGGACGGAACCGGTATGCAGGAGCTTGCGGTACTGGACAACCGCGGCAGTGCGGAATATCCCGAGCTGATTGCCCACCGCGGCGCACTCTGGATCACTGCAACCGTCTGCTCGGAACTGGATGTTTCCGATCCGCAGCTTGGCATAGACGCAATGGCGATCTACCAGTATTATGAGATCTTTCACTATGAGCTTGCAAAATCGCGGCTGACGCTTCTGGCAGCCGGCAAGAGCCGCAGTACGCAGTCATTCAGCAATTTGCAGGCAGACGGGGAGTATGTATACGTCTGTGCATACGGCAGCGCAAAGGAGCAGGAAAACGGCATGGAGCGCGGCTTCTATCAGATTGATGCGAAGACCGGTGCCATGCAGCGTTTGGAGCAGACCCCGCTGAACAATTACTATTTTGTCGCAGATCAGCGTCTTTTCTGGATTACCAAAGCTGAGAATGCCTCGCCGGAAACAAAGGATATTTATGTGCTGCATATGCTGGAAGACGGTGCGGAAACTGTGCGGGATGTTCCGCGCGGAGACGGATATTTTACCGACGGGCAGTATTTGTATATCAGCCGCGGCGACAAAGAACTCTTTGTCTGCGATCTGGACGGCAATCTCCTGAAAGAACAAATGTTCTCTGTTGTGCAGCGCGAAGAGGATTTCATCGCTGACCGTCACTGCTTTGCCTGCGGAAACGGACTGTTATACCATATGCGGACAGAATACTACGGCTATGGCATCTCGGATGAGATCACATATTTTGAGACAGTTCCGGTCGAAGCGTATCTCAGCGGGAGTAAAGACTTTTCCGAAGTGTTTGTGCTGCACGAGATTGACGAAGCTTCCGTCATGCACAGACCGTCATGAATCGTTCGACCACCCGAACAGTGCATCGACCTCTGCCATGTTGATGCTGCTGTTTTGCGGTCTTGCCGCCGGATACGGTGCATTCTTTCCGTGTGCAGGCGGACGAATCCCGTTTTTCTCCCAGCGGCGCACGGTTGCCTTCCAGTCCTTCATGGGAGACTGTCCGACTGTCCAGCCGTTTGCGGTATAGAAATCCACGAAATACTGCGCGTCGATGCCGTTACAGCGTTCGTAGCAGTAATCGGTGACTTCGCTGACAGAGGGCGGAATAAATCCCTCCTTACTAGCGTGCGTGTTCTTTTGCGCATCGCGCTCTGATTCTTTCTCTTCCTCTTTCACTTCTTCTTTATCTTTATCTTTATCTTTATCTTTATCTGTTTCTTCTTCTTTCTCTTTATCAGGTACATTTGTATTCATTTGTATACAGTTGTATACATTTGTATCGCCGGAACCGTCAGAGGCATTCTTTGCCCAGCGTTTTTTGATGTTTTCCGCACGCGTTTCGCAGGATCTTTCCCATTTCTCGCCGTCGCGCTGAATCTGCTGTGACATGACGAAAAACGCCATTTGCAGCGCACTGTTTGTGTTGTCCGTCTGCGGGATCTCCCCGCGGCTTGCAAAGGCGAAGAGCGACTTGATGAGCAAGCCTGCCTCCTCCTCGCTCAGCAGCGAAAACAGCGTTTCCCATTCCTTGTACAGCATGAAGCTCTTGTTGTCTGTCCGGTAATTTTTTTTGCTTTCCATTCTATCACCTCGTTTTTTTCTCGAACGGCAAATGCAGAATGCCCTTCTGTCAATAGCGAGAAACGGGGGAAAAGTTGCACGCAAACGTGCAACATTTTGATTATTTCGGCAAAAAATATTTTCGGGGGGAGATTGCCGGCATACTTTTGGTGAATCTGCAAAAAGAAAGGGAGCATTGTCACAGCGGCAACGCTCCCGATTTTCATGATACAAATTTATTTACGCATTTTCCTCATCGTGATGCCGTATCTCGGCACGCTTGATTTTTCCGCCGAGGGTCTTGGGCAGTTCCTCGACATATTCGATCACACGCGGATATTTATACGGCGCGGTTTCGCGCTTGACGTGATCTTGCAGCTCTTTTGTCAGCTCCGGAGAGGGGGAATAGCCCTTTGCCAGCACGACCGTTGCCTTGACGACCTGACCGCGGATGGGGTCGGGTGCGCCGGTGATTGCAGATTCCACGACCGCCGGATGCGTCAGCAGCGCGCTCTCGACCTCGAACGGTCCGATGCGGTAGCCCGAGCATTTGATCACATCGTCATTTCTGCCGACAAACCAGAAATACCCGCGGGAATCGCGCCATGCGACGTCGCCGGTATCGTAATTCTCACCGCCCAGCACTGCCTCAGTCAGCTCCGGATTCTTGTAATAAGAGGAGAACAGACCGGTCGGATGATTCCGATTGATGCCGCACGCCATGATGCTGCCCTCTTCGCCGTCATCGCATTCGGTGCCGTCCGGACGCAGCAGCTTGATATTGTAGAGCGGAGACGGCTTTCCGGTTGAGCCGGGCTTTGGGTCAATCCACGGGAAGTTTGCGATCAGAACAGTTCCCTCTGTCTGACCGAAGCCCTCGCGCATCTTCTTGCCGGTCAGCTCATAGATGCGGTTGAAGACCTCCGGATTGAGCGGCTCGCCGGCATTGCAGAAGTTCTGAATCGACGACAGATCATACTGTGTCATATCCTCTTGCAGCATAAAGCGGTACATGGTCGGCGGTGCGCAGAAGGTCGTCAGCTTGTACTTGCTGATGACAGAGAGCATGTCCTTTGCGTCAAATCTGCCGGTGAAGTCGTAGACGAACTGCACCGCACCGCAGATCCACTGCCCGTAGATCTTGCCCCAGCCGAATTTCGCCCAGCCGGAATCGGAGATCGACATATGCAGCTTGTTTTCCTGCACCTGATGCCAGTATTTTGCGGTGACGATATGACCGAGCGGATGTGCATAATTATGACAGACCATCTTCGGCATACCGGTTGAACCGGATGTAAAGTAGATCAGCATGGTGTCGGTTGCCTTTGTCGCCTGATCGTCAGTCGGACGCGCAAAGGTATCGGGGAATTTTTCAATCTCTTCCGTGAAGAAATCCCAGCCCTCACGCGGCTGTGCGACGGCAATTTTCTTGCGCAGGGTCTTGATCTGCGGAGCCGCGCCGTCAACCTGTGTGCGGATGTACTCGTCGTCGCAGGCGATGATCGCGGAGATTTCTGCCATATTGCCGCGGTATGCGATGTCATGCGTGGTGAAGAGAAGATTGCCGGGGATCAGGATGACGCCGAGCTTGTGGAGCGCGGTTGCGATGACCCAGTATTCCCAGCGTCTGCGCAGAATCAGCAGAACGACATCGCCTTTTTTCAGCCCGAGGCTGCGGAAATAGTGACAGGTTCGGTTGGAGAGCTTTGAGATCTCGGTAAATGTAAACGTGCGTTCTTCCTTGTCCTTGCTGAGCCAGAGCAGAGCCTTTTTTTCCGGCTCCTGCTTTGCCCACGCATCGACAATATCCCAGCCGAAATTGAAATCCTCCGGCACGTTCACGCGGTAGTTTTCAATAAAATCTTCATAGGAATCGAATTCTATCCGGGGCAGGTAGCGGTCTAACAGCATGGTATTCAATACTCCTTTATCTTTGCGTTATAAAAGTATGCAGCGGATCATTCCGCGATCATAGTGAGAAATCTTGCTTTGGAATCTCCGGCACAGCGTTGACCGTGGGGATAGGTCGGATTAAAATAGATCGAGTCGCCCTCATTGAGGATGATTTCCCGATCCTCAAATACCACGGCGATGCTGCCTTTCAGGACAAGATTAAACTCCTGACCGGCATGTGTGACCAGCTTTGCGAGTTCGTCGGAGGGTTCGAGCGTGACCAGCAGCGGCTGCATGATCTTATCTGCGTAGCGAAATGCCAGATCCTTGAAGCGATAGCCCGGAAACCGGCTGATGCTCTTGCCCATGCCGCGGCGCACGACCTGAAATGTGTCGATGCGGCTCTGCTCACCGGTAATCAGTTCATTGAAATTGACACCGAATTTATTTGCGATCTCGTAGATCACGCTGATCGGAAAATCTCCTTTTTCCTCATAACCCGCGTACTGCTCTGCCGTCAGACCGAGTTCCTCTGCGAGCTTTTCCTGTGAATACTCGCAGCTTTCGCGCAATTCGCGGACGCGTGCGGCAATCTCATTGATCGGTTCCATAGTGTAAAGCCTCCGTTTTCAGTATTCCGGATGATCTGCCGGCACACGACCGGCAGCCGATACAACCTATATTATATCACAACCGCCGCCTTTTTGTCAAGTTATCGCGCTTTTCGTTCCAAAAGAAAGAAAAAGAGACGCAGGGCATGCGTCTCTCTTTTGCGACATGTGTTATTGTGCAGGGGATGATCCCTTGATTTCGATATATCTGCGGTTCTGAACTGCGGGCTTGATTTCGGGCTTTGGAATGCGAAGTTTCAGCACGCCGTTTTCAAATTCAGCCTGCACATCGTCTTCCTGCATATCCTCACCGACATAAAAGCTGCGGCTGTATGAACCGCTGAACCGCTCACGCCGGATATATTTTCCGCCGGCATCCTGCGTGTCATTGTGCATTGCAGCGGCTGCGGTAATGTTGAGATAGCCGTCTTTCAGCTCTGCCGTGACGTTTTCCTTCCGGATTCCGGGGAGATCAATCGTCAGCTCATAGCCCTGTTCCGTCTCCAAGACATCCGTTTTCATTGCCTGTGCGGATTCGCGGGAAATCCCGAACGGATACTCGAAAAAATCATCAAATACATTTCGTCTGAATACACTCGGTACAAACATGGGGGTACGCGCTCCTTTCTGCATTTTGTATGGTTATGGTTTCCCGAATCTGCCGCATTATGCAAAGCAGGACGGTCTTCCGTCATTCCCATTGACATTTTTTGCTGATTATATTATAATTGTAGCAGTTGTGTTTTCTGCTGCAAAGCGGGATTGTTCCCGCTGAATCTTTTTGATATAAGGAATTGACATGAACAAAACAAAATCCGCGGTGCGCTTTCCGACAAAGCTTTCGTTTCTGCGCTTTGAGCTGAAAGGGTGCCTTGCATTATTTATCCTTTCGACGGTGCTTTCCGCGCTTGCTGCACTGCTCGACCTGATCAATCCGAAGATCGTGTCCTATGTGATAGATTATGTGCTTCATGCAGAACCGGTGCCGCAGACCGGCTTTGCCGCATCCCTGATTGCCCTTGCCGGCGGGACTGCACATATCCGGCAGCATTTGTATCTTCCGGCAATTTCGGTGATTGCCGTCGCCCTTGCCGGTGCGCTTGCGCGTTATACGCAGGGAGCCGTGAACGCTGCCGGTGCAGAGAAGCTGACACAGAGGATGCGCAATACGCTGTTTTCTCATGCAGACCGTCTGCCTATGTCATGGTACAACACGAATGCCGCGGGGGATCTGCTGCAACGCTGCACCTCCGATGTGGAAACCGTCAAGCATTTTGTTTCCAATCAGCTGACATCCTTTGCGCGGATCATTCTCCTGATCGTGCTGAGCACGGTGTTTATGGCAAATATCAACATCAGGCTGATGCTGATTGCCGCCGCTTTCATTCCGGTCATTGTCGGATATTCGATGTATTTTCACGGCAGAATCGGGCAGATCTTCATGAAAGCGGAGGTGGAAGAGAGTGTCGTCTCCTCGATTGTGCAGGAGAATCTGACCGGCATCCGTGTGGTTCGTGCATTCGGCAGGGAGGCATATGAATGCGACCGGTTCATCCGCCGGAACGCAAAATACACCGATCTCTGGGTGCGGCTGATGCGGCTGATGAGCGTATTCTGGTCGCTGGGCGATCTGTTCTCCGGTCTGCAAGTCATGACCGTTGTTGTGCTGGGCGCGGTGTTCTGCGTCAGAGGAGAACTCACGGCGGGCAATTATATTGCATTTGTCTCCTATAATGCGATGCTGTCATGGCCGATTCGCGAGCTTGGGCGTACCATTGCCGACCTCAGCCGCGCCGGTGTTTCGATTGACCGCATTCGGGAGATTCTCAATGCAGACGCAGAGCAGATTGACGCAGAACGCTGTGTATTCCCATCGCAGCAAGAGCCGCTGATTGCCTTTGACCATGTTTCATACAGCTATCATGCGGGCAGTGACGTGCTGAAAGACATCAGCTTTCATGTCAAAGCCGGTGAAAAAATCGGGATCATCGGCGGCACAGGCGCGGGAAAAAGTACGCTGACGGATCTGCTGCTTCGCACCTGCGATCCGAATAGGATTCGCGGCACGATTACATTTATGGGGAAAAACGCGGCAGATTATCCGCTTGCGGATTATCGCCGGCAGTTTGCAAGAGTATTGCAGGAGCCGTTTTTGTTCTCCGGCACGATTGCACAGAACATTGCGATTGCCGATGAAACGCTGTCCGATGCAGCAATCCGCAAAGCCGCAGAGGATGCCGCTCTGCTTTCGACGGTTGAGAAATTTCCGGACGGTCTTGATACCTATGTCGGGGAACGCGGCGTGACGCTCTCCGGCGGACAGAAGCAACGCTGTGCGATTGCGGCAAGCCTTGCAAAGCAGTCCCGCGTGCTGATCTTTGACGACGCGTTTTCTGCGCTGGATGCTGAGACCGATGCAGCGGTCCGGAAGACGCTCTTTGAAGCATACCGCGACAAGACGATGATTCTCATTGCACACCGCATCACGGCAATCGCGCACTGCGACCGCATCTATGTGCTGGACAAAGGTGAAATTGCCGATGTCGGCACCCATGCAGAGCTGATTTCGAGGAAAGGAATATACAGAGATATTTATGAGCTACAATCCGGAGCATAAGGACAGTGTGCTGACGATGATGGTGCGGGTCAGCAGACCCTACCGGCGGGATATGGCGGTGATGATTCTCACGGGCATTCTGAGCAGTGCCTTTGATTCAGTTTTTCCGCTGTTTCACCGCTACGCGCTCGATCATTACGCAGCGGAAAAGACGCTGGATACACTTGCGGCATTCCTCATCCTGTATGCCGCGCTTTTGGCAGTTCAGGTCGTCGCAAACTTCATATCTGCTGCACTCTGCGGCAAGGTTGAGGTATCTGTCAACCGCGATCTGCGCGATGCTTCCTTTCGGCATTTGCAGCGTCTTTCGCTTTCGTATTTCAACAGCAACAGCGTTGGCTCGATTCATTCGCGCGTCATGAGCGATACCTCCAAAATCGGGGATACGGTTGCATGGAAGCTGATGGACATTGTGTGGAGCGGATCGTATCTGGTCAGTATTCTCGTGAGCATGCTGCTGATTTCTCCGCCGCTGTTTGCCGCGATTTTTCTGCTGATGCTGGCGGCAGTGGCACTGGCGGTATTCTTCCAGAGAAAGCTCATCCGCATCAACCGCGTGATTCGTGAGCAGAATTCTGTCATCACTGGCGATCTCAATGAGATGATTACCGGAATCCGCGCAGTGAAATCCTTTGCGATTGAGGACAAAACAGAGCGCGTATTTTATGCAGATACGGAAAAAATGCGGCGATCCTCCTTTCGCTCCGGACATATCTCCGCGCTGTTCTATTCGCTGATCAGCCTGATCAGCTCTTTCGCGCTTGCCGTTGTGCTGCAAAAGGGCGGACAGCTGACACTGGACGGCGTTATGCTGATCGGCACACTGTCGGTCTTCATGTCCTATGCACTCGGCATGATCGGACCGATTCAGAGCATCGTGCGGACAGCTTCCGAATTTGTTGCGATTCAGGCAAACTGGGAGCGGTATATCGCGCTGATGCAGACCGGCTCCGATGTGGAGGATACGCCGGAGGTCATCAAACGGTACGGAGATACCTTCTGCCCGAAACAGGAAAACTGGGAGCCGCTGCACGGCGATATTGCATTTGAGCATGTGTATTTTACCTATCCGGACGGCAGTGCAGAGGTGCTGACGGATTTCTCTCTGACGGTGCCGCAGGGGAGTACGGTTGCAATCGTGGGAGAAACCGGCGCGGGCAAATCGACGCTTGTCAATCTTGTCTGCCGGTTTTATGAGCCGACTTCGGGCAGTGTGCTGATCGACGGCAGAGATATTCGGGAGCGGTCGGTCATGTGGCTGCACAGTCATATCGGCTATGTCCTGCAAACGCCGCATCTGTTTTCGGGAACAGTGCGCGACAATCTGCTGTACGGCAGACCGGATGCAACGGATGCGGAGATTATGGCTGCATTGCAGGCGGTTTCTGCGGATGATATTGTCTTGCAGCTCGATCACGGACTGGACAGCGTGGTCGGGGAGGGCGGAAATACGCTCTCTACCGGACAAAAACAGTTGATCTCCTTTGCAAGAGCCGTTCTCGCAGATCCGGATATTCTGATTCTTGACGAGGCGACCGCTTCGGTGGATACGCTGACGGAGAAGAAGATTCAGTCTGCCATCAGGCGGCTCACAGAAGGCAGGACGTCCTTTGTGATTGCACACAGGCTTTCTACGATTGTCGGCGCGGACCGGATCATTGCCGTGCATGACGGCAAAATCACAGAGCAGGGGACTCATCGGGAGCTGATGGAGAAAAAAGGGTACTATTACAGCTTGTATGTGCGGCATCATGAGGATATTGACAGAGTATTGGAATCGTAAAGAGCGGATGCGAAGCATTGCATCCTGAGATGAAGGAGGGATCTGTATGCCGCCCGGCGGAAGACTCGGTGCAGGCTACCTGACCGATGAGGAGAAGAAGAACAAGCCAAAGGTCACAAAAGAGCTGCTGAAACGCATTTTTTCGTACTTAAAGCCCTACTGGAAGCAGTTTGTGCTTGTCCTCGCTGCGATTCTCTGCTCTGCGATTCTGACGCTGCTGCCCTCTGTGCTGACCGGCAGGATCATAGACGACGGTCTGATCGCAAAAAATCTGCGTGCGCTGGTGCTGTTTATTCTCCTCTCTTTCGGGGTGACGCTGCTTGCCAATCTGATCGGCATTCTCGAAAGCTACCTCAATACATGGATTGCCCAGCACATCACCTTTGACATGCGCAACACGATGTACGCGCATTTGCAGAAGATGTCGCAGCGGTTCTTCACAACCAACAATCAGGGCGATATAATCACGCGCATGACAAGCGATATTTCCGGCGTGCAGCAGATCATCACAAGTACGCTGTCGAGCATCATTTCCAATGCGATCACACTGACCGTCGCGCTTGTGCTGATGTTCCGGGAAAACTGCCTCCTCGCACTGGTCGGCATTGCGGTGGTGCCGCTGTTTGTCATCCCGACGCGCAGTGCCGGCAAACGCCGCTGGTCGATCACAAAGGATTCGCAGGCGTGCAGCGACGAGATCAACGGCATCCTCAACGAGACGCTTTCCGTCAGCGGGCAGCTTCTTGTCAAGCTCTTTTGCATGGAGCAGCGCGAGTATACGCGCTATGAATCGGTCAACAAGAAAATGATTGACCTGAATATCAAGGAGAGCATGGCGGGCAGGTGGTTCCGCATGACGCTCGGCACCTTTACGAGCATCGGTCCGATGCTGATTTACCTGGTCGGCGGCATCATCATGATGCAGTATGACGAAACGGTAACAGTCGGTCAGATCAGTGTGTTGGTCGCATTGCTCGGCAAGATGTATATGCCGGTGAATCAGCTCCTCAATATTCAGGTGGACTGGATCCGCTCGATGGCGATGTTTACGCGTATCTTTGATTATTTTGACATGAAGCCGGAGATCGAAGATGCACAGGATGCAGTCACACCGGAAAAGGTCAGCGGAGAGGTTGCCTTTCAGCATGTCCGGTTTTATTACGATCCCGAGCGTGAGATTCTGCAAGACATCAATTTTTCGCTCGAACAAGGCAAGTGCATTGCGATTGTCGGACCCTCGGGTTCGGGCAAGAGTACCCTCATCAATCTCATTCCGCGCCTGTACGATGTCGTGGACGGCAGTGTGCTGTTTGACGGCAGGGATGTCCGCACGCTCGATCTGGGATTTCTGCGCAGAAACATCGGCATTGTCAGTCAGGAGACCTATCTCTTCAATGGGACAATCCGCGAGAATCTGCTCTATGCAAAGCCCGATGCGACAGAGGAAGAGCTGATTGATGCCTGCAAGCGCGCGAATATCTACGACTTTGTCGAGAAGCAGGAAACCGGTCTGGATACGGTTGTCGGAAACCGCGGCTTAAAGCTTTCCGGCGGTGAGAAGCAGCGCATTTCCATTGCGCGCATTCTGCTGAAAAATCCGGCTCTGATGATTTTTGACGAAGCGACCTCCGCGCTGGATTCGATTTCCGAGCAGAAGATTCAGGATGCGATTGAACCGCTGATTGCATCGCGCACAAGCATTCTGATTGCACACCGCCTCTCGACCATACTTGCCGCAGATGAGATTTTAGTCATTCAGGACGGCAAAATTGCAGAACGCGGCACACATCAGGAGCTGGTCGGTGCCGGCGGCGTCTATACGCAGCTATATGAAACGCAGTTCAGCAAGGCGGCAGAGCAGCCGGCTCCCGTGCTCGGCTATTCAGAGGGCGAGGACTTTTCTGAGGATGCGATACCGCCGCAGACGATTTGAAAAAGAAAATGCAGTCCCGAAACCGGGGCTGCATTTGTTTTGCGGCTGCACGCGCAGCGGCACAAAAAAAGACAGGGATCAAAATCACGGCGGTCGGTTCCATCATCCCAAATCAATCTGTCGGCTGCGTCAGATACTGAATATCCATATCCACATCGCCTTCGATTCCGGGGATTCGCCCGTATGCACTTGCCTGCCAGATCGCATATTCGCCCGTGTAGCTCGTCTGATTCGTGTAGTGTGCCAGCCATACAGGCGCGAGCTGCTTTGATTTTTCGCTCCATATCGTCTCCAACACATTCTTGCTGCCGTACAGCATCGGTGTGTAGCCCAGCTCTGAGACTTCGTCTGCAAATGCAGCATAGACATCATTCAGATCGCGGATGCTGATGCCGTACTGCTGAAACCCGGAGAACGACTCCCAGTCAAAGACAATCGGCAGGTCGAGCTTCTGCCCGTCGAGCTGCTCTGCAATCCAGCGCGCATGCTCGCGGGCATCCGCTTCGCTGCGGTCGGTCGTGTAGATGTAGACCCCGACATCCAGACCGGCAGCGGCGGCGTTTTTGAGGTTCTGAGCGAAGTAATCGTCCGGCTTGATTTTGTTGTAGTAAGTGCCGGCTCGTATGATGACAAAGCTGCATCCGGCATCGCGCACGGCGTTGTAGTCAATATCAGCCTGCCATGCGGAAACGTCGATGCCAAAGCGCACATTTTCACCTTGATAGCGGCTGATAAAATCGCTGTAATCCACACGCGGAATGGTGTCGGCGGGCTTCGGAATGTTCTCCGTCACATTGACTGTAATATTCCACGAAACAGAATTGCCGGAGCTGTCTGTCACGGTTGCGGCAAGCGGATAGGCACCGACGGTATTCGGATCCACCTCGCCCTCATAGGTCAGAACCGGATGTCTGTCGTAATTGTCACCGAATCCGACATAATCATTGAGATCAAAGTCCGTGCCGGCCTTGTGCCAGGAATCCTCGCCGTAATTGAAGATATGCGGCTCTGTGGTATCAGCCACGCGGTATTGCAGCGTATGACTGAATTCTGCTCCGTTATAAAGATACGGCACCTCCGCATCAAACGTGCCGATTTCTGACGTATCGAGCAGAACGGAGCCGTCTTTCAGTTCCACATTCCGATCGGTGATGAATTCATCCAGTGTGATGTCCGCACATGCTTCAACGGTGTCCTGACAGAGCAGGACGAGATCGGCAGGCGGCTCTGCTTTTTCCGTTGTAGTGGCAGCGGTTGTCGTGACTGCGGTTGTCGCAGTGGTTTGTGAAGCCGACGCAGAAGTTGTTTCGGAAGCGGCGGTGACTTCTGCGGTATCCGGGACAGAATTGCTGCTTTCAACCGGCTTTTTTTCACATCCTGTAAACAATAAAACAGGGAGGAGCGCAGCGGCGATATATTTGAATTTCATGTGTTCCCTTCCAGTTTTTTGATTGATGCTTTTTGTTGTGTATTTCTATTATAGCACAGAGCGTTGAGAAATACAAGAGAGGATTGGCAGGTGTTTTTGATATTAGGGCGTGTTGACACTAAGCCTAACACGCGTCTTTTTGGCTGATTTTGCCCCGTTCGTCGTTAAAAATCCTTGAACGGAACAAAATCATCTCAAAAATCCGCATATTATTATAGTGTTATAGTGTCAACACGCCCTAGTATCCTGTGTCATAAACCGTTCCGCACAAAAATACAATAGAAAAGGGGGAGCCGTCCGGCTCCCCATGCACTGTATAGACCGTGAAAAAGTCCGTAGCTGCACTGTTTCGCTTTTCGCGTGATTATTTAAAACAAAAACCTCGTAGACGTACATATCTACGAGGCTTTTCATTGGATTGCGGAGGAAGGATTTGAACCAACGACCTTCGGGTTATGAGCCCGACGAGCTACCAGACTGCTCCACTCCGCGATGTCTGTAATTTATTATATCACGCTTGCCTGGAAAAGTCAAGGCTGTATCGGAAAAACGGAATAAATCACAAATTGAGCGGAAAATCAGATTTGTTTTCATTCATAATGCGGAGGCGATGGATCATGAAAATGTCGTATTCCGGCGCAATTTATCTGCGTTTGTCACGCGAGGACGGCGGCGGCGAATCGGAGAGCATTGCAAGCCAGCGTATGCTGCTGACACAGTATGCGCAGTCAAACCGGATACCGGTTCTGGCAGAGTTTGTCGATGCTTAGACTCCCTATTGAATACAATAAAGCGAAAGGTCAACCGCCGAAAAACACGCAGAATTGCGACATTTTCGGTAGTTGACCTTATTTTGTTATTGGGAGTAGCGGACTGCGAGACTGATAGGTAATCTCTCACCTTCAAATGAAAGGTTTTCCACAAACAACACTATGCAAATGAAAGGTTAGGCTTTCGTTTGAAAGTGCAGGG
>JAZQNP010000059.1:0-60562 GCA_045627405.1 Oscillospiraceae bacterium | reverse complement strand
ATCGGCTCCGGCGACAAGCATACACGCAGGAAACGGATCTGGGGCATTGTCGGTGCAATCATCGGACTGATTGCCGGGATCATTCTGAGCGAAAAGCTGGATTTGCCCGCGCGGATCATCGTCGTCGCCGTGATTATCGGTGAACGGCTCGGAAGCGGCATCTACTATTACCTCATTGATACAACCTGACAATCCGACGCCCCTGCCGCTTTGCAGAAACGCGCAGATACATATACTGTTAATTTTCGGAGGAAACTACCAATGGTTAAAATCAAGATGACGACACCGCTCGTCGAAATGGACGGCGATGAGATGACCCGGATCCTCTGGCAGTGGATCAAGGATATTCTCATCACCCCGTATGTCGATCTCAAAACCGAATACTATGATCTCGGTCTTGCAAACAGAGAGGCAACCAAGGATCAGATCACGCTTGACAGCGCGGAGGCTACCAAAAAATACGGCGTTGCGGTCAAATGTGCGACCATCACGCCGAATGCGGCAAGAATGCCGGAATACAACCTCACTGAAATGTGGAAGTCTCCGAACGGCACCATCCGTGCCGCGCTCGACGGCACCGTCTTCCGCACCCCGATTCTCGTCAAGGGCATTACGCCCTATATCCCGACCTGGACAAAGCCCATCACCATTGCGCGTCACGCCTACGGCGATGTCTACAAGAACACCGAAATGCAGGTCAAGGGCGGCGGAAAAGCCGAGCTTGTATTCACCGACAAGAACGGCAACGAAACCCGCCAGCTCATCCATAACTTCACTGACGACGGCATCATTCAGGGCATGCACAACCGCGACAGCTCCATCGCGGGCTTTGCAAGATCCTGCTTCCAGTACGCGCTCGATCTCAAACAGGATCTCTGGTTTGCGACCAAGGACACCATCTCCAAGCAGTATGACCACCGCTTCAAGGATATTTTCACGGAGATCTATGAAGCAGAATACAAGGAGAAATTTGAGGCGGCAGGCATCACCTATTTCTACACGCTGATCGACGATGCCGTAGCGCGTGTCATCCGCTCCAACGGCGGCTACATCTGGGCATGCAAAAACTATGACGGCGATGTCATGTCCGACATGGTTTCCACCGCATACGGCTCACTCGCTATGATGACCTCCGTA
The DNA here is from genome assembly GCA_045627405.1 of Oscillospiraceae bacterium. Taxonomy (GTDB): domain Bacteria; phylum Bacillota; class Clostridia; order Oscillospirales; family Ruminococcaceae; genus Firm-04. Next base: position 59,425 of record JAZQNP010000059.1, on the reverse strand, counting down.
CTTGTCTCCCCCGCCGGCATCTATGAATATGAAGCCGCACACGGCACCGTGCAGCGGCACTATTATAAGCATCTCCAAGGCGAAGAGACCTCGACCAATTCCGTTGCAACCATCTTTGCATGGAGCGGCGCACTCCGCAAGCGTGGAGAACTCGACGGTCTGCCGGAGCTTTCTGCATATGCAGACAAGCTCGAAGCTGCTACGATTCAGACCATTGAGGACGGCATTATGACCGGCGACCTCTATCTGCTGTCCAGCCTCGAAAACAAGAAAAAAGTCAACTCCAAGGAATTCCTCGAAGAGGTCGGCAAGCGTCTTTCCGCTGCGCTGAACGCATAAGGAGGCGCATTCCGAATGGCAAGGCAGGAGATCTCGTCTTCTGTGATCCGGCGGCTTCCAAGATACCACAGATTCCTCGGTGAGCTTGCCGATCGCGGCATCGCCCGCATTTCGTCCAAGGAGCTGTCTGCCCAGATGGGACTGACGGCTTCGCAGATTCGGCAGGATCTGAACTGCTTCGGCGGATTCGGTCAGCAGGGGTATGGGTATAATGTCGCTGCTCTCCGCGATGAGATCGGTCAGATTCTCGGCATTTCCGCACACCGCAAAACGATTCTGATCGGGCTTGGCGACCTCGGCAGAGCCATCGCAAGCCATGTCAATTTTCCCCAGTGCGGCTGTGAACTGATCGGACTCTTTGACTCAAACCCCTTTGTTGCAGGCAGAGATATTTCCGGTATGCCGGTTCACCACACCGATACACTCGCGGGATTCTGTCATCAGGAGCAGCCGGAGCTTGCGGTACTCTGTGTGCCGGAAGCTGCCGCATCTGCACTCGCGCAGCAGCTCGCTGAGCTCGGCATCCGTGCGTTCTGGAATTTCAGCCACGCCGATCTGCACCTCGATCACCCCGACATTCTCGTCGAAAATGTGTATCTCGCGGACAGTCTGCTCACCCTGACCTATGGGCTGAGAAATGCAGATGAGCCGGAACCATGAGCGGCTTCGCTTCGTCCCGTCCGCATCTCCTTCGTTGGCATAACCGCTCTTTCACGCGGTTTGCATATAATTTTCATTACAGAAAGGAAATGTCCTATGCGCTTCAAAAAGCTTTTGTGTGCTGCGCTTGCCGGCTGTGTCACTGCCTCCGCAGTGCTCGGTACGGCTGTACTCCCCTCCCTTGCAGCCGACGATGAAACACCTCTGATCTTCGATATCCAAAGTGCAGGCTCCAACACCGTCACACTGACCGGTGAGGCGGTCGCAAAAAGCGATGTCTCCGTTCCTGTCTCAGTCTTTATTCCCTCCAATCCCGGCGTGAATGCAATCCAGCTCAAATTCCAGATCAACGACGGACAGGAGGACGAAAAAGGTCTGCTGAATAACTACGGCTTCTCTCTCTCCGGCGGAGATTATGCCAATCCCTACTGCTTCGACAGTCAGTCCGGCGGCAATGCTGCTTCTGCTTTTTCTGCCCTCTTTACTGCCGATAAAATGAACCTGACATGGCAGTACAGCTCCGATGCCGATCTCAACGCGGATGCTGCCTCCGAAGTGGGCACCACCGCATGGACCTCTGATGTGAGCTGGGCTTATGCCAATGCTTTTGCGGAAATGACCCTTGTTGTTCCGCAGGGTACTGAGCCGGGAACCTATACATTCGATGTGCGTACAGAGCCGTTTGTCAATGCACTTGCACAGTCGCAGGGTGTGACCCTCTATTCTCAGTCGCAGTGCATCTCCGGCGACAGCGCGGCTCCGCTCGATTTCACAACCGTCCCGCTGACCATCGTGATCGAAGAGGAAACCACCACCACACCGACTACAACGACAACCACTTCTACGACCTCTACAACGACCACAACAACCACAACCTCTACGACGACTACAACCTCTACAACGAATACAAACGGTACCACCTCTACAACTTCTACAACCTCTACGACTTCTTCAACCACCACAACCACCACAACCACCACAACCACGACTACCACAACGACTACTACCACCACAACTACCACAAGCACAACATCTTCCAGCAGCACCACCACATCGACCACAGCACCGCCCTCCGGCGACCTCTGGGAAGATGACTACGCCATCGAAAACGGCGGCATGTACTATATTATCGCAGATGTCTGCGGCAAGCCCGGTGAAGAAGTCGAGGTTCCGGTTTATGTTTACGGCGATCTCGGCACCAGCGGGTACCTCGTGAACATCGCCTACGACACCAGACTCACCGGACGCTTCGATGTGGAGGATGCTTCCCGCAACTGGGCTTATGCAGCAGGTATGACCATCAACCTCGACACGAATCCCTTCTGCGTTGTCTGCCTCCCGAAATCCGGCTACAACGTCACGGCAGCGGACGGCAGCGCGCTGTTTGCAATGTGGGTCACGATTCCCGAAGATGCGCAGGCAGGCACGACCTATCAGTTCAGCTTCACAGACGGCATTGATCCCGAAACCGGAAAGATCAAGCACAACGAGGTGCTGCGGAATGTCAGCGACGATTCCGACGAACTCATACCAAACGATGTCAGCTTCTACGGCGGTACCATTACTGTTGTGGCCGACGATACCACGCCTGTGCTGAACTATACCAGCTACTCCCTCACCGGTCCCGATCAGCATTTCAATCTGTCCCTCTTCAATGCGTACGGCGATGTCACATGGACCTCTTCCGATCCTTCTGTCGCAACGGTCGATCAGAACGGCTTTGTGACCTCAACCGGTCTCGGCGACGCGAATATCATCGCAACCAGCAACGGCAGCGACTATGTCTGCGCACTGCATGTCGGCGTATACGGCGACGTGGACGGAAACGGCGTGATTCAGCCTGTTGATGCACTGCTCACGCTCAAAGCGGCTGCGGCGTTCCTCTCTCAGCTCACGCCTGACCTCACCGAGGCACAGCTCGCAATCGCCGATGTTGACGGAAACGGACAAATCACCGTAATTGATGCACAATACATTCTGAGATATTACAGCGATACCGCCTCGCAGATCGAAACAAGCTGGCAGAAAATGACCGGCTATGCGGGTGCGCCTTCATACAGCAATCTCTCATAATCATTTCCGAAGCAGACACATTTTGTGTCTGCTTCTTTTTTGTCCCAAAAGTATGCCGATGTACCGTTTCCCGTGTGCCGATGCTTGACAATCTCCCTGTTTTGCGGTATACTATATAAGTACTTTGTTCCAATTTTTAATCCCACAGAGAGGACGGTAACTCAAATATGAAAATGGATGAGCAGATCTCGGCATTGCGGGAAAAAATCCAATCCGCTGCCGCCGCGATTTCCAATTCTCAGGAAATGCATCAGCTCCGCAAACAGTATCTCGACAATAAAGCCGGTCAGATCTCCGCTTTGATGAAGAATATGCGCGATCTCGCCCCCGAAGAGCGTCCTGCATTCGGCAAGGTCGTCAATGAACTCAAAACATGGGCTCTCGATTTCTTCACGGCGCAGGATGCCCGCCTGAAAGCTGCCGAGCTTGCGCAGAAAAATGCCGCAGAGCAGATCGACGTCACAATGCCTGCCTCCGCACATGCCTGCGGTGCGCTGCATCCCAATACGCTGATTGCAAATGAACTGATTGATATTTTCGCCGGTATGGGCTTTACCATCTTTGAAGGCCCGGAAATTGAAAATGATTACTATAACTTTACGGCTCTCAATACGCCGAAAGATCACCCTGCACGCGATATGCAGGATACTTTCTACGTTTCGCCGGATCTGCTGCTGAGAACCCAGACCTCCGCAGGCCAGATCCGCGTCATGGAGAATACCAAGCCGCCGATCAAGATTCTCTCTCCCGGCAAGGTGTTCCGCTCCGATGACGACGCAACGCATTCCCCGATGTTCTCGCAGATGGAGGGTCTGGTCGTTGACAAGGGCATCACGCTCTGCGATTTGCAGGGTATGCTCGATGTCTTTGCGGAAAATGTCTTCGGCGCGGGTGTCAAAACCCGTCTGCGCCCCTCATATTTCCCGTTCACTGAGCCGTCCGTTGAGGTCGATGTCAGCTGCTTCTCCTGCGGCGGCCACGGCTGCCGCCTCTGCAAGGATACCGGCTGGATCGAAGTCCTCGGCGCGGGTATGGTCAACCGCAAAGTCCTCGAAAACTGCGGCATTGATCCCGATGTCTACACCGGGTTTGCTTTCGGCATGGGCATCGAGCGCATCGCTATGCTCAAATACGGCATCCCCAATATCAGAATGCTGTTTGAATCCGATGTCCGCGTTCTCGAACAGTTCCGCGGATAATCCGGCGTCTTCGTCCCGCTGAAATGACTCATTGAAGAAAGGAAATCACTGCTATGATCGTGCCGCTGAGTTGGCTCAAAGAATATGTTGAAATTGATGTAACGCCGCAGGAGCTGGAAAAAAAGCTCTTCGACTGCGGCTTTGAGGTAGAAACCCTTACCGAGACCGGCGGGGAGATCTCCGGCGTTGTCGTCGGTGAGGTAAAATCGCTCGAACCGATCCCGGAGACCCATCTGCATGTGTGTCAGGTGGACTGCGGACAGCACGGGACCTTCCAGATCTGCTGCGGTGCCGATAATGTACAGGCGGGCGGGAAATATCCCGTCGCGCTGGTCGGTGCGCAGGTCTATGCAACTGCAAAAGACCATGTCACCGTCGAAGGCACTATGAAAATCAAAAAGGGCAAGCTGCGCGGATTTGAATCCTTCGGTATGCTCTGCTCCGGCATCGAGATCGGCCTCAATGACGACCTCTATCCGGGTGCGGAATACTGCGGTTTGCTCGTTCTGCCGCAGGATGCTCCTGTCGGCGCGGACATTAAGCCGATTGTCGGGCTGGATGACTGGCTCTTCGATATTTCGATCACCGCAAACAGACCCGACTGCCAGTCCATTCTCGGCATTGCGCGCGAGGTCGCTGCGACACTGGGTAAGACGCTCAAAATGCCCGCAACAGACTATCAAACCGACGATACCGCGCTCGACGGCTTTCAGGTCACTGTCCTTGCGCCCGATCTCTGCCCGCGCTATTCCGCGCACTATGTCCGCAATGTGAAAATCGGGCAGTCTCCCGCATGGATGCGCAGACGCCTCGCACTCGTCGGCATCCGCTCTATCTCCAATATTGTAGACATCACAAACTATGTGCTGAAAGAAATCGGTCAGCCCATGCACGCTTTTGATCTGCGCGATCTCGCAGGTCAGCAGATCGTCGTGCGCAGAGCAAAAGCGGGCGAAACCATCGTCACGCTCGATGAAAAGGAATTCAAGCTCACCGAGAATCATCTCGTCATCTGTGACGGCGAAAAACCCGTCGCACTCGCCGGCGTCATGGGCGGTCTGAATTCCGAAATCAAGGACGATACCTCCGATGTCATCTTTGAATCGGCAAAGTTTATGCGCGACAATGTCCGCAAAACAGCACGCGCACTCGGTCAGCACTCCGACAGCTCCCAGCGATATGAAAAGGGTGTGGATGAATATTCCACGCAGCTCGGCATGCAGCGTGCGCTCCATCTGATCGAAGAACTCGGCTGCGGCTCCGTCACAAAGACCGGTGTCGTCAAAGCAGTCGTCGCAGACCCGACGATTCGCAAAGTGCTGACCGTCTCCGTCGCAAAAGTCAACGCGCTGCTCGGCATCACCATTCCCGATGCCGAAATCCTGCGCATCCTCACAAATCTCGATTTTCAACCGAAGCTCGACGGCGATGCACTCACTGTCGCTGTCCCCGCGTACCGCGAGGATATTGAAAATGCACCGGACATCGCAGAGGAACTGATCCGCATGTACGGCTATGACCATATCACGCCGACCTTCCTTGCTGCCGCTGCCGTCACCAACGGCGGCAGAAATGCACAGCAGGCTACCCTTGTAAAGCTCAAAAATGTCCTCTGCGCACAGGGGCTTTACGAAACCGTGCATTACTCTTTCTACTCGCAGAAAGACCTCGATTTGCTGCACCTTGACAAGGATGCACCCCAGAGACAGGCAATCCGCCTGCTCAATCCGATCACCGAGGATCTTTCCGTCATGCGCACCATGCTCGCGCCCTCCATGCTCAATGCTGTGATCCGCAATGTGCGCCGCGGAAATCATGCGGGCAGACTCTTTGAAATCGCAAAAACCTATCACAGTGCAGAAGAACATCCCACGCAGGAACCCGAAGAACGCGAAGCTCTTTGCATCGGTCTTTTCGATGGCGGCAAACTGAATTTCTTTGACGGCAAAGCCGTCCTCGAAGCAGTCGCAGATGCATTCCGGCTCTCCTTTACTTACCGGAAACCGGAGGAACCCGCCGAATATCCGTTCCTGCACCCGGGCATGAGCGCAGTTGTCACGCTCAGCGACGGCACCAAAATCGGCTGGCTCGGTTTGCTCGCGCATGAGATTGCCGATGCAGAAACACCCGAACACACCGTGTTCCTCGCAGAACTCGATCTCACCGCGCTGCGGCCGTATCTCAGCCGGAAGCTGCACTTTGATGCCCTGCCGAAATTCCCGATCGAACAGCGCGACATCGCACTGCTCGTCAGCCGCGAAGTCGTCTGCGCAGACCTCGAAGCGGCTATGAAAAACGCCTGCAAATCCCTCGACCGCGTGCAGCTCTTCGATGTCTATACGGGCAAACAGATCGAAGCGGGCAAGCAATCGCTTGCGTTCTCTCTCTTCTTCCGCTCGGATGACCACGCACTCACCGATGAGGAAGTGGATCGCTTTGTAGCAAAAATCCTCAAAGAACTCGGAAAGCAGTTTGAGGCAACCCAGCGTTGATCGCATCTCTCTTTTTGGCAGTTCAAAGGTATATGTCGGAAGAAGAAGCATCGAAACTAGAAGCGATCAGGGCAGAAATGACGCCGTCTGAACATATTAGATTAGATAGGAGAATCGCATGGATGATCGAGATAATATCAATGATGGTTGCTGCGATTTGCAAGAAACTAAGAAAAGACATAAAATTAATTTGAACAACAATCTTGTTGCTAAATTAGTTTTAATTGCCGTATCAGCTTTTATTTTTATATCTATTATTCGCAAATGCTATCCGGAAGAAACCGGTTTTCTTATTGCGTATTCTGTAATATTCATTATTTTCCCTGTAATATATCTTTTCGGAAGTTCAAATTCTTCTAAGACAAAGATCTTAAATACATCTGTTACATACAGTACACAGGATATGACTGGGATTCAATATGAGTATTATGTAGCTAATAAACTTCAATCTATGGGATATCGAAATATCAGGGTGACGAGAGGCAGCGGAGATCACGGAGCTGATATATTGGCAATATCTCCTGACAGGAAAAAATGTGCAATACAATGCAAACACTATGCTGGCAAGGTTGGAAATAAAGCTGTTCAAGAGGCGCACGCCGGAGCATCATATTACAAATGTGACAGGGCTATTGTAATAACAAACAGTTTATATACAAAGCAAGCTATTCAAGATGCAAAAATGATTGGAGTTGTGCTAATATCCAGATTCTAATAATGAATGAATTAGAAAATGATGAAAACGGCTCCCTTTACACCTGATATTTCAGAGATTCGGAGGTCATCACCATGCGGGAAAGCGGAATCTTACTGCCTGTATCGGCTCTGCCGTCACGTCACGGCATCGGCAAACTCGGTCAGGCGGCATATGAATTTGTGGATTATCTGTCCGAAGCGGGCTGCCGCTACTGGCAGGTGCTGCCGCTCGCGCCAACCGGATACGGCGATTCCCCCTATCAGTCCTGCTCGGCGTTTGCCGGAAATCCGTATCTGATTGACTTCGACCGGCTCGCCGCCCGCGGCTGGCTCACACCTGCCGATTATGACGGCGTGGATTGGGATACCGCTCAGGATGAGATCAACTATTCCCTCCTCTACCGGCATGTCATGCCGGTGCTGTGGGCTGCGTTCGCCAATTTCTCCCGGAAAAAACCTGCGGATTTCAGAAAATTCTGCGCCAGACACAAGGCATGGCTCAATGACTATGCCCTGTTTATGGCGATCAAAACGCAGAACGACGGCAAGCCCTGGTACGAATGGGAGCCAGACCTCGCACTCTGCAAAAAAGATGCCGTTGCAGACGCCAAGAAAACCTTTGCAATGGAAATCGAATTCTATTGCTTTGTCCAGTATTGCTTCTTCTCACAGTGGGAAGCTCTGAAAAGCTATGCCAACCGCAAGGGCGTCCGCATCATCGGGGATATTCCCATCTATGCGGCGTATGACAGCGCGGAAGTCTGGGCAAAACCCAAGCTCTTTCAGCTCGATCAACACAAAAAGCCCACTGCCGTCGCAGGATGTCCGCCCGACTGCTTTGCCGTCACCGGTCAGCTCTGGGGCAACCCGCTCTGGAACTGGGATGCAATGGCAGAAGACGGCTATGCATGGTGGCTTGGCAGACTCGAATTTGTCCTGAATATGTATGACACCGTGCGCATCGACCACTTCCGCGGCTTTGAACGCTATTACGCGATCCCCTACGGCGCGGAAACCGCGGAACACGGCAAATGGCGCAAGGGTCCGGACTATGCACTCTGGAAAGCGGCAAAGGAGAAATTCGGCGCGATGCAGGTCATCGCAGAGGATCTCGGCAATATCACGCCTGCCGTCGAAAAGCTGCTCCGGCGCACCGGTTTTCCCGGCATGAAGGTGCTGCAATTTGCATTTGACAGCGGTGCGGAGAACCCTTATCTGCCGCAGAATTTTGCATCCTCTAACTGCGTTTGCTATACCGGCACGCACGACAACCATACCCTGCGCGGCTGGGTCAAGAGCAACACACCGGAAACAAACGCCTACGCAATGGAATATCTCGCGGTCAAAAAAGAAAAACAAATCCCCAAGGCGATGCTCCGCGCTGCATGGGCAAGCACTGCCCGCATCGCAATCGCGCCCTTGCAGGATTTCCTCAATGCGCCGCCCTCTGCACGCATCAATACGCCCTCTACCCTCGGCGGAAACTGGGTCTGGCGGACGCAGCGTGCGGACTATTCCGAAAAACTCAAAGCCAAAATCCGGCAGCTCAATATCACCTATGGCAGACTTCATGCGCCGGATGAAGCCGATTCTTAAACTTGAATGACACTTAGGGAGGTCTGTACCATGAGAGCTGCTGCGATTTTCAGCGACCATATGGTGTTACAGCGCGAAAAGCCCATTGCGGTCTGGGGTGACGGAAAAGACGGCATCCGTGTGACCGTTTCCCTCGGCGGAAACCGCGCCTCTGCAACCGTACAGGACGGTAAATGGCGCGTCACACTCCCTCCGATGCCCGCTGCGACCGGTCTGATGATGACCGTTGCAAGCGGTGCGGTCGAGATCCGCTTTGCCGATATTGCAGTCGGTGAGGTCTGGCTCTGCGGCGGTCAGAGCAATATGGAATACGAGATCCGCAACGACAAAAACGGAAAAGCCCTGCTCGATTCACTCACGGCTGACTGCGGCGTGCGCTTCTACTATACGCCGAAACAACGTATGATCGACGACACCTTTGAAGCAGTCGAACGCAATACCGGATGGAGCACAGCTTCCCCCGATGCGTCGGGCGCGTGGTCCGCTGTTGGTCTGTATTTCGCGCTTGAAATCGCGGAGAAACTCGGCGTGACAGTCGGCTTGATCGGCTGCAACTGGGGCGGTACTTCCGCTTCTGCTTGGGTCTCGCGCGATGTGCTCGAAAGCCACGCGGAAATCCGTCCGTATATCGACGAATATGACGCCGCAACTGCCGGCAAAACACAGGAAGAACTCATCAAAGCCTTCGATGAATATGCCGCATATCAGGATGAATGGTATGTGCGCTATTCCAAGCTCATGGAGGAAAAGCCCGATACAAGCTGGGACGAAGCACAGGAAATTCTCGGAGCATCCCGCTACCCCGGTCCGATGAGCCCTAAGAACGAAATGCGCCCCTGCGGAAATTACGAAACCATGCTGCGGCGCGTCTGCCCTTACACACTGCGCGGTTTTTTGTACTATCAGGGCGAATCCGATGACCACCGCCCCAATACCTACGAAACGCTCCTCACAGAACTGATCGCCTGCTGGCGGCGTGACTGGGCTGACCCCGAGCTGCCCTTTCTCAATGTGCAGCTCCCGATGTTCCGCTATCTCAATGACATCGACCACAAGCACTGGTGTCTCATCCGTGAAGCGCAGTTTCGCGTCTACCGCAAGCTGAAAAACACCGGTCTTGCTGTCCTCACAGACTGCGGAGAACTTGATAATATCCACCCCACCGACAAAATTCCCGTCGGTCACAGACTCGCGCTGCAAGCTCTCGCGGAGGTCTACGGCACGATCTCCCGCGCAGATGCCTGCCCGCCGATGTTCCGCTCTGCTTATGCAAACGGTTCGGAAATGACGGTGCTGCTCGATTATGCCGATGACGGCTTCCTGCTGACCGGTGAACCGGTCGGGTTTGAACTCGCAGGCGATGATCTCATGTTCCGTCCGGCAAAGGCGTTCTTTGGCAAGGGCTTCCTCACGCTGACTGCTGACGGTGTCCCCGCTCCGAAATATGCACGCTATGCCTGGACAAACTTCATGACCGTCACGGTCTTTGGCAAAAACGGTCTGCCGATGGCTCCCTTCCGCACGGACGGTCTGATGCAGACGGCGGAAATCTCTGCCGAAAAGCGCAATACTCCCTCTGCTTCCATGACCTGATCTGTATTTTTGTATCACCGAATCCATGCCTTCGATTCCCGATCGGAGGCATGGATTTTTTCTATTTGAAATTTATCAACGAAATTCAAAATAAGTTCACACTTTTTTCACGATAGTTTCACTACCGGCGATTATAATTAACAATATAGAATCAACTGTGCTGCATTGTACCGTCACATGCGGCAGGATCAATACAGAGGAGGAAATATCATGGATACAAAGGGAATCAGCAAGCTCGATCTCAAACGCAGAAACCGCCGGCAGATTCTGCTTGCAATCCGCAATGCCGGAATGCTCGCCCGCGTCGATATTGCCGCACAGCTCTCCCTCACAAGAGCTGCTGTAACGATCATTACCAATCAGATGATCGCGCAGGGGATTCTTGAAGACATGAATACGCCTGCAATCCCCGCGCCCGATGCGCCACGAAAAAAAGGCAGACGCAAAACCATGATCCGCATTAACCCCAATTACCGCTTCGTACTCGGTGCGGTCATTGATGAGGATTTCGTCAGCGTGGGTCTTTCCAATCTTGCAGATGATGTGCTCGATAAGAATATGTTGCCCATTCAGGCGGATACGCCAAAGAAAACCATCATCTCGTTCATAGTCCAAAGCTGCCGGGACATGCTGAAAAAATCGTCGCTGTCACCGGACAATCTCCTCGGCCTCGGAATCGGTATCGTTCGGGACCGCTGGGAGAATATCGGTGCGTCAATCGCAAAAGACGGCAGTATTTCTTTCAATTCTCTGCGGGAAACGGTGGAGCAGGAACTGAAACTCCCTGTGTTCTGCGGCAATGCCGTCGGGCTTTATGCCATGGCAAACACCGATTATCTCGATAAAAAACACCGCAATCAGCTTCTGCTCTATTCGGGGACTTCTTATCAGACGGCTGTCATCCATGACAGCACGCTGCTCGGCGGTCTGCTTGCGGATACCACCACCGTTGACCGGATGATCGTCTGGCCGGGCGGCGCAAAGGCTGAGGGGTATCCCGACGGATCGGTTCATGCAGAGCTGACCAAAGACGCACTGTGCAGACAGATGAAAGAAGAAACCGGCAAAGATGTGAACGTGGAGGAGCTGATCCGGCTTTATCTCCAAAATGATGCCGCCGCACTTCGGATTGTAAACAACGCAGTCCAGAAGCTCGCGTATATGATTTACAATCTCGCTGCAATCCACAGTGCGAACCGCGTTGTGCTGCAAAGCTACCATATCGCGGATTCTTCCATGGAGCTTCTCGAACAGCTTGTCGCTGACATCAACGGCACGGCTCCGAAAGTCTCACTCGTGCGCAGCTCTATCAGCGGCGACAGAAGCTTCCTCGCCGGCTGCAAGCTCATCACCGAAAAACAGTTCTATGATCTCGGCGGTATGCCGCAAAATCAGAATGCAGAGTAAAATCTCCCTCAAAAATACTTCATACTGACAAAACAAGCCTAAGAGCAGATTTTCGCTCTTAGGCTTGCTTTTTCCCAAAAATCATTTCCTTTTGTGATCCTGTGCAGATCGGCATTCCTCCGCTCTTATAACGTCGATTTGCGAATCAGCATCTCAAAGCTCAGCATCGTTTCCAGCGGCACCTCCGCTCCGTTCAGCATGTCGATCAGTACCGATGCTGCCGTTGCTCCGAGCGATGCTGCGTCAAAAATCAGCGATGTGATCGGCGGATTGTAGTGATCCAGATACGCACTGCCGTAGAACGATGCCACCCATACATCCTCCGGCACACGCTTGCCCAGATTGTTCAGCTCCGTCAGCAGACGCGTGCAGATGATGTCATCTCCGCAGAGAATGCAGCGCGGCTCCTGCCGCAAAAGCGCACTCACTGCCTTGCTGAATTGCAGCGGACTCTCAATCCCGGTGTAGATCATCTCCTGCACCGGCGTCATGCCGAGGGCTGCAAATGCGTCCGTGAAGCCGTCATAACGGCTCTGGTTCACCGTGTGGTTCATGTTGCCGAGCAGCAAGCCGACCCGATCTGCTGCATTCGGCATCAGCAGATACTGCGTCAGCGTCTTGCAGCCCTCCCGGTGATTGCTGTCAACGGTCACTGCGTCCGGCATCATGCTCCTGCCAAGCACCGCAAACGGCATCGCATTCTCACGCAGAAATGTTTCCATCTCAGGTGTGTTCAGCGGGCGCGAGATAATCACACCGTCTACTTTACGGTTCTCCACAACCCGAATCAGCTGCGACAAATCATTTTTGTCCGTCGTGATGACCACTGCGTCATAATCCCGCACGGCGCATTCCTTGCCGATTCCCATGAGACAGGTCTGGAAAAACGGTGCTTCCGACTCGCTGCTGTCCATCGGCAGCACAACCCCGATATTGTATGTCTTGCTCTCGGACAGGCTCTTGGCAATCATATTCGGCCGGTAGTTCATTTCCTTGATCGCTGCAAATACACGCTCCCGCGTCTCCGCGCTGATGCGTCCTTTGCCCGATATTGCCCGCGAAACCGTCGATTTCGACAAGCCAAGTGCCGCGGCAATGTCCTCTAACTGCGCCTTTTTGCGGGCTGCGCCTGCTGTGGACACATTCTTTTCCGTACTCATATTCTCGATCACTCTTTATGACTTTCTGCCCTTTTTCTTCTTCGGCTCTTCCCCTAAAATAACCAGTCGGTTCTTCTCTTCCTTCGGCACCGGTACTGCATCCGGTACCGTCAGATTTCTGCCGTCTTCCCTGTCAAACAGATTGATTGTACGCTCCCGCAGCGTAAAGACAAGCTCCTTTTTTGACAGCAGTGCCGTCTGTTCTGCATCGCTCATATCTGCAATCTGCACGCGCAGAATGATGCTCTTTCCGTCGGCGCAGTCTGCATGGATGTGAATCTCACTGCCCATCATTTCCGTCACGCGAATCGTCGCCGGAATCGAATTCGGCGTTCCCGGCTCACAGAGAATCAGATTCTCCGGACGGATGCCAAGCGTAACCTGTTCCGGTACGCTGCTGCGCGCTGCCAATGCCGCTGTAATCTGCTCCGGCAGTGTGATTGCCGCATTCTCAATATACGCGCAATATCTGCCGTCTTCCTTTTTCAGCTTCGCATCAAAGAAATTCATCTGCGGTGTGCCGATGAAGCCCGCAACAAACAGATTCGCCGGATGATTGAACAGCTCCTGCGGTGTGCCTACCTGCATCACATAGCCGTCCTTCATAATCACAATTCTGTCTCCGAGCGTCATCGCCTCGGTCTGATCGTGTGTGACATACACAAAGGTCGTCTGAATCTTTTCACGCAGCAGGATGATCTCGGCGCGCATCTGGTTGCGCAGCTTGGCATCCAGATTGGAAAGCGGTTCGTCCATCAGAAAGACCTTCGGTGTGCGGACAATCGCTCTGCCGATCGCAACGCGCTGCCGCTGTCCGCCGGAGAGCTGCTTGGGCTTTCGTCCGAGCAGCTCTGTAATGCCCAGAATCTCAGCTGCATTCACAACCGCCGCATGGACCTCCTTGTTCGGCACCTTGCGCAGACGCAGCCCGAATGCGATATTCTCATAGACCGACATGTGCGGATACAGCGCGTAGTTCTGGAACACCATCGCTATGTCGCGGTCCTTCGGCTCCATGTCGTTCACAACCTCGCCGCTGATAGAGATTTCGCCGTCTGTGATGTCCTCTAAGCCCGCGATCATGCGCAACGTCGTCGATTTGCCGCAGCCGGACGGTCCGACCAGCACAATAAATTCCTTGTCCCGGATTTCCAAATTGAAATCATGTACGGCAACAAAGCCGTTCTCATACTGCTTTTTGACATTCTTTAACGTGACATCAGCCATCTGTGTTTCCTCCCATGCTTATCCCTTGACGGCACCGCCTGTGACACCTTCTACATAGTATCTTTGCAGTGCCATGAACAGCGCAGTGACCGGCACTGAAACGAACAGTCCGCCTGCACAGAACCGCGTGAAGTATTCGTTGATATGCTCCTTGTCCAGCCATTTGTACAAGCCCACAGCGACATTATATGCCTCTTCATGACCGAATGTAATCAGGGATGCATACATGAAATCTCCCCACGGCGCGATAAACGCCATCATGATCGTATAAATGATAATCGGCTTTGCCATCGGCATGATGATCCGGAAGAACACCCGGCTTCGTGAAGCTCCGTCAATGCGTGCCGCTTCATCCAGCGATTTCGGAATCGTATCAAAAAAGCCCTTGGCAATGTAGTAGCCCATGCCGGAGCTTGCTGCATAGACCAGAATCAGTCCCGGCACGGCATGTTCGCTCGTCAGCCCCAGCAGTTTTAAGATGAAATACGTCGCAATCATCGAGAGGAAGCCCGGGAACATCCCCAAAACCAGCATCACATTCATCAGGAGCTTTCTGCCCTTGAAGCGCATCCGCGACAGGGCATATGCCACACACAGAACCATGATCGTTTGCAGCACCGCATTGAACAGCGCGATGATCAGTGTATTGAGATACCAGTGCAGGAAATTCGTCTCGGTAAACAGCTCCTTGAAATTCACCAGCGACCATTGCTTTGGAATCACATATGTGACCATATGGCGCGATTCCCCGCGGAATGCCTGAAAAATCAGATAAACAAACGGGATCAGCCAGATGATGCAGAGCAGCGTCAGGAATACATAAATCAGAATGCGCGTCAGCCGCTCTCTGCCCGCTTTGCTCTTGTGCTTTGCCATTACTGGAAATCCTCCTCATTCTTCATCGCGGGTGAGACATTGTACACAACCAGCGAGATCGCTGCGACGACCACGAATACCAGAATACCGACCACGGCTGCTGTCTTGTAATCGTTGTTCGTCACGGTCAGAGAATACAGCCATGTGATCAGCAGGTCTGTCTGCCCGGCGCCGCCTTCATAGGCACTCGTCTTCGGTGCGCCTGCTGTCAGAAGATAAATGACATTGAAGTTATTGATATTTGCCGTGAAGCTCGTCAGCAGATACGGTCCGGTCACAAAGAGCATATAAGGCAGTGTGATTTTCGTGAACTGCTTGATGCCCGATGCGCCGTCAATCCGCGCACTCTCGTATAAATCCGCCGGAATGTTCATCAGAACGCCAGTCGTAATCAGCATCAGATAGGGAATGCCGACCCAGAGATTGATCACCAGCACCGAGATTTTGGCAAGTGTCCCGTTCGTCATGAACTTGATGCTGTTGGAAATCCAGCCCAGATTCAGCAGCACATTGTTCACGATGCCCTCATCGGAAAACATCTTCGACACAAGCAGCAGCGAAACAAACTGCGGTACTGCAATCGTCATGACCAGAATCGTGCGGAACCACTTCTTGAACCGGATGCCCTTGCGGTTGATACAGATTGCCACAAACATGCCGAGAAAATAATTCGAGAATGTGGCAACCAGTGCCCAGAGCAGCGTCCAGATCAGAATCTCCCGGAAGGTGTATGCGAATTTTCCGGAGCCGGATACATCCGTTGCAAGCATCGTCCGGAAATTGTCCCAGCCGACCCATGTAAACAACTTGTCGGGCGGCTGATGCGAATAGTCGTAATTCGTAAACGCAACCAGAATCATGAAGAAAATCGGAATGACTGTGAATACGACAATGCCGAGCAGCGGCACTGCCAGCAATGTCTTATAATACTGTTCATCGGCAAGCGACTTGATGTCTTCCTTTGCAGATTTCGGACGGATGCCCTCTTCGATCAGCTTCTGTGCGGTGTAATTCTGTCTGACATTTAGCACCCATGTGTAAACAAAGCCGACGATGAAGAAGATTGTCAGCACGCCGTAGAGCAGGATCTTCAAGCTGTTGTCCTTGTAGGTCACAAGCTCCAAGCCGTATTCGTTCAGCGTCACCTCGGTTGCAGATTCACCCAGTGTGCGCAAGCCGCTCAGATAATTTCCGCCGAATCCGATCATGAACCAGATGAACACTGCCTCCAAGAGCAGAAACAACACGGCGCGCCCTGCCTGCCGCCGGAAAAACTGACCAAAGCCCATCACAACAAATGATGTACGTGTCTTCCAGTCTCCCTCAGCAAACATCATGCAAAGCTCACGGAAAAATCTTCCGATCGCACACAGCCCTTTCCAGATGCCGCGCGGAATCGCTTTCAGCAGATTCCAGAGCTTTTCCGGAATCGCCGCAAACCACATCCCGATGTCGTACAGCTTCTGCTTGTACGGAGGCATCGCCAGATAGGAAAGCTCCGGCATTCGTTTCATCTTGCATCATCCTTTCAGTCCGTTTGATTACAGTGCAGACCGTTTCATGAACACGCGGCAGTCCGCGTCCTCATGAAGCGGCAGATGCGGCAGGCAGACCGATTCCGCCTGCCGCATCTGCGCGCACATTCTTATCATACAATGAACAATGGGGTTTTGTCAAGCGGCTGCCTGAATCTGCCTGACATCAGGTCGCTGCCTTAATATCGGTTTCGAGGTCTGCCAGAGCTGCCAGCAGATCGTCATCGGAAGCATTTGCATAGGTGCCTGCGTTGATGTCGGTGCCGAATGCGATTGTCAGATCCCAGTAAGCGTTCGGATACTGACCCTGTGCAACACTGTAATTGAGCTGTGCTGCCAGTGCTGCCAGTGCTGCGTCAGCCTGCACGGCATCAGATGCCTGTGCGTTCAGGTTGGACGGACCCCAGCCGTTGCTGTCAAAGCGGGCGAGCTGCATCTCTTCGCCGGTAATGTAATCTGCAACTGCATGGCAGAAGGTCAGCTTGTCGGAATCGGTCTGCGGCTTGACACCGACGAGCTTGAAGCCGCCGAACGCGCTCATCTGATAGGTCTCACCGTCAACAGTGAAGGACGGGAGCTTTGCTGCGCCGAAGTTATCGCCGAGCAGTTCCTGCACGGTTGCAGAATCCCATGTACCGGAAACAATCGCGCCTGCGGTGCCGCCCTCTGCATCAAAGAGCGCTGCATCGGAACCGGTGGACTGTGCAAATGCGGAATTTGCAGCCAGATCAACCATTGCCTTCATTGCGGCAAGACCCTTGTCGCTGTTGTAATCGCAGACAGCACCGGTCACATTGCCCTCGCTGTCATATTCATAGTAGCACTCCGCGCCGGTTGCAAAGAAGAATGCAACATCGTACCAGCCGGATTGGAGATCCATATAGAACTTCTTGCCCGCTGCTGCGCAGCCGTCGAGGATGCCTTCCAGTGTGGACGGATCGCTGACGACAGACTTGTCATAGTAAAGGAAGAAGCCGTTGTCGGAGGTTTCCGGATATGCGTACACCTTGTCATTCAGTGTCGCCGCGCCGACTGCGCCGGCGTCATTGTTCTTCTGAACATTTTCCAGGAATGTGCCGCCCAGTGCGGAAAGCGCACCTGCTGCAACCAGTCTTGCAAGCTGGTCCTGTGCAAAGCCGAAAACATCTGCGCCTGCCTCAACGTCCGTCAGCATCTGGGTTGCGGCTTCGCCCTCGCCCATCGCGGAGACGGTGATCGTGTACTTGCCCGCCCAGTCGGAAGAAGAGAGCCAGCTGTCCAGCTTCTCCTGTGTCAGAGAAACGATTTCCTCCGGAGCCCAGACCGTGATGGCAGAGGCGTCGCCGCCGTCTGCGGTGCTGTTGTCATTTGCACTGTTGTCTGCTGCCGAAGATGTCTCGCCGCTGCCGCTGTCTGCTGTCGAAGAATCGCCGCCGCAGCCTGCCAGACCGAGCGATGCAAACATCGAAACTGCGAGCATCGCTGCCAGGAACTTTTTGGTTTTCATGATAAACTCCTCCTATTTTTTGTTGTCAGCACGCGGATGCGCGTCTGATCTCTGAGAATGCGGGATTGATCTTCCCGCTGTAATCAAACAGGCATTCATTTGCCCATTCATTACCGGTGTCTTTGTCCGCCTCACCGATTTCTTTCAGTGCGGCTTTCGTCGCCCATGTGGACGTTTGGAGCGGGAGCCAGCCCGGTTCCCAGTAGTAAATACCCGTGCAGCGCGGAATCTGCGATACGGTCTCAAACAGCTCACGCATGTACGCTGCCTGCCCCGCCTTTGTGAACGGGTACGGCGGCGCACTGCCGTCTTCCAGCCTGAAATCATCGCTGATCATGAATTTCTTTCCGTCTGCGCGATACGGCTGTGTCGTGAACGGATATGCCGTCTCTACAATCTGCACATCCTTGCCGTAACGCCGGATCATATCTTCAAAGTTCTCCCGCATCTGCGAGAATGTCCCGTGCCACAGCGGATAGTACGACGCGCCGATGATGTCAAAATCGAGCTGTCGTTTTGCTGCCGCATCGAACCATTCGCGCCAAAGATCATTTTTTCCGCTCTGTTCCAGATGCAGAATGATCTTTGCGGAGCTGTTTGCGCGCACTGCGCTGCACCCCGCTTTCAGCAGAGACGCCAGTGCATCAAAGCTGCGTTCCCATGTCTCCGGTGATGTGCGGTCGAGTTTTGCCGTCTCCCAGCACATGCCGTTTGTGATCTCATTGCCGACCTGCACCGTGTCCGGATGAATGCCGTTCTCTGACAGTGTTTGCAGGGTCTTTGCCGTGAAATCGTACAATGCCTGACCCATCGCATCCGGTGACATGCCGCGCCACGCTTTCGGCGTTCCCTGCCGCGCAGGATCACACCAGAAATCGCTGTAATGAAAATCCAGAAGAAGCTTCATCCCCGCTTCTTTGACGCGCCGTGCCATGCGAACAGTCTTTGCAAGATCGCAGGTGCCTCCGCCGTACGGTGTGCCGTCTGCTGTGTACGGATCATTCCACAGCCGCAGCCGGATGCCGTTGACGCCGTTCGCTTTCAGAATCTCAAACAGCGGCTTTGCCGTTCCGGTTTCATCATAGAAGATTCCGCCTTCGCGCTCGGTATCGTCCAATGTTGAGATGTCCATACCGAAGATAAAGTCATCAGTCGTCATAATCCGAAACCGTGATGCGTTTCATCATATCCCGATAGCGGAAGCGTGCCATTTCATTCTTTTCCAGCACATCCTGCTCACTGCCGTGATAGCAGCAGCGGATGCAGTAGTATTCTTTCTTGTCCTTATCGTAAAACATATCAATGTCAATATCGCGCATAAAGCACGACGGGCAACGGAAATTCAGCTTTCCTTTTGCAGACTGAGCCATGACGTCAGCACCTCTCCTTTCCCCAGATGCTTTCTCAGACCGAGCGTGAACATCGGTGAGAACGCATACCCTTCGGTCACATACCCCTCTGCTTCCTCGTGTGTGCCAAAGGAAACACGGGTTTCAACCGGCGGGATGACTGCATCCAGTGTCTTGACCGCGGAAACTGTCTCCGTGCGGTTTTTATAGGCGTAGGCGACGGACTTTTTGCCCTCTGCGCCCTCTGCCGTCAGCACGATTTCCGTCATATCCTCCGGATATTCGGTTGTGCCGTAGCATGCGGTGATGTATTCATGCAGTTCGATCTGCTCGTTCGGGTCGGAGATTTCAAGAATTTCGCGGCGATAGTCGATCCGCGAACTGCCCTCTTCAAATGTGATGACCGTCTGAATCTTTGCCGACAGTCCGTCAAACACGATGTCCACCGGATCCAGCGTCAGAATCCGCTTTTTGCCCTCCTGCGAGAAATGTGCTTTTGTGCGGCAGAGACACATGTCCGTCTCCTGCCCCTTCCACGCGATCTTGCAGCTCCGGATCGTTCCCTCACCGGCATAGTGCGTAAAGTAACCTGCGCGGTAATTCATCTGAATCAAAAACGGATAGGACACATCCTGTACGCGCTTTGTGCCGATGCCGAACTTCCAGTCCAGCTTTGCCGCATACGGTCTGAGATCAAACAGCGCACCGCCCTGGTTCATGTCAATTCCGGCGCGCATATACGGGTCACAGTACCAGAACACCTGCTTGTCGCTGCCGTACAGAATGTCGCGCCAGAGTGCGCATTCGGGCTGCTCATAGTGCTTGTTTTCGCGGTAAAAGGCTGCAAACTCCTCCATGGTCATGTCGATGAGCTTGCCTTCCTTTTTGAGCTGACCGTAATACGCAAGACCGTCCTCATAGCTCTTTGCGAGCAGCTCATAGGGTGATTCCCAGCGTCCGAGCTTATTGAGCCAGCCCGGTCCGACAAACATCATATTGTACGCAATGCCGTCATTGTACTTCGCCAGATGCCGGTACTGGTCAATCAGGTTGAAGAGATAGGGAAATTCACCGTCGCGGTAAATCATGCCGCGCAGCACATTCTGCGGATGCGTGCCGAAATTGGAACCGTTGCCGTCATAGCAGGCAAGCAGATCGCGTGACAGATGCGGAATCGCCACGATGCCGCTGTCCTCTGCTTCATTTGCAGCCGGGGCGTGCGTGTTCTGCTTCGAGGGGATCCACGGAGCCCACGGACCGCCGTCCATCAGCGTGTACCAGCTGTTGTTGCAGGTGTGATATGCCTTCGGTCCCTCTTCCCAGCAGGTTGCGACCGCGCAGACGACCTCCGGATATTTTTCCTTGATGTAATTTGTCAGCTCGGCGTCCATGTAATAGGAACCGGTGGAATGCGGATAAAAGCCGAACTGCTCATAGAATTTGCCGAACACATCATCGACAATCGCCTTTTTGTCCTCGATCGAGAACATCCAGATGCAAAAATCCTTTGTCTGATATTTCTCGCGGAATTCCTTGCACGGGAGCCCCAGCAGCGACAAGCCGATCTCATCGCCGTACTGCGCGTGATGTTCTTTCGCAAGTCGCACAGCTTCCTTTGAAAACAGTGAAGCATATGTCATCTCAATCGTTGTGCGCAGACCGTTTCTGTGCGCAACATCCTGCTGGAAAATGAAAATATCCAGCGATTCGTCACGCAATTCTCCGCGGGAGATGTCCTCCTTTTTGCCCTGTCCGGTCACCTTTTCCGCATATTCCGGCGCAAGCTCCGGACGGTGAATCAGGTTTAATATGAATTTCTCCTCCAAGTGACAACCTCCTTACTTTGGTGCAGTCTCTTTTATTTCTCAGGGTTCAGCAGAAAATCATCAACCGTACCCCATGACTGTCTGCCCGCTTTGACGTGAATGCCGACCGTTACCTCGGCTCCCTCCGGAATCTCAATCCCCGTCACCGCAGGCTCTGTCCAGACATTCCATTCACTGACAGAAGCCGGTGCCGTATATTCTTTTCCGTTGACGGTGCAGATGAGCTGAATGTCCTGCGTGTCGTCATCGCTGCTGAATCCGCCCTGAATGGAAAGTGAAAAGCGGTAGCTCCCCGCCGGTATGCCCGTCAGCTTTTGCTGTGCGATGAAGTCCGTGCCGTTCTCGCCCCAGAAATGCAGCGAATATTCACCCGTCACCGCATCGAGAGCCTTCTGCTGAAAGTCGATCTGTGTCGTCTTGTCTCCGACATTCTCGATCTCCCACATACTTCGGTCGTCATCCTCAAAGCTGTAATTATCAACGTAATTTGCCGCAACCATCGACACGCGGCAGACTGCTTCTCTGCCGTCGGCAGTCCCGTTGACGGTATAAACAGCAGGGTCGCCGTTCGTCATCGCATCCAGATCGGCTGCTTCCCATGTAACCGCAATCTCCTGCTGGCTGCCGTCGGTGTAAATCGCAGAGACCGTCTCCGGCAGCGTGACCGCTTCCCCGAGGCGCACGGTAATTTCCGCGTCCTTGACCGCATCCGGCACCGGCTCCGTTTCGTTGCCGCTGCGCACCAGCGCGAAGGTTTTCAGCGATGCCAGCGGATGTCCGGAAAAATCAAAGAGTGCCTGATTATCCCAAGCCGATCCGCCGTAATACTGCCCTGCATCCTCCGGATCGTATCCAGCCGAATAACTCGATGCCCAGCCGGCACCGTACTGCTCCCAGAGCGCGGCACGTTCTTCCCGTGTCTCACCCGGCACAGGCAGCCATGCCGGTTCCCAGTAGAACATGCCGATGCCGCGTTCTCCGACATTCACAACCGCCGAAATCACATCCGCGATTGCACGCGACTGCCCCTGCACCGTGATCGGATAGGGCTTTTCGTAATTGACGGTTTCTCCGATGGAATTGGCATTGTCATCGCCGTCGTCCAGCGTATACGCATAGGATGTCTCCGCAACCATAACCTGCTTGTCGTAGGTCTCCCCGATAAAGGACAGCACTTCGGTCAGGTTTTCCGTTGTGCCGTGCCAGAAGGGGTAATAGGACGATGCGAATACATCATAATCAAGATCGTAATACGCGAGCTTATACGCGTAATTCTTCATATTGTCCGATGACTCCGGATTTGCAAAATGCACCGCAACCTTCGCCTCCGGCACGGTTGCACGCACTGCCCGCGAGCCGGCATCCATCAGATAATAAATGTGCATCCAAATCTTTTCGCCGCACATCGCGCCGTTAGTTTCGTTGCCGATCTGCACCATGCCGATATCGGCACCGGCGTTCTGAATCGTCGTCAGCGCATCGCAGGTGTAATCATAAAGTGCCTGCGTCTTTTCTTCCAGTTCCATCTGCGCCCACGCTTTCGGCACCATCTGCTTGCCCGGATCTGCCCAGAAATCGGAATAATGGAAATCCACCAGCAGCTTCATGCCCGCTTCCGCTGCACGCCTGCCGATCTCGCCTGCCGTCTCTGCGTCACAGTTGCCGCCGCCGTAGCCGTTGCCTTCTGCATCGTACGGATCGTTCCACACGCGCACGCGGATATAATTGATGCCGCTCTCATGCAGCACAGAAAAGAGATCTGCTTCCTTTCCGTCAAAATCATAGTACTTCACGCCTGCCGCTTCCAGCGACAGCACCGTGGATATGTCGCAGCCCATGATGAAATCTTCCGAAAGTCCGTCAATTTTCTTTACATAGAGTGTCTCTGCCGCGCCGTGATTCAGCGAACAGCCGGTCAGCATCAGCATCATCGCCGCCGCTGCTACCGCTGTCCCTTTGCCGACTTGCCTGTGCATCTCTTTCTGCGTCCTTTCTTCGATTGCGCAAGCGTTTGCGCTTTTTTTAAAATATCACAGATCGCCCCTCGTGTCAATCGGCATTTTACACCAACTTTTTATATCAATATTGTGCAATATGCTTGTTTCTCACTGTGAGTCTTAGCAATTCGCGCAATTCTGCGGCATTTTTGTTGCGCGGGCGATGCCGTGCTCCTGATTGCAGATCCTCAAAAATCCGCATAAAATCAAAAGAAATACATTTTCACAATCAAAGGCAAACGGTTGTCTTCTTTTGCATCCAGGCTCCGAAAGAACAACCGTTTTTTCTTTTTTCTCACGAAATCTTGCAATTCCAAGGGAAATATGCTATACTAATACTGAACAGAATCTGCCAAAAGGAGAATATTCATATGCAGCTTGATGCAAAAACACTGGATACACTCGCATGGCTGTCCAGACTGGACATCCCGGAAGAAGAAACCGAGGCTCTCTCTTCCAGCATTGCAGAGATGCTGACATTCTTTCAGCAGCTCTCTGCCCTCGATACCGATGGCGTGGAGCCGACTGCGCATATCGCACCGCTTGAAAACGTGCTGCGCGAAGATGTGCCTGCCGCATCCCGCCTTGACCGCGATCTGCTGCTTTCGGGCACTGTTTCCGAAGACGGTCTGATCTCGCTGCCAAAGGTCATCGGCTGAGAAAGGGGGCTTCTTTCTATGGAATACACAAAAATGAATATTGTCGCGCTCTCGGAGCTGCTGCAAAAACGTGAAGTGTCTGCGCGCGAACTCGCCGCAGATGCCCTGCGTGCAATCGCAGAAAAGGACGGCATGATCGGTGCATACCTGACTGTTGCCGAAGAAGAGGCATACAGACAGGCGGATGCCGCTGATGCCATGCTGAAAGACGGCACCGCCGGTGCGCTGACCGGTATCCCGTTTGCGATGAAAGACAACATCTGCACCAAAGGCGTGCGCACAACCTGCGCCTCCAAAATGCTCGGAAACTGGCTGCCGGTCTATGACGCATGCGTGACCGAGCAGCTCAAAAAAGCCGGTGCGGTCATGCTCGGCAAAACCAACATGGATGAATTCGCGATGGGCAGCTCCTCGGAATCCTCCGCGCTCGGTCTGACCCGCAACCCCGCGGCAATCGACTATGTGCCGGGCGGTTCCTCCGGCGGCTCCGCGGCTGCTGTCGCTGCCGATGAATGCGCTTTCGCCATCGGTTCCGATACCGGCGGCTCCATCCGTCAGCCCGCTTCCTTCTGCGGCGTCGTCGGCATGAAGCCCACTTACGGTACTGTCTCGCGTTACGGTCTTGTCGCATATGCGTCCAGCTTTGACCAGATCGGCCCGCTCACCAAGACCGTTGCCGATAACGCAAAGGTGCTCGAAGCAATCTCCTGCCACGACCGCCGCGATTCAACATCGCTGCCGGAATTCAGCACCGATTATTCCTCGCTGCTCGGCAAAGATCTTCGCGGTATGCGCATCGGTCTGCCGAAAGAGTATTTCGGCGCAGGCATCTCGCCTGCCGTTGCAGAGCTGGTCCGCAATGCCGCAAAAGCACTCGAACAGGCGGGCGCGGTCATTGAAGAATGCTCCCTCCCCGCTGTCAGCTACGCGCTGCCTGCCTACTATGTCCTGTGCTGCGCGGAGGCATCGTCGAATCTCGCGCGCTTTGACGGCATCCGCTACGGATTTCGTGCCGAGGGCATCGAAGACCTCGATCAGCTCTACCGCAAAACACGCACGCAGGGCTTCGGCAGGGAAGTTCGCCGCCGCATTCTGCTCGGCAACTACGTTCTTTCCGCAGGCTATTACGATGCCTACTACAAAAAGGCACAGCAGGCAAGAACGCTGCTCATCCGCGCGTTTGCCGATCTCTTCCAAACCTATGACATGCTGCTGACGCCGGTCGCGCCGACACCTGCCTATAAAATCGGTGAGAAATCCAGCGACCCGATGGAGATGGCACTCGGTGACATCTGCACCGTGCCAGTGAACCTCGGCGGTCTGCCCGCGATTTCCGTGCCCTGCGGCACAACCGCATCGGCTGACGGCACCGTGCAGCTGCCGGTCGGCTTCCAGCTCATCGGTCCGGCATTCTCGGAGGCAAAGCTCTATCAGGCAGCGTATGCTTATGAAAATGCGGAATGCGGAATGCGGAATGCGGAATGATGCGGCGAGGGAACTGTTATGGGAAAAATTACAACAGAGGGTTCTGTCAGATTGGAATTTGACCCTGATTTCTACCAGATTTCCGTTACTGTGTATGCGGAAAGAGAAAGCTCAGGCGCGGCAATCACAGCCGGTAAAGCGCAGACAGAGACACTCCTGCAAGCGTTGAAGACTGACTTGCAAATTGAGCCGTCGCAGATTACTGCTGAAGCTGAAACAGTGGGCAAATCTCGTTTCGACGAGCGCAAAAATAAGGAGTATTTCAGCTATTCCCGCAATCTGTTGCTGCGTATCCCCGCAAATAATCATGTGCGCGAAGCCGTCACCGATTTGTTGGCAAAGACGGACAGTGTGACCTACACAGTGTCCGTCAAGCTGAATGACGAGGAACAGCAGAAGCAGGCAGCGCTCGATGCTGCGGTACAGTGTGCAAAGGCAAAGGCGGAAGAAATCGCTGCGGCGCTGCAATGCAAAGTCTCCGGCTTTGATGAAATTCTGACAAACGGCGCGCACAGGATGCAGCATATGAAGCTGCGGACAATGGCAGACCGTGGTTGGGCTGCAAAAAACATTTCTCTTTCCGAAGAATTGCAGAACCCGAAAATTCCAATCACCGGCGAAGTCACAGTTGTCTGGCTGACCGAGCCGCTTGCATAAGGAGAAAACTATGGCAAAATACGAATCCGTCATCGGATTAGAGGTACACATCGAGCTGCGTACCAAAACAAAAATCTTCTGCGACTGCCCTGCCGATCACGGCGGCGATCCGAACACGCGCTGCTGTCCGGTCTGCATGGGCATGCCGGGAACGCTGCCGGTACTCAACAAGGAGGTCGTCAAATTCGCTGCGCGCGCAGGCATGATGCTGAACTGTGAGATCGCCCATTTCTCCAAGATGGACAGAAAAAACTATTTCTATCCCGATCTGCCGAAGGCATATCAGATCTCGCAGCTCGACCATCCGCTCTGCGAACACGGCTATATTGATATTGTCGCAAACGGCGAGGAGAAGCGCATCGGCATCACCCGCATCCACATCGAAGAGGATGCCGGCAAGCTCGTGCATACCGACGGCGGCTCCGGCGCAGACTGCAACCGCTGCGGTGTCCCGCTCATCGAAATCGTCTCGGAACCGGATATCCGGACTGCGGCACAGGCAAAGGCTTACCTCGAACGCCTGCGCGAGCTGATCCGCTGGGTCGGCGTCTCCGACTGCCAGATGGAGACCGGTTCGATGCGCTGCGACGTCAATCTCTCGATCCGTCCGGTCGGTGACACCAATCTGTATACCCGCACCGAGATCAAGAATCTCAACAGCTTAAAGCACATTGTTGCCGCGATTGACGCAGAGAAGGCGCGTCAGATCGATGAGACGGAAGCAGGTCGTGAGCTGGTGCAGGAAACACGCCGCTACGATCCCGAAAAAGATAAGACCTATTCGATGCGTGTCAAGGAAAATGCAAACGATTACCGCTATTTCCCTGACCCCGATCTCGTGCCGATCATTCTGACTGATGACGACCACGCAGAGCTGCGCGCATCCATCCCCGATCTGCCGGAGGAGCGGCTTGCAAAATACACCGGCGAATTCAAGCTGCCCGAATCCACGGCACAGTCACTCTGCGCGGAGCCGAAGCTTGCAAATCTGTACAGCGAAGCCGTAGCGCAGGTGCAGCAGCCCAAGCTGCTCGCAAACCTGATGCTCGCGGATGGCGGGGCAGCGGGCATTCCCGCTGCGGTCTGGGCAGAGCTGACCAATCTCTGCGCTGCAAATAAAATCAACCGCAGCGCACCGGCAAAGCTGCTCGAAGCCTATCGGGAGACCGGCAAGGATATTCCCGCGCTGGTCAAAGAGCTGGGACTCGAACAGGTACAGGATACCGGTCTGCTCGAATCCATCGCAGATGAGGTCATCGCGGCAAATCCCAAAGCGGTCGCAGACTTCAAAAACGGCAAAAATGCCGCGATTCAGGCTCTGATGGGACAGATCATGAAGCGGACAAAAGGTGCTGCAAATCCGCAGGAGGCAACTGCCGTCCTCAAAGAAAAGCTCTCAAAACTGTGAAATCCGAATAGACATGCCGCAAGCCGGAACACATGCACTGCTGTTCCGGCTTGTTTTCTGCGTGCGGTATTCTATATTATTTGTAAATATTTTCATGCCGGACTTGCATTTTTGTGCGATTTGTGGTATGATAAAAAGTGTACTATCATATCATCCAAAAGGAGGCTGTCTTCATGTCCGAACAAAAGCAGTTTACAGTAACACTGAAACAGATCATTGACGAGTTCAAGCTGGAAATTCTCTACGTCTCGAAGGACCCTGAGGCAATTCTGATCAGCGAAAATGACATTACCCGTCCGGGCTTGCAGCTCATGGGCTTCTATGAGTACTTCAATCCGGAGCGCATTCAGATCATCGGAAAAATGGAGTTCGCCTATCTCTCCACCATTCCCGAAACAGAACGCGTGGAGCATCTGACAAAGCTCTTTCAGCAGCGCATCAAGGCCCTCTGCCTGAGCCGCGGTCTGCCCTGCTTTGCGGAAATTCTGACCCTCGCGCAGCAGTATCAGGTGCCGGTGCTTCGCACAGCGGAGTCCACGTCGCATTTTACATCTGCACTGCTGTCGTTCCTCAATCTGCATCTCGCACCCCGTGTCACCCGCCACGGCGTTCTCATCGAGATTTACGGTGAGGGCATCTTTATCACCGGTGAAAGCGGCGTCGGAAAAAGTGAGTGCGCCATCGAGCTGGTCAAGCGCGGTCACCGTCTTGTCGCGGACGATGCCGTCGAGATCCGCAAGGTCTCCAATACTCAGCTCGTCGGCACGTCCCCCGAAAATATCCGCCACTTCCTCGAACTGCGCGGCATCGGCATCATCAACGTCCGCCGGCTCTTCGGTATGGGTGCCGTCAAAATGCAGCAGGAAATCGACATGATCATCGAGCTGGAACCGTGGGACGCAAGCAAAATCTATGACCGCATGGGCGTCGATGAACAGTATGCCAATATCCTCGGCGTTAAAGTCCCGTCGATGACCATTCCGGTGAAGCCCGGCAGAAATACCGCGGTGATCATGGAAGTCGCCGCGATGAACAGCAGACAGAAGAAAATGGGCTACAATGCCACCAAAGAACTGCTCCAACGCCTCGGCTATGAGGACATGGATGCCACCGAAACCGTCAAGGATTTCGATCAGTTCTAATCAACCCCCAGAACGAAAGGTGATCCACCCATGCACAATCTCGGAAAGCTGACTGCACTCTGCGAACAAAACGGCGCACAGATCGCCCGCGCAGAGCCGATGTCGGCACATACTACATTTCATATCGGCGGTCCCTGTCTGGCTTTGATCACACTGCCGGATATAACCGCCTGCCAGAATATTGTCGCCTATCTGCGTGAGCAGTCCATCCCGTTTCGCCTGATCGGCAGGGGCAGCAACCTGCTCGTTCCCGATACCGGTTATACCGGCGTTGTTCTGAAACTCGGCGGAAAATTTGCAGATCCCCCAAAAATGCAGGACGACTGCATTGTCTGCGGGGCGGGCGCATCGCTCAAAAATCTCTGTCTCGCGGCACTGAATGCCGCGCGCACAGGACTCGAATTCGCCTACGGCATCCCCGGCTCTGTCGGCGGTGCGGTCTATATGAATGCCGGTGCATACGGCGGCGAAATCTCTCAGGTCATCGTTTCTGCGGAGATTCTCGACGAAACAGGCTGCATCCGCACGCTCCCGCGGGAGGCTCTCGATCTGCGCTACCGCCACAGCATTTTCATGGAACGGGACTGGATCATTCTCTCGGCTTCCTTCCGGCTGACCGAAGGCGATCCCGCAAGCATCCGTGAGACAATGCACGATCTGCTCGGCAGACGGCAGACCAAACAGCCGCTCGAATATCCAAGCGCAGGCAGCACGTTTAAGCGGCCGGAGGGGAGCTATGCCTCTCTCCTGATTGACCGGTGCGGCCTCAAAGGCTACCGCGTCGGCGGCGCACAGGTCAGCAGCAAGCACGCCGGATTCGTTGTCAACCGCGGCGGTGCCACCTACGCCGATGTCATGGCGGTCTGTGCGCATGTGCAGGAAACCGTCAGGACGCAGACCGGCTATACACTCGAACTGGAACCCGAAATCCTCGGCGACTGACACACCGGTACAGATACAGTGCCGGACTATCCGGCTGTTTGCAGCGTCTGCGTGAAAGCATGAAGGCATGCGGCACAGCAGCATGTTCTGAATGAAACTGGTTCAAAGGAGAGGTGCGTTTCTTCTTCGCACCGACATAATACGATGATGGATCTCATCCTGATCACCGGCATGGCAGGTGCCGGAAAAACCTGCGCACTCAACGCGCTCGAAGACATCGGCTACTACGCTGTTGACAATCTCCCGCTGCCGATGCTGCACGATTTTATCATTCACTGCCTCGGAAAAGGCGGCAGGTATCTGCGTGCGGCTGTTGTTGTCGATATTCGCTCCTGCCACCGCTACTCCGAGCTGATCGAAACCTACCGCAATCTCAAAAAGGAGATGCACGAGGAAGTCCGCTTCAAGATGCTCTGCATGGAAGCCTCCGAAAACGTGCTGATCACCCGCTTCCGCACCGGCAGACGCAGCCATCCGCTCGCGGCACGCCGCTTCGAAGGCGATACCAATGCCGCAATCCGCTATGAACAGGAACATTTGCAGCCGCTGCGTGCTTCTGCCGATCTCCTGCTCGATTCCTCCCTCACCTCTACCTCTCAGCTCAAAGATCAGATCAAAAATCTCTTCATCCCGCATATCACCGACGCAATGGTCATTCAGGTCATGAGCTTCGGATTCAAATACGGCGCACCGCTCGAAGCCGATCTCGTCTTCGACATGCGATGTCTGCCGAACCCCTATTACGTCGATGCACTGCGTGAGCATACCGGAAAGGAAAAATGCGTGCAGACCTATGTCATGGATTCACCGGATTCTCAGGAGTATTTCAAAAAAGTCACCGAAATGCTCAAATTCCTGATTCCGCTTTACATCCGCGAAGGCAGAACACAGCTCGTCATCGGCTTCGGCTGCACAGGCGGTCAGCACCGTTCAGTCACCTTTGCCGAACTGGTCTCTGAGGCTCTGCGCAAAGATGATCTGCAAATCCTTACCCATCACCGCGACTATAAAAAAGACCGCAACGCTACATAATCCGCGCCCGTATCATTCTCCGATCCGGCGGAGTATGAAGCGCATTCTATATCAATCAGGTGGTGTCAACCGATGGCATCCTTTTCTAATAAAGCCAAAACCGAAATCTGCACCGCGGTCAAAACACCCGACGACCGCCGCGCATTTCTCACCGGCGTTCTGCTCGCCGCACGCCGCTTCTCTGCCGACGAAATCGCCGTGCAGACAGAATGTGAAGCATTTGCCGTGCTGTTTCCAAAGCTGCTGAAAGCTGCCGGTGTCCATCCCGATGCACTCGATACCGAATACCGTCAGCGCAGAGGCAAAGCCCCTCTTTGGTGTTATACGCTGAGCGGCAAGGATGCCGTTGCCGCACTTGCCGATGCACTGCATATTGATCAGAACCGCCGCGCCGATGCACTGCACGGCCGCTCTGAACGGACTCTGATGCTCATTGCAGCAGGGACTTTTGTCATGTGCGGAAGCGTGACGGATCCGCAGCGCAGCTATCACCTCGAACTCGCTCTGCCCGATGCGGTGTTCGGCGTCGCCTTGCAGGAAATGCTCGCTGCACTCGATACGCCGATTCCGATGAAAACCACTGCACGCAACAACGAACTCCTGCTCTATCTCAAACAAAATGAGCAGATCTGTGATGCGCTGGTCTATTTCGGCGCGCAGAACGCGGCAATCGAACTGATCAATCAGCAGGTGCTGCGCGACCTTCGCAGCAAAACCAACCGGCGCATGAACTGTGATCTCGCAAACATCGACAAAGCCGTTGCCGCCGGCGCAGAACAGGTCGCGGAAATCCAGCACATCGCGCAGACCATCGGTCTCGATGCGCTGCCGGAAAACTTGCAGCAGATCGCCCGCATCCGGCTCGACGAACCTGAGGCAAGTCTCAGAGAACTGGGCGCAATGCTCCATCCCCCGATCTCCCGTTCCGGTGTGCATCACCGCCTGCAAAAGATCTCCGAAATCGCGGCGAAGCTGAAATAATGGCTGCGGTATTTCTATTGTTTGGCGCAATGCTCATATTCATCAGGAATACGAAAACAAGATAGATATAGTAAGCTATGCAGACAGATGCTCTTTGCGGAGTGTCTGTCTTTTTCTGTTCAAAAGAGCAGGATGTGCTTCTTTTTCATTCCTTACATTTTTATGAAAAAACAGAGGAACACCTTGCCTTTTTCTGCGTAATGTGCTATAATCGTGACGTATGATTGAAAAACCTCCGCATGTCACAAAAAAGGAGTCTCAAAATGAAACAACGACTTGTGCGGGATGCGGCTTCTGCCCTGCCCGCGTGTCTGATTACCTTCCTGCTTTTTCTGCTGTGCAGCCGTGTCTACGGACTGTTCCCCTGCGGCGGAAACTCCGTCGTCTGGTGCGACATGGAACAGCAGGCGGTGCCGCTGCTGGTGCAGTTCAAACAACTCGTGCAGAGCGGCGAAACAATCACCTATTCCTTGCTGAACGCAGGCGGCATGCAGTTCTACGGCATTTTCTTTTTCTTTCTCAGCAATCCGCTCTCGCTGCTCGTGCTGGTCTGCGATACACCTGCCGATCTGCTTGTCAATCTGCTCGTGTTCATCAAGCTCGCGCTCGCTTCGGGTACCGCTGCACTCTGGCTGCGGCGGCGTGTGCCGGAGCTTGCAAATCCGATGTGCATTCTGCTCGCCGTGATGTACGGCTGCTCCGGATACGGTCTGTTCTACTACCAGAACCTGATGTGGCTCGACATCCTGCTGACCTTCCCGCTGCTGATGCTCACGCTGCGGCATCTGCTCAACAAGGGCAGTGCGCTGCCCTATTGTCTGATGCTCTCTGCGGTGATGATTCTGTGCTTTTATCTCTGCTACATGATCATCCTCTTTGTAATCATCTATGTCGCGCTGTCGCTGCGGTTTTTGTATAAAGACGCAAAGCTGCGCGGCACCGCCGCACGGAGATTCTGGACCGCAAACCTGCTCGCGGCATGTATGACTGCCGCGGTCTGGCTGCCCTGCTTCCTGCAAGTCATACGCTCTGCCCGCAGCGGAAGCGTCGCAGAGCATCTCATGCAAAGCTGGCTGTTCAACCATTTGCAGGATAAGCTCGGCGTCCTTTTCTGCACAACAATCGTCTTTGCGGTCATTCCCGTATTCCTGCGCAGGAAAGCACAGACCGATCTCCTGCACCGCGACCGCAGACTTTTTCTTCTCCTGCTGCTTGCAATCCTGCTCGACCCGATCTGCATGATGTGGCAGACCGGCAGCTATCAGGCATTTCCGCTGCGCTTTGGCATGATCCCTGTTCTGCTGCTGCTGACGCTCACGGCGGAACAGTTTACAGAAGCGGCTCGCTGCCCTGCATCGGAATCGCCGCAAGCCCGCAGCCGCAAGCCGGTTCTCTCTGTCATCGGCATTCTCATTGCCGTGCTGACCGCTGACGCACTGCTGATTCTGCTTGCAAAAGATAAGCTGCTCTCCTATGCACAGTCACTCTGGCTCTCACCGCAGAGCTTTCTGCTTCTGCTCATTCCTGTGCTGCTGCTCTTTCTCGGATACACTTTGCTGCTGCGGTATCACCGCACGCGGAGCATCTCGCTGCGCGGCTGCACAATTCTCGCAGCACTGCTCTTTTGCTGCGAATTTGCCATGAACTTCCACTGCTATGTCGGCTCTGCGGCAAATGACGACGCACTTTTTGCACAGTCAGCCGATATGGGCGAGCTGCTCCCGGACAACAGCGGCGATGCCGTAGCACGCGTGCGGCTGACACGCAAATATACCCATGCAAATCTGGTCGGCGCACTGATGCGCCCGACACTGGCACACTACACCTCCATGACGCGCAGCGATTTTCTGCACGGCGTCAAGCGCATGGGATACAGCTCCTACTGGATGGAGGTCAATTCCGTCGGCGGCACGGTGCTGACCGACGCACTCTGGCATGTGCGCTATCTGGTCGGCGTACACGGCGAATTCCCTGAATGGACTGAGCAAATCAATGCGGACGGTTCGCTCGCCGCCGCCGAAAGCCACATCGTCCTGCCCGCTGCCGTTGCGGTGGACGCGGCACCTGCCGAAATCGCATCCCTTCCGGACGGAAAACGTGCGGACGTACAGCAATTTCTCGGAGAATCCCTGCTCAATCTGCATGATTTCATCACGGAGTACCCCTGCACCAAGCAGCAGAATGCCGCGCTCTCCGAGGATGAAAACGGCAATTTCCTCTGCACGCTCGACAATCCGGATCAGGTCGGCTCTCTGCGCTTTTCCATGTTCGTCAGCGGAAAACAGGCTCTCTATTTCGATCTGTATTCCCAAACCGAAACGGAACTGCAAACAGACCGCGATCGTGCCGTCAGCGTTGCGGTCAACGGGAAAGTGCTGGAAAACCAATATCCCGAAAGCAGCAAAAACGGTCTGATCACACTCGGCGTTTTTGAAAACAGCTATGTCACTGTTCTGGTGAAAGTGCAGCAGGATTTCACCTGCGAGAGCTTCGGCGTGTTCGGTATGGATCTCGAACAGGTTGCTGCGGCTGTCGCTGCTGCCGACGGCACAGATCTGACTTACAGAAACGGAACATATACCGCAGAATATCACGCCGATTCCCCGAAAACACTGCTGTTCTCCGTCGCCTATGACGAGGGCTTCACTGCTTCGGTCAACGGCAAAACAGTTCCGGTTTACCGCGTCTGCGACTGCATGACTGCCGTGGAGGTGCCGGCAGGCAGCTCTGCTGTTGTGCTGCGGTTTCACGTCAGCGGTCTGCGCACCGGATGTCTGATTGCGGCAGCCGGACTGCTGCTCGCAGCCTTCTTTGGCATGTTTCTCCGAAAACGCCTCTCTCCGAACGCCATGCGCCGCATCGGAACCATATCCTACGCGCTGACACAGGTTGCTTACGGCGCGGTCATCGCCGTCATTTACTGCCTGCCGGTCATCCTCTGGGCAGTCGGCAGCGTGATCAGCCTCTTTTAGAATGCTCCGCTGCATTGACCGGCGTTTTCCCCTCTCAAAAGAATTTTCCGAAAATAAAAAATCTTTCAGGTTATTTTAATCTTTCGGCAGTATACTGTAATCATTGAAGCGGATGTGCCGCACGGCACGCTGCTTTATGCTTGATTTCAAGCCCCATTTTCCCAATTTCTTATTTCCCTATTCCCATCTGTATTGATTTGTGATCCGGACCCGCTGAAAATGCGAGGTCCCTTTTTTTATGCTTGCTTTTTTCCCTGTTTTGTGCTATGATGATAGCAAGAAAACCGATAGGGGGATTGTTATGCAACTAAAAAAAATGCTTGCGGTATGCTGCGCCGGAATCTGCCTCGCCGCGATGACCGCCTGTTCCAAAGCTGACAACACCGCATCCGATGAAACATCGGATGCCGAAACCACCGCCTCTTCCGCCGAGACAACAACAACCACCGCCGTTGTCACTTCTGCCGAGGCGGAGACAACTGCCGACACGGAAACCACAACTGCCGCAGCAGACGAGACCGGTGCTGCGGAGACCACGACAACGGGCAGCACTGCCGATACCGGCGAAACCAAGCTGCTTTGGAGTGAACGCGGTCTGGAAGCCGTTCCCGCAGACAGCGAAGACGGTTACGGCGCGCCGCTCGAAGCCGGCACCGAATATCTGAACTGGACACTCGACCGGTACAGCGGTACGGTCAGCGGCAGCAGCGTCTCCTCTCTCGATGCGGACTTTACCTATAACGGCTCGCTCAGCACAAACGGCATCCTCACCGTGCTGGCATCGTCTGATGCGGACAACCCGAACGGTCTCTATCTGCGCGTGGACAATCAGGCGGATTTCCCCTACTTCCCCGCCGATACCCGCGAACGCGGCTATTTTATCATCGAAAATGCGGAAGATGTCTATGAATGGCTGGAACTCGATGAACCGCCGGTCTCGTCGTCCTATACCATTGCAGTGACGGTCGATGTGGTCAGTCTGCATGTCAGCTACACGCAGGGCGGTTATGATACCATCGTCGTCACCTCCGCCTCCAAACGCTGAAAAAAATCCCCCGATGCAGCATCGGGGGATTTTTGTATCAAAAGAAAAATCACTGCCGAAGCAGTGATGAAAGGATGTGTTGGGGGCAGATGTGTACCGGCATCTGCCGCCGATGCAAACTACACTGACAAGAGAGGGTTGTTTTCAGCAGAGGGGAAGCTGAAATGCCATTGCAGTCTGCGAATACGTTGTTGTGGTATAGAAAGCTTTTTCTATGCTCCTATTATAGCACTTTGTATTTGAAATAACAATGTGAAATTGTCTTAATCACTGTCATATTGTCTCCATTTTCCGCTGCGTAGATTTTTTCGCGAGAATTACAAAATATCAATGATACCGACTGCGGATGCCATTTTCTGTCTCCGACCGCCGAAAAAAGCCCGAAAACAGTTCTTCAAACTGCTTTCGGGCTTTCATAACCTATCTATTCACTCTAATTATCCGATTGCTTCAAATGCCTGCGTCAGGTCAGCGATGATGTCCTCTACATGTTCCAGACCGACAGACAGCCGGATCATACCCGCATTGATGCCCGCAGCAACCAGCTGCTCATCTGTCAGCTGACGGTGCGTCTCCGATGCCGGATGCAGCACGCATGTGCGAATGTCTGCGACATGCACCACGTTCGATGCCAGTTTCAGCGAATCCATCCAATGCATTGCCGTGTTTCTGCCGCCTTTGATCACGAACGAGATGACGCCGCTGCATCCGTCGGGCAGATACGTCTTGGCGCGGTCATAATAGGCATCCGAAGGCAGCCCCGGATAGCAGACAGACTCCACTTCCGGACGGCTCTGCAAGAACTCTGCAACCGCCTGCGCATTGATGCAGTATTGCTTCATACGAACGGCAAGCGTCTCCAAGCCGAGATTGAGATAAAACGCATTCGTCGCGCTCGGATAGCAGCCAAAATCACGCATCAGCTGCATTCTGCACTTGATGATGTATGCCATGCTGCCGAAATCGCGCACATAGCAGACGCCGTGATAGCTCTCGTCCGGCTCGGTGAACTCCGGAAATTTTCCGTTATCCCACGGGAATGTGCCGCAATCAACAATCACGCCGCCGCCCTGCACCGCATGACCGTCCATATATTTGGTCGTGGAGTGAATAACGACATCCGCACCAAACTCCTTGGGCCGGCAAAGAATCGGTGTCGGAAACGTGTTGTCAATGATCAGCGGCAGACCGTTGTCATGGGCAAAGTCTGCAAACTTTTGAATATCCAGCACGGCAAGCGCAGGGTTTGCGAGCGTTTCACCAAAGACGCAGCGCGTATTGGGCTTGATTGCCTTTTGCAGCTCCTCACGCGATGCCTCCTGATCAACAAAGATGCACTCAATACCAAAGCGTTTCAGTGTGACAGCAAACAGATTGACCGTTCCGCCATAAATCGTTCCGGTCGAAATGAAGCTGTCTCCCGCAGAGCAGACATTCAGAATCGAAAGCAGGCTGGCTGCCTGTCCGCTGGTCGTACACATCGCTGCGACGCCGCCTTCGAGTGCTGCAATCTTCTGTTCAATCGCATCCACCGTCGGATTCGCAAAGCGCGAATACATCGGCTCGGTCGGCATATCAAACAGCGCGGCAATATGCGCGGTGGAATCAAATGTGAAAGTCGTACTCTGCACGATCGGCACCACTCTGGGATCGCCGTTGCCGGGCGTATAGCCCGCATGCAGACACTGTGTTTCAAGCTTCATGTGTAAGCCTCCTCAAATCAGAATACTTTTATTATAGTTTATCATGCTAAAAAAGTCAAGTCCTCCCTGCAAATACGAAAAAATCAGCTTCAAATGCCGAAAACCGAACGCTGCGGCAAGGCTGATTTTGTCAAAAAGGCTGAATTTTCCCAAGTGCTTGACAACACCCGCATTTTTTATTATAATATATAGGTGCGCGGTCTGCCCGCGCGCAAATCTATCTTTTAAAGAAGGAGGAAAATCATGCCAACATTTAATCAGCTTGTTCGCAAGGGAAGAAAGACGCAGATGACAAAGTCTACTGCACCGGCTCTCCAAAAGGGCTACAATGCGCAGAAGAAGTCTCAGATCGACCTGAGCTCTCCGCAGAAGCGCGGTGTCTGCACTGCCGTCAAAACTGCTACCCCGAAAAAGCCGAACTCCGCAATGCGTAAGATCGCCAGAGTGCGCCTGACCAACGGCTATGAGGTCACGGCTTACATTCCGGGTATCGGTCACAATTTGCAGGAGCACAGCGTCGTGCTGATCCGCGGCGGTCGTGTCAAGGACCTGCCTGGTGTGCGTTATCACATCATCCGCGGTACACTCGATGCGCAGGGCGTGAACGGCCGCTTGCAGGCTCGTTCCAAGTACGGCGCAAAGCGTCCGAAGGCAGGCAAGAAGTAATCTTCTTTCCCGCAGCCGCAGCAGGGCGGATTCCCCTGCACAACTCATAATTCGCATTTACCCCACAAGGCCCTTGTGGAGATATATAGATAGATGTGACGTGTGACGTATTCACGCGCAGCTGCTGTATGTCGTCTGCTTGCGCCTACACCGCTTTCATTGCAGAAAGCGTGTGAGTACCTGTGAATTCATTTTATTATGGAGGAGGGAAGCGAGTATGCCAAGAAGAGGCAATATCGCAAAGCGTGACGTGCTGGAAGATCCGATGTATCATTCCAAGCTCGTGACACGTCTCATCAACAACATCATGCTCGACGGCAAGAAGGGTGTCGCACAGAAGATCGTGTACGACGCTTTCGAGATCGTCAAAACCAAGACCGACCGTGAGCCGCTCGAAGTTTTTGAGCAGGCTATGGAAAACATCATGCCGGTTCTCGAAGTCAAGGCTCGCCGCATGGGCGGTGCAACCTATCAGGTTCCGATGGAAGTCCGTGCGGATCGCCGTCAGACGCTCGGTCTGCGCTGGATTACCAAGTATTCCAGACTGCGCAGCGAGAAGACTATGAAAGAACGCCTCGCCGGTGAGATCATTGACGCTGTCAACGGTACCGGCGGCTCTGTGAAGAAGCGCGAGGATACCCACAAGATGGCAGAAGCAAACAAGGCGTTTGCACACTATCGCTGGTAATTTCCTGCGTCAGATCCGTTTGCCGGCTTTCTCCGGCTGCGGATGAAATCAATTAGGAGGAACCAAGAATGCCAAGAGATTGCAGTCTTGAACAAACAAGAAACATCGGCATTATGGCTCACATCGACGCCGGCAAAACGACCACCACCGAGCGTATCCTGTATTACACCGGTATCAACCATAAGATCGGCGAGACCCACGACGGTTCCGCTACGATGGACTGGATGGAGCAGGAGCAGGAAAGAGGTATCACCATCACCTCTGCTGCAACCACTGCATACTGGAAGGAACACCGCATCAATATCATTGATACGCCCGGACACGTCGATTTTACCGTTGAGGTCGAACGCTCCCTGCGCGTTCTCGATGGATCTGTCACCGTATTCTGCGCAAAGGGCGGCGTTGGGCCGCAGTCCGAGACTGTCTGGCGTCAGGCGGACAAGTATAAGGTTCCGCGTATGGCGTATGTCAACAAAATGGACATCATGGGTGCGGATTTCTACCGCGTCGTTGACATGATGAAGGACCGTCTCAAATGTAATGCTGTGCCGATCCAGCTCCCGATCGGTGCGGAGAGCGACTTCAAGGGTCTCATCGACCTGCTCGAAATGAAGGCGTATATCTACACCAACGATCTGGGTACGAATATCGACATCACAGATATTCCTGCCGATATGCAGGACAAAGCGGAGGAATACCGCATGGCAATGGTCGAGGCAGTTGCCGAGACCGATGAAGAACTGATGGAAAAGTACCTCGCAGACGAGGAACTGACCATCGAAGATCTGAAACGCGGCCTGCGCAAGGGTACCATCGAGAACACGATCGTTCCGGTCGTCTGCGGTACCTCTTACCGCAATAAGGGCGTGCAGAAGCTGCTGGATGCCGTTGTCGATTATATGCCGTCTCCGCTGGATGTCCCGGCAATCACCGGTATCAATCCCAAGACCGAGGCAGAAGAGACCCGTCCGTCTTCCGACGACGAGCCGTTTGCAGCTCTCGCGTTTAAGATCGCGACCGACCCGTTCGTCGGAAAGCTGTGCTTCTTCCGTGTCTATTCCGGTAAGATCGAGAAGGGTACCAACGTACTCAACTCCTGCAAAAACCGCAACGAGCGCATGGGCAGAATTTTGCAGATGCACTCGAACCACAGAAAGGATATTGACGTGGTTTATGCGGGCGACATCGCTGCCGTCATCGGTGTGAAGAACACCACCACGGGCGATACGCTCTGCGACGAGAACCACCCAATTATCCTCGAATCCATGGAGTTCCCGGAGCCGGTTATCAACCTCGCCATTGAGCCGAAGACCAAGGCAGGTCAGGAGAAAATGGGCATCGCCCTCTCCAAGCTCGCTGAGGAGGATCCGACCTTCCGCACATGGACCGATTCCGATACCGGTCAGACCATCATCGCCGGTATGGGTGAGCTGCACCTCGAAATCATCGTAGACAGACTGCTCCGCGAATTCAAGGTCGAGGCAAATGTCGGTGCGCCACAGGTTTCCTATAAGGAAACAATCAAGAACACCGTCAACGAGGACTACAAGCACAAGAAGCAGACCGGCGGTACCGGTCAGTACGGTCACGTCAAGATCACCGTTGAGCCGAACGAACCCGGCAAGGGCTATGAGTTCATCAACAACATCGTCGGCGCCGCGATCCCGAAGGAGTATATCCCTGCTGTCGATGCCGGTATCCAGAGCGCGATGCAGGCAGGTGTCGTTGCAGGCTATCAGGTCGTTGATGTGAAGGTTACTCTCTACGACGGCTCCTACCACGAGGTTGATTCGTCTGAAATGGCATTCAAGATCGCCGGTTCCATGGCATTCAAGAACGCAATGCGTAAGGCGAACCCGGTTCTGCTCGAACCGCTCATGAAGGTTTCGGTCTTTGTGCCGGAACAGTATATGGGCGATGTGTTCGGTGACCTCAACGGCCGCCGCGGTCAGATCCTCGGTCAGGAAGCCAACAACGGCGTGGCCCAGATCGACGCGCTCGTCCCGCTCTCCAATATGTTCGGCTATGCAAGCGATCTGCGCTCCCGTTCTCAGGGCCGCGGCAACTATGTCATGGAGCCGCACAGCTTCGCGGAAGTGCCGAAGAGCATTGCCGACAAGATCAAGAGTGAACGCGGTCACAGCGACGAAGACTGATTTCCCGTTTCATTTCTGCTGCCGGATGCGGTTTTCCGGCGTCCGGCGGCGGTTTTTCCGCGGTTTTCCCGCGAATTGCAAAAAATCCGGGCGTTTTTGGATTTTTTTTCTAAAAAGGCTTGCATTTTTCGCGCAAATCTGGTAGAATATAGGATGTCAGGTCCTTGTCGTATCTGATGATGACCGAACCCAATTCTATCCCAATATTTTTTCTAGGAGGAGATTCCAATGGCAAAAGAGCATTTTGAACGTACAAAACCGCATGTCAACATTGGTACGATCGGCCACGTTGACCACGGCAAGACCACTCTGACTGCTGCGATCACCAAGACGCTGGCAATGAAGGGTCAGGCAAAGTTTGAGGACTACGCAAACATTGATAAGGCTCCGGAGGAGCGCGCACGCGGTATCACAATCAACACCGCACACGTTGA
This sequence comes from Oscillospiraceae bacterium, assembly GCA_045627405.1. Taxonomy (GTDB): domain Bacteria; phylum Bacillota; class Clostridia; order Oscillospirales; family Ruminococcaceae; genus Firm-04. The sequence continues at coordinate 17,944 of JAZQNP010000059.1, read as the reverse complement.
GTATGAGACCGATGCACGTCACTATGCACACGTTGACTGCCCCGGCCATGCTGACTATATCAAGAACATGATCACCGGTGCTGCTCAGATGGACGGCGCAATCCTCGTCGTTGCTGCTTCTGACGGCCCGATGGCTCAGACCAAAGAGCACATCCTGCTCGCTCGTCAGGTTGGCGTGCCGGCAATCGTTGTCTTCATGAACAAGACTGACCTCGTCGATGACGAAGAGCTGATCGAGCTCGTCGAGATGGATATCCGCGACACGATGAGCAGCTATGAGTTCCCCGGCGATGACATTCCGATCATCAAGGGTTCTGCTCACCAGGCTCTGATCTCCGAGTCCAACGACATCAATGATCCGGTCTATGCACCGATCCTCGAACTGATGGATGCTGTTGATTCCTACATTCCGACTCCGGATCGTAAGGCTGATCAGCCGTTCCTGATGCCGGTTGAGGATACCATGACCATCTCCGGCCGCGGTACAGTTGCTACCGGCCGTGTTGAGCGTGGTCAGGTCAAGGTCGGCGAGACTGTCGAGATCGTCGGTCTGAAAGAAGAGAAGGCTTCCACTGTTGTTACCGGTCTGGAAATGTTCCGCAAGACGCTGGACTATGCTGAGGCTGGCGATAACATCGGTGCACTGCTCCGCGGTGTTTCCCGTAAGGACATCGAGAGAGGTCAGGTTCTCTGTAAGCCGGATTCCATTCATCCGCACACCAAGTTCAAGGGTCAGGTCTACGTTCTGAAAAAGGAAGAGGGTGGCCGTCATAAGCCGTTCTTCTCCAATTACAGACCGCAGTTCTACTTCCGTACAACTGACGTTACCGGTATCATCACGCTGCCGGACGGCGTTCAGATGTGCAACCCCGGCGACAACATCGAGATCTCTGTCGAGCTGATCACTCCGATCGCAATCGAGAACGGTCTCCGTTTCGCTATCCGTGAGGGTGGTAAGACCGTCGGTTCCGGCGTTGTTACTGCAATCAACGAGTAATTTTGTACAGTCAAAAAGAGCTGAATCTTCGGATTCAGCTCTTTTTTGCGCGCCGCAATCAGGGAGTGTAATGGTATAACCGCCGTCCCCTGAACGCTCTGTGCAAAAAAATCCGTCCCCCCAGCGGGGACGGATTTTTTTATAGGAGTCCGGGAAATCGCTGTCTCCCGGCGGGAGTCTGAGGGCAAAGCACTCAGAGAATCTCTTGATGATTCAACACAGCCTCAATCGAGGCACGAAATTACGGATTCAGACGGCGGACAATCGCCGCGTAAATCTTATCGTCAATTTCAAGCAAGCTGCGTTTGTCGTCCTGAAATTTCACCGCTATCGTGTAAATCCCTTTGCTCTGCATCGCCTCCGATGCACGCAGCCGCAAACTAATCAGGCAGCCCGGATCCAATGCTCCCGTCAGAAGCAGAGAATTCCCCGACCGAATGATCTCTTCGGTCATCAGCTCATACCGTGTCACAGTTTCCGGCGTAAAGTAAATGTCCTCAATTTTCTTCATCGTTCCGGAAATGTACGCCAAAGACGGCGACATGCGAAATACCCGCAGTCCGGCATAATCCCCGGCAAGCACCAGATTTCTTGCAACAGCCATTACAGCATCGCTCCTCTCCGTGTTCTATATCTGTATTATACTATTTTCGAGGAGAAAAGTCAAGGATTCTATCCATTTTTGTTCACATTGCTGCCAATTCCTCTTCCGCTTCGGTATCGGAACTCTCTTCGGCGGCATCCATCCGGAATGCTACACGCCGCACGCGCTGCTCATCCATTTGCAGCACAGTGACAGAAAACCAATCGCCGGAGACCGTCTCTCCGACCGCAGGAATATGCCCCGCAAGCTCCGTCACCCAGCCGCCGACAGTGCTGCACTCAGTCTCGATCCGGCTGTCGGGCAATTCCAGTTTGTCAAGCAGATCCCCGATGCCGCACTCGCCGGAAATCTCATACACACCGTCATCGCGGCGCGTCAGCAGCGGAATGACTTCATCCGCTTCATCGTAAATCTCGCCGACCAGCTCCTCGATGATGTCCTCCAAGGTCACGATGCCCTCTGTTCCGCCGTGCTGATCCAGCACGACCGCAATATGCGATTTGCTGCGCTGCATCTGCTTCATCGCTTCACTGATATGCGCGAATTCCGGCAAACGCAGAATCGGTTTCAGTATGGTGTGCATATCTCCGGAGTCGCTTTCCAGCATACCGAAGAAATCTTTTTCTGTGATGAAGCCGATGATGTCATCCAGTGTGCCGTCGTAAACAGGCAGGCGTGAATAACGCTCCGTGAGGAAAATCTGCTTCACCGCATCCACCGGCGTATTCTGCTCAATCGCAGTCACGCGCACACGCGGAACAAGGATTTCAGTCACGGTGATCTCGTCAAATTCCAGCGCAGAACGCACCAGATCGCTCTCCTGCTCTTCCAGCACGCCCTCTTCTTCAATCTGCTCGACGATGACTTTCAACTCGTCTTCGGTCACGGTCGGCTCTTCGCTGTCTGTCTCGCGCTGCACCAGCTTCGCAAGGCGGTTCAGCAGGAAAATTACCGGAGCAAACACCACCGTCAGCGCGTGAAGCGGGGCTGCAAAGGCACATGCCATCCGCTCCGCATGGGCTTTTGCATACGATTTCGGCAGAATCTCTCCGAAAATCAGCACCAGAACCGTCATCGCAAGCGTCGAAATGCCGACGCCGCCCTCCCCGAACCACCGCGTAAACAAAATCGTACCGAGCGATGCGGACAGAATGTTGACCAGATTGTTGCCAATGAGAATGACGGTCAGTGCCTTGTCAAACGCCTCCGCGAGTGAAAGTGCCTGTGCCGCGCGGCGGCTCCCCTGCTGTGCGGCATGCTTCAACCGAATCTTATTGACACTCGAAAATGCTGTTTCACATGCGGAAAACAACGCTGAGAACAAAAGCAGCCCGATGATCGCTGCAACGTATATCATATGAATTCCTTTCGGCATATTTTCCCGCACAATTTCTGTCCGGGCTTTTCGTCATAATGAAAAATCCACTCCCGAACGGAGTGGATTTCGGATGAGGATGAGCGGACTTGAACCGATGACCCCCTGCATGTCAAGCAGGTACTCTAACCAACTGAGCTACACCCTCACAACAGAATTCATTATATCACATCTCCGCAGATTTGTCAAGCCCTATTTTGTGTTTTTTAGAAAAAATCTCCCGCACCGGTAATTGTGCGGGAGATTTCGGGTTCAGCCGTTGTTCTGATTGTAGTTTTCGCAGAGCAGATTCATGCCCTTGAACATCTTGTGCATAAAGATGAACGGTCCGACGATAATCAGGCTGCCAAGCACGTTCCAGCCCCAGAAGGACCCGGCACCGAACGAATAATTGATGCCTCTGCGTTTCAGTTCTGCGCCGACGCGGTTGCAGAACTTATGAATCCAGACGATTGCGCCGATTCCCAGCGTAATCGGAGTGATAATAAACACGAGCAGGCAGAAGTTCATGGTTTTCTTGTTGTCAAATCTGCTTGCAATGGTGTTGATGTCGCATGAGACATTGGTCATGCAGACAATTCCGTAGATGCCAAACGTAATGGCAGACAGCAGAATGTATTTGAGCAGGCCGCGATTTGTTCTGAGCATAGTGAATACTCCCCTTCCAAAGCTTTTCAGTGAATCAGATTCACCGTCTTCATCATAGCACATTTGAGCCCGATTGTCAAGCATGATTTCTCCATATTCCGACAAAAAAACAAAAACAGCACTGCCTGCACGGGAGGGCAATGCTGTTCGTCGTAATCAAACTTATATGTGCCAGCATGTACTCAGCCGCCGGCATACCTCTTCAACTGCATCGGAAACACATCCTTTCGGGTTTGGTTATGCCTTCAAATCAACCTTTCCCATCGGAAACACATCCTTTTTCAGTGATATGATACTTATGAATCGTGTAATCTTATGATCGTGTGCGGATCATCCGCCGCATGTGCTGTCCATCGGAAGCACTTCCTTTCTGTTTTCGCATTTGTCATTCAGCCTTCGCCTTCTGCTCAGCCCATCGGTAACGCCTCCTGTCATCTGAATCTGGAACCTCATTCCTTTTGTTGTTTGTATTATAGCACATGTTTTCTGTTTTGTCAATAGGTTTTGTGAAGTTTATATATATTTTTATTTTATAACAATGTAAACGACCTTTCACCGCCGTTTTCCTGCGCAAAATATACAATGTATTCCCAAGGCAGATACCGGTCGATCACAGTGCCACCCGCAAAATCAGCGAAACTGACCTAATATGCTATATGCACTTTGTTCAATTATTACAATTTATGCAAAAACACTTGCATTTTCACAGAATCTATGATAAAATGACAGTATGTATATGGGGAGAGCTATGCCCGTATCTCCGGACTGGATGCCCCGTACATAAATCTTAATCATGGAGAGGTTTTGAAGCATGAAAACAATTTTCAAGCGCGCGGCTGCGACCGCGACCGGCTCTGTGCTCCTCCTGAGTCAGCTTGCTGCTACGGCTGTCGTCAACTTCGACGTTGCTGCGGCAGACACTACTGCAATGGACAAGGCATGGGTCATTGATGTCCCGGTAGAAGAGACGCTCAAAGTCACTGCTATCACGGACGGTTCCACTGTCAACGAAATCACTTCCTCTGTTGTGGCAGGTGAGTCCCAGTGGAATAAGGATTTTGAGACCGCGATTCTCGCAATCGCAGGCAGCAGCGCAGTCACTTCCACTGCATCTTCTGCCGGCGTGAAGAAAGCAATCGAGAACGCACTCGCAAGCACGCCCATCATCGACGCTGCAACTGCTGCTGAGCTGGTTGCCGGCATCAGCGATGAGGCAACAATCACTGTGGATGACGGTGAAGCAGTGATTACCCTTGACTGCGATGAGATCGGCACCGCTGCCGGCAAGGTCATCGAGGAAATGGTGCGCAGAGGTGGCTGTGACCTCAAAGACGACGCTGGCAATGCGATTGTCATTGACTGGTCTTCGTTCAGTGTCAAGGGTACGGCGACTGTCAAGGCAACCTATACCTATGACAAGAACATCTCTTATGCAGTGAGCTTCACTGACGAGAAGGGCACAACCTACACGCCGGATACCATTGATCAGTATTTCTCTGCAAAGCTCGACGAGGCCGAAGCCGTAATCACAGCTTCGATTCAGAAAACCGCCGCTTCTTACGGTGTTACCAATGTCACTGCTGAAATGACACAGTATCAGAACCGCGCCAAGACCTATCCGGAAAGACTGAAAAACGCTGCAAAGGCGATCTTCGGCGTATCCGTTTCCGGCACCGATCTCGATGCGACCTATGCGGATTACCTCGCAGCAGCTAAGGCAGCTGTCAGCTCCCGCGCAGCAGCACAGATCGAGAAGAAGGCTCCGGCTTCCATCACCAATGCACTCTACAACGCCAAGGCAAGCAGCACCATTGATTCCGTGATTGCTTCGGTGAACACCCTCGCAGGCGCAAAAGCTGAAATCAACATCACGGCAAAGGATCTGGCTGACATCATCACCTCCGGTTATGATTACACCATCGAGATCCCGAACGGCGCTTCCGCAGATCTGGTCTTCTCCATTGAGGATGATCAGAACGGCGATCTGCTGACTGCGCTCCAAGAGATTGATCCGCTGGTTGCAACTGTGGTTTCCCACAAGGAGATCACCCTCAATGTTGACAACAACGCTGACGGCACCGGCAACTTCTACTACAATGTCGTTCGTGTGATTGATGAGATCACCAAGAAAGAGGAGTCCTCCACAACAACGACCTCGACCACGACCACGACTACGACAACAACAACGACAACGACAACTTCTTCTTCGGAATCCGACAGCAGCACCACGACAACTACAACTTCTACCTCGGAATCCGACAGCAGCACCACGACAACCACAACTTCCACCTCGGAATCCGACAGCACCACCACCACAACCACAACTTCTACCAGTGAGACACAGTCTACCACTACCACCACACAGACAACTCCGACTGAGTCCTCTTCTACTACGACCACCACAACACTGCCGACCTACGAGATCCAGATCAGTGCTGAGGGTCTGAATGCTGAAAAGCTGGTTTACTGGTCTGAGGAAGACACAGAATTCGAGCTTTCCGGTCTGAAAGTCACTGCTGAGATCTTCGTCAACGGCGAACTCGATGCAACACTGGATGTGACCAATGCTTATGCAGCAGACGCTGTCAAGCCGTCTGATATGAGCTTCATCACCTTCGGTTCCTACACCATCAATGTTGTTCTCTCGGATGAGGCTGCTATCCAGCAGGCAATCACCGATGCCGGCTACGATGTCGCAAACTTCAACGCCACTGCTCTCACCGCAGGCGCAATCCCGACCGGCGGTCAGGCTGAGGTCGTTCTCGTCCTCCGCGGCGATGTCACGCTCGACAACAAGATCGACACCCTCGACGCTCTGGGCGCAATGCAGTACTATGCAGACCAGCTCAGCCTCCTGACTCCGCAGACCACCATTGACCACGGCGCAATCCTGAAAGGACAGGACGGCGATGTCTCTTATCTCCCGTACGTCCACTATGCAGCTGACGTCATGAACGGTAACGGTAAGATCGAACTCCAAGATGCATACGCAATCCTGCGTTACTATGCTGACGTTACTTCCGGCTTCGAGAATGTGACATGGGAATATGAGTGCGGTTCTGTTGTTGTTCCGCAGTATGCCCTGCACGCTGATCCGCTCGCAAACGACGAGATCAGTAAGGAATTCTACAACGAAAAAATGCAGTAATCCCTGATCACTGCGAAAGTCACATGACTGAAAGAGGACACGGCTTCTGCCGTGTCCTTTTTTATCCTCGCTTTTCCCTGCCATATTAAAAACCCCGCGGAGCACCAAACTCTGCGGGGCTGTTTGTTATAAGCGAATGGTGAATGTCGTCTGGTCGTTGTTCCAGTGAATATCCGCAAACGGATCGTCTGCATCTGTCGGGGCATCGCCCTCAGCATCAGAGGACGTTTTGTCCGCAGGCTGTGCCGCTGCTGCTTCATTATCCGGCAGATCAGGCAGATCATCCAGCAATTCAGCACGCTTCTTTGCCTTGCGCGGCTCCGGATCTTCCTCCTCGGCATGCGCATTCTTCTTTTTCTTTGGCTGCTCTTCCGGCAGGTCCGGCAGATCGCTGAGCAGGCTGGCGCGATGACGCGCTTTCGTTTCCTCCGGTGTCTCACGCTCGCGCAGCTTGCGCTCGCGCTCTTCCGGCAGATCCGGCAGATCGTCCAGCAGCTCAGCACGCTTCTTTGCCTTCCGCTCTTCCGGCGTTTCCGGCTGCGCCTTTTCCTTTTTCGGTTTCTTCTTCTTTGGCTGGACGGGTTCTTCTTCCGGTTCCAGCTGCGGAAGCTTCATATCCGGATCCACTGCAACGGATTTCTTCCGTGCCTCCTCCATTTCACGCTTAACGCGTTCTGCATACGTCAGCTCAGCTTCCTCATCAAAGGTCTGCGGCTTCGATTTTGCCGGCTTTTTCAGCGGAGCTGCCGCTTCATCCGGCTCTTCTGAAACAGCTGCCGGCTTCTTCTTCGCAGGCTGCTTTGTCTCCTTCGGCGGCTCTGGATCGGCTGTCTGCCCGGTCTCCTCATCGTCCGGCAAGCCGATGGACTGTGCCGACTGCTGCTTCTTACGCACCGGTTTCTTCGGCGGTGCGGGCGACTCTTCCTGCACAGCGACTTCCTCAAAGCGATTCGATACCGGTTCCTCCGGCTGCTGCGATACAGCAGGCTGCTCCGGCTCTGCCGCTGCCGCGGGCTGCTGGAACAGGAACGACGGGTCTGCCGCAGGCTGCTGCCGCTGCCGCTGCGGAACAGGCGGTGCTGCTGCTGCCGGTGTCGGTGCCGCCGCTTCTTCCTGTGCGGCATTCTGCGCCTCGACCATGTGCATCAGCACATCCATATTCATCGGCACAAGCTTCATCATCATATGATGCTGCTTTGCATATCGCTCGGCGTAGCTGCCCTCTTCTGCATACAAATTAAACTTCGGGCAATCTGTAAACGCATTCTCGCTGATTTCGGTCACAGATGCGGGAATCGCAATATCCGTAAGTTTGTCGCAGTGGCTGAATGCCGACTGCCCGATGCGGGTCACGCCGTCCGGAATCACAATCTTCTCAATGCCCGCATGGTAAAACGCCTCGTTGTCGATCTCGGTCAGCGTTGCGGGAAGCTGAACACTCTTCAAATTCGTGCAGCTGCTGAACATCGCATGACCAACCTTCGTCGGTCCCTCGCGGAACACAACCGAACGCAGCGCAGTGCAGCCGTGGAAAATATAGCCGTCGATCGTGCGCAGTGTGGTCGGCAGCTCTATGGTTTCCAGCTGCTCACAGTATGAAAATGCGCCGTGCTGGATGCGGTTTACGCCCTCCGGCAGACGAACCGTCCGGATGGGAAGCTGCGAAAAAGCAGACGGACCGATCACGCGGATGCCAACCGGCAGGTTGACCTCCGGCTGCTGCACATTTGCATACATCAGGATATTGGCTCCGGCGATGGTGTACATCTCATTGCGGCGCGTGAGCCACGGTGTATTCGCAAACGCATCAACACCGATCTCTGTCACGGTCTTCGGAATGACGACATCCGTCAGTACACCGCAGTTTGCAAATGCGTTGTCACCGATGCTGATGACACCCTCCGGAATGATCGCAGCGCGCAGACCGCCGCGCTCAAATGCACGCGGACCGATGCGGCGCACTCCGACCGGGATCGGACTGTATCCGTCCGCACGGATCAGGAATCTGCCTACAATATAATGTCCTGCCGTCATGCGGAACAGCGGTGTATCGGCAAAGGCATTGCCGGCAATTTCAAGAATACTGTCCGGAATATATGCCTCCTGCAAGCTGCTGCATCCGCGGAACGCGTTCTGCTGGATGTACTTCGGTCCCTCCGGAATGATCATCCGGCGCAGAGACGAACAGCCGCTGCACACGCCCTCGGGAATTGCGTTCAGCCGTGCGGAGAACTGCACCTCCGGCAGCGACATGCAGTCGCGCAATGCCTCGTTTTCAAGGCGTTCCAATGTATCCGGCATGTAGAACCGGCGCAGGGACGTACAGCCCTGAAATGCATTCTTATCGACCGTTTCGATGCCCTGCGGCAGCACAACGTCAATCAGCGGGCAGTCACGGAACGCAAACCGTCCGATGCGGCGCAGAGAATTCGGGAAGTAAACGCGCTGCAAATTGCGGCAGCCGTTGAATGCGTAATCGTCAATCTCGACAACACCCTCCGAAATCACGACCGACATCAGCTGCTTGTTTTGCTCAAAAGCGTGCTTGCCGATGCGGATGACACCCTCCGGCACCATAATATCCCGCACATTGTATTCCTGTGTATATTTTTTCATCACGCCGTACTCGATAAAGAACGACGGATTACAGCCGCGCAGCAGATTTGCCTCGCGCTCTGTATAACACATGATACCGTTCTCGCGAGCAAACTGATATGCCACACTGCCTGTCACGGTCGTGATGATCTGCACATGGTGATCTGCGCCGAACGCATACGGGTGCAGCTTCACAACCGACGGCGGAATGATGACCGTTTTCAGCTCCGGGCAATCCGCGAACGCATCTTCGCAGATTTCGGTCACTGTCTCCGGGATGCTGACAATCGACAGCGACGTACAGCAGGCAAATGCCTCACGTCCGATTGCACGCAGTCCCGCCGAAAGTTTCAGGCTGTTCAGCGATGTACACGCATAAAATGCACGGTTGTCAATATACTCTACGCTGCCCGGCACCGTGATCTCCTCCAATTTGGAGCAGCCGGAAAATGTGCCGCGCGCAACGGTTTCCAGACGGGATGAAAGCCGTACCTGTTTGAGTCCGCTGCAATTGCAAAATGCCCATGCACCGATCGTTTCACAAGTATCCGGCACTGTCACGGCTTTGAGGACATGACAGCCGTCAAATGCGTTTACGCCGATTTCACGCAGTCCGCCTGACAGTTCAATGCTGTCCAGCTCTGCGCAGAGCGCGAATGCCCGCTCACCGATTGAAGCAACTGTCGGCGGGACAGATACACTCGTTACCTCTGTCATCGTAAACGCCTCGTCCGCAATCGCCGTAATGGTTCGCGGTACGGACAGCGTCTCACCCTGCTTGCGTATGCCAAGCCGTTCGAGTGCGCCCGCGCTTTCATATTTCAGCAAAACGCCGTTTTTCGTTTTGAATCCCATGCGGTGCGCCTCCTGGAATCATACTTTTATGGAACAAAATACCGCAACTGCGGCATCTTAATTGCATCATAACCATTATATCACAGAATTGCAGATATTGCAAGCAAATTGCTCCCCGCACGGTGTAGAATAATCCAGTCGCGTTTTAGTTGTTTTGCACATAGTCTCCGGCATCATTCCCAAAGTCTATCATTAAAAATTGTGAAAAATGCGAATGCCCGTTATAGAATAACCGGCACCGCCGGCTCTGAGTGCCGGTTGTGCCGGTTGCTTTTAGTACAAACTCAGCCGCCGTTATACTCTTTCAGATACGATTCCACAACAGAATTGATCGCGCTGACCGATTCATTCCATGTTGCGAATCCCTTGGAAGCGGCACGGATCCCGTTTTCATTGGAATCCAGCAGCGAAGTAAGATCTGTCGATGTGCTGTTATAGAAATCAAAGAACGGATGCTTCTGTGCCAGATCGTTGCACAGATGCAGCATACTGACCATCTCATCTGTCCAGCCGTATGTGTTTTTGAGTTCCTCGTCCGCATTTGCCTGATACTGTGCATCCAGTTCGACAGCACGTTCACAGGCAGCATATTTCACAACGCCCTCCGGATTCGGTGCGCCTTTGACGATCGCATATCCTTGCAGTAAACAGGGGATGTAATATGCGTTGGCGTTCGGATCCTTCGGCATCGGCACGAACATTGCGTTCTCGCCGTATGTGTGCTTCCACATATCATCGCACAGTGTCCAAGTGCCGCAGGGATAGAAGAGCAGCTTGCCTTCACCGATATATTCCGGATGTGCGTTCCAGCCGTAAACATCCGAACCGATTGCAACGAGATTCTCTGTGCCAAGCTCATACATCCAGTTCTGCACGCGCTCAACCGCCGGATCGGTGAGATTGTTCACGAGCTTGCCGTTCTCCATGCCGATATACGGCACGCCGCAGGATGCGGAAAGTCCTGCCTCAAACCACCAGCCGTCAATGCCGTAGCGTTCGTTTTCAGGAGAAACAAACTGTTCCAGCATCTCCTGGAATGTGTCCCAGTTCCACTCTCCCTTTTCCAGCAGCTCCGAAGGATCGCTCAGCCCGTACTGCGCGACGGTATCCCGATTGTAGATGACAACGCAGTTATCCCCTGACAAAACCGTCGGAATCACATAGTGCTTTCCCTTCCACTGAAACAGATCCCAGACTTCATCCAGATCACTGAACGCCGGATCCGACATTGACAACACATCGTCAACCGGCTCAAACATGTCCTTGATCGCGCCTCTCGGGAACGCATCGAGATCAGAAACGGAGAAGAAATCAATGCCGTCATCGCCGATAACCGCAGTTGCGAGCGAATCAAACCTGTTGTTCCAGTCAACCTGATGGTAAACGATCTCTCCGTCGTAACGGGATTGAAACAGCGTGTAGGCATCATTAGGCTCGGTTGTGATATCCCAGTTTGCCATGAAGTGAATGGTTTTGTTTTTCAGTTCACCGGTCAGAAGCGACTCTGCGGAAACATCCGCAGCAGAAGTCTGCGTGGTCATAACTGTCGTTTCTGCGGCAGTTGTCGTCTCTTCGGCAGTCGTCTCTGTGACGGATGCGGTCTCTGCTTCTTCGGCTTCTCTGCGGCTTCTGCGGGAGGTTTCCTCTGCGACAGATGAATCAACTCCGCAGCCGGTCATTGCCCCGCACAATGCACACACCAGAAATATTGCAAATATGTTTCTTTTCATCTTTGTTTTCACTCCTGTTTTCTCTTTTTGAAACTCCCATCTAAGAAAAATGTTCCTGTGATAAATCAGAATTTAGCGGGCTGCCGCCCGAATGCGGAATGTTGAATGCGGAATGCGGAATAGCCTGCGGCGAAATCTGACGCAAACGAAAACCCGACAAAAACTCATGTTCTGTTCGGTTTTCCGTATTTCCGTTTCAGCGATTTGGCTGCACCAACAGTCAGCAAACAAAGCAAAGATGCTCCGAACGGGAATTCCGAATTCCGCATTCCGAATTCCGCATTCAAACTAATTCCGATTTATCTTAGCCTAAAAGGGGCTTTTGAAAAACTGTTTCTGTAAAATACAGCAAATAAAAAAACAGAAAGAGAAAATGTTAAAGCCCGGATAATTCCGGGAAGTACCAGACCGTACATGTGCCGGCTGCCTGCGAAGCCGCTTTGCAGCACATGCCGGGTCCGCCGCAGGCGCATGTCCATGCCAAAAAGCACTCTGCATTCTCTTTCTGTTTTTTCCGTGTTTCACCGCATCAGCCGTTCAATGCCCGGCGGGTGCGTTCGGTCACATAGGATCGCGTATTCCACCATCCGTGATGATCGTAATAATACCGCAGATACGGCGTGCCGGAAGCCGCACAATCTCTGCGCAGCTTCACCGCTGCACTCGATTGTCCCAGCAGCTCCACCTTTAATGCTGTTCTGCCGTTCTGCGTAAACGTGAACACCGCCGCTCTGCCGTCGCGCAATGTCTCCTGCGTGATCTCATATTCCGGAAACTCTGCACGGAAAATCCGGTCAAAATACTCTGTGTAGCTGCCGCTGAATGTAAACAGATTCTCCTCAACCGGCGGAGCATCTCCGCCCCACGGGCCGCTGCACGGAACCGGTGCGGCTGCCTGTTCAGGCTGCGGCGAAGGAGCCGCTGCTGCCGGCTGACTGACGCTGCCCGCATCTGCCTTCTGCTGTGCCGTCACAGCATCCTCAATCTTGTCTACAATCGCATTCAGCAACGCATTGCCGTCTTTGTTATCGCCCAAAAGTTTCGATAGCAGTCCCATAGGATGACCTCCCTTTTTTTCTGCATTGCAGTTGCATTGCAGTTGCATTGCAGTTGCACTGCGGTGCAGATAGTTGCAGCCGTTCTCCGGCTTACGCACATTATATCACACCCCATGCACAATGTCAAGCACAGCCTGCCGAAAAGGATCCCCGCGCCGGAACGCGGGGCAGCACACACAAATCAGACAGTGATGTGAAAGAATGTATCAAGCCATGAAAGCTGTCGGTCAAAATCCGTTCTCAAACAGGCGCGCCGATCACATCAATCGACCGGACGATCTGCCATACTGTCTCTGCATTCGTTGACCTGACCGAAATCATCCAGCCGGAATCCGGTGCCGTTCGGTCGTAGATCTCAGCGATAAGGTACGTAACTCCGGCATGCTCTTCATCCGGTGCCGGCTTTGTGATAAAACCGGTGCCGTGTTCTGTTTCCAGTTCATAATACGCCTCATAAGGCGTGAACAGCGGATTGTAATACATCGTCTCTTTTACCCGTGCCAGCTTGTAAAACGCCTTTGCCTGCCGCAAACTGTGCTTCGGGAAGTCGTCCAGCGTCAGCCGGTGAAGCAGTGAATAATAATCATACCAGCCTGCAAACGGAGCATCCATTGCTTCCAGCAGATCGGCAGTCGCGCCTTTCATCAGATCCGCACGAGCGTCAGTCACCAGAAAGCCCTCTTTTGCTTGGCCGGACAGATAGCCGACACCCACGTAAAGGTCCTTGTCATCCGTAATAAATACACCCTCGTATATACTGCCCGGCTCATGCTCTGCCAGCTCCTCCTCAGAGTAGCGCAGATGCAGAGCGGACGGTGCCGAAAACGAGATGCCGTTTGCCTCATAGTCCGAAAAATCATCCGGCTTTGCCGTGCTGATGTCCGGCAGTTCTGCGTAGGTTTCATTGATATTCGGGCATTTCACTTTTGTGAGCAGCCAGTACGGCAGCCCCGGCGCGGTCAGCGCGCAGATGCCGACAGCCAGCACCGGTACGCCGACCGCAATGCCGATGATTGTGCCTTTTTTCATGTGCTCCCCCCTTATAATCTGTTTTTACTCAGTTCCTGCCGATGCTGCCGACGATGTCGCTGTGTCCAGCATATCGTCCACATTGAGCAGCAGAGAGGAATCGCTGCCGCTGACCTTCGGCAGAACGCCGTCCCACTTGTCGAGCAGCTTGTTCTGCAAGACCAGACCGGTCAGAGAATCGTTGAGGAGCTGGTTTGCCTCTGCCTCGGCTTCTGCCTCCTTCAGGATGGCATCTGCCTGTGCCTGCGCTGCGATGACCTTCTTCTCCGCCTCTGCATTTGCAATGACGATCGCCTGCTCCTGCTCGGTCTTGGTTTTCAGCAGATTCTGCTCTGCGACCTGCTTTTGTTCAATCGCCGCGTTGAACTCTGCGGAGAAATCAAAGTTCACGATATTGAACTTCTCAATCTGCACACCGTACTCACCGACCTTGCCGCTCAGCAGATCCTTGATCTGCTCACCGACCGCCGTGCGCTCGGTGATGAGCTGCTCGGCGGTATACTTCGCCGTGACCGACTTCACACTCTCCTGCACCGCCGGCGTCAGGACGACTGCCTGGTAGTCGCTGCCGATGTTGCGGTAGATGTTCGCGGACTCCGCACTCTGGATGCGGTAGTTGACCGCGATCACGCTGCTGACGGTCTGCAAGTCCTTGGAGACCGCAGGTGCCTCAACCTCGTATACCTGAATCTGATTGCTGACGTTGACAATCTCCTGCACAAACGGTGCCTTGAAATGGAAGCCTTCGCTGAGGGTTCTCTCGCTGACCTTGCCGAGTGTCACGATCACGCCGGTGTGTCCTGCCGGAACGGTCGCGGTCGCAGAGAACAGCAGAATCAGCGCGAGAACAATCACGAAAATCGCAACAGCCAGCTTGCCGGCATTCGTCTTGCGCTTCATCGTAAACGTCTCATTCATATTGTTTTTCATCATCATCGTAGGATGCTCCTTTCCTGTCTGCGCGGTTTGTGCCGGCAGTACCGAATGTCGTGCAGGGCATCTCCCCTGCCGATGCTCCTATCATATCACAATCCTCCTGAATTCTCAAATCCGGAGAAAACCAAGTTCAATGTGTTTTTTGAAATTTTACGGCGTTTTCTCTTGTTTTCTTTTGTTTTCTCAAAAATGCGCAACATGTCATGCTTTTGCAGCTCGGCGCATTAACAAATTTAAAATGCAAGAAGATACGCATAAATCATATTAAAAAAACATCAAAATGATTCGGATGCGTAATCAACGGTTTTCGGCAACAAAAAAGCACACCGATCAACGGTGTGCTTTTCTCTGGCGGGTGGGTAGTGGGGGTCGAACCCACGATCTTCGGAACCACAATCCGACGCTTTAACCAACTAAGCCATACCCACCATATTCTATTGTATCAGGAGAAATCTCCCCCGGTTCTGTCGTAGACGCGCCTTAAAGGATTCGAACCTTTGGCTTACTGCTTAGAAGGCAGTTACTCTATCCAGCTGAGTTAAAGGCGCATAAGCCGCTCCTCCGAAAAAAAGGGGGAGGGCGAAGCGAGTGATGGGAATCGAACCCACGTAACCAGCTTGGAAGGCTGGAATTCTACCATTGAACTACACTCGCAACAGGTCAGATGCGATGCGTTTCGGTCGCTCCCCAGCACCGCGACTTGTATATTATAACATATTTCAATGTGTTTGTCAAGCGAATTTCCGAAAAAGTTTTCGACCTCCCCCGCATCTTTGAAAGAGTCGCCATCTCTTGCATTTCTGCGCATTTTATGGTATGATAAAAGAGATAGCTCAAAACGCAAAAGGAGATCCGTTTCATGTATGAACTGCTGAAAACTGAGGGGGCTGCACGCCGCGGTGTTTTTCATACCGTCCACGGCGATTTTCAGACCCCTTGCTTTATGAACGTCGCAACCGCAGGCGCGATCAAGGGCGCACTCTCCGCACGCGACCTTGAAGCCCTCGACTGCCAGGTGATGCTCTGCAACACCTATCACCTGCATATACGCCCGGGCGATAAGATCGTTCGCACAATGGGAGGGCTGCAAGGCTTCACCGGATGGCGCAGACCCACGCTCACCGATTCCGGCGGATTTCAGGTCTTTTCTCTTGCAAAGCTGCGCAAAATCAAAGAGGAAGGCGTGACCTTCCGCTCCCATGTGGACGGCAAAGCCATCTTTATGGGGCCGGAGGAGAGTATGCGCATTCAGTCTAATCTCGGCTCGACCATCGCAATGGCGTTTGATGAGTGCGTCGAAAACCCGGCACCGTACCCCTACGCTGCGCAGAGCTGTCAGCGCACCACACGCTGGCTCAAACGCTGCCAAGCCGAAATGGCACGCCTCAATGCACTTCCGGACACCGTCAATCCGCATCAGCTGCTCTTTGGCATCAATCAGGGCTGCACCTATGCCGATCTGCGCATTCAGCACATGCAGCAAATCGCGGAGCTCGACCTTGACGGCTATGCCATCGGCGGACTTGCTGTCGGAGAGCCGACGGAAGTCATGTATGACATCATCGAACATGTTGAACCGCATATGCCTGTGCAGAAAATCCGCTATCTCATGGGCGTCGGTACGCCCCAGAATCTCGTAGAGGCGGCTGCGCGCGGCATCGACCTCTTCGACTGCGTGATGCCCAGCCGCAACGCACGGCATGCGACTGTGTTCACATGGAACGGCATCATGCACCTCACAAACCGCTGCTTTGAAACCGATCCCCGCCCCATTGAGGAGGGCTGCGGCTGCCCCACCTGCCAAAATTTCTCCCGTGCTTACATCCGGCACCTCTTCAAAGCCGGCGAACAGCTCGGCGGCAGACTCGCCGTGCAGCATAATCTCTGGTTCTATAACCACCTCATGCTCGAAATCCGAAACGCACTGGATGAAAACAGATTTGCACAGTTCCGCGCTGCACATTCCCATGCACTTGGGCAGCTCTATAACGGTCAGTAACAAGCTGCACAGCCTGATTCTATATCACCCGATACCGCGACAGGAGGCGATTTGATGTATTATTGCTGCGGCATCACGGAAAAAGGGATCCGTCCGCATAATGAGGATGCACTGCTGCTCCCCCGCACAGTCTGCACCGGCGGTACACTCAGCACGACAACGGCTGCACCGTTCCTCGCTGCCGTCTGCGACGGCGTCTCCGGCGAAAATGCCGGGGAAATCGCCTCGAAAAGCTGTCTGGAAGCCCTCTCCGCGCTCAAATATACCAAAAAAACCAATCTCAACAGGAAAATTATCGAGATTCATCACGCGCTCGCTGAGCAGAGCAGACAAAATACGCTGACGGCAAATATGCAGACAACACTCTGCGGCTTTGCGATCGACGAGACACATGCGCTGCACTGCTTCAATGTCGGTGACTCGCGCATTTATCGCTACCGCAGCGGTTCGCTCGAACAGCTCAGCCGGGATCAGACGCTCGTTCAAATGCTCTATGAGGAGGGTACCATTACCAGCGAGGAAAAGCGCATACATTCGCACAAAAATGTCGTGCTGCCCGTCATGGGGAACCTCAATGAAGAACCGACGCCCGAAATCCGTTCGTTCCAGGAGGGAATGCTCGCCGGTGATGTGCTGCTGCTCTGTACCGACGGTCTGACTGATTATATCACTGCTGCCGAGATCGAGGAAATCCTCGCAAAGCCCGTCCCGCTCCCGGACCGCCTCTCTGCTATGGTCTCCCTCGCCCTCTCGAAAGGCGGCCGCGATAATGTGACCGTCGCTGCCGCAGTCCGCTACCCCGATCAGATCCCCATACCGGACTCACTGCTAAGATAAATCAGAATTTAGCAGCATCATTGAGAGATGTTTTGAGGGCTCTGCCCTCAAACTCCCGCTGAGGGGATAGCGATCCCCTCAGACTCCCCTATATAAAAATCCCCGTCCCCGTACGGGAACGGGGATTTTTTGT
>JAZQNP010000058.1:0-3286 GCA_045627405.1 Oscillospiraceae bacterium | reverse complement strand
GAGGGCGGAGCCCTCAAAACATCTCTCAATGATGCTGCTAAATTCTGATTTATTGCAGGAATACGAAAAACACCGGCATCTCCGATTGGAGATGCCGGTGTTTTTCATTATCATCTTCACAGACCGAGCAAAATCCGTTTGAGCAGTGTGAAGTCTTTGGCATTGACCTTGCCGTCGCCGCTGATGTCCGCTGTGTTGAACTCGGACTCGGTGAATGTGCGCATCGTGAGCAGATACCGCTGCAATGCAACCAAATCTGCCATGTTGACGCTTCCGTCCGCAACAATGTCACCGATCAGCTCTGCCTGCTCTGTGACAAACACGGCGTAATTCACAACGCTTGTGCTTCCGCCGTTTGTGCCGAGCGTCACCGATGTACCGGCTGCAACATCCAGTGCATAGAGATTGAATATCACATCGTTTGACATCGTAACGGTCAGACCGGTGTTTTTATAAGCGGAGAGCCATGCCGGAACCGGTGTCTGTCTGCTGTCCAGTGCGACATAGACTGTAATGTCCGCCGCCGCTGTGAAAACTGCCAGATCACTGTCAACCAGCTTGGAATCGCAAGCCGTGATGATCTGTTCTGCACCTGTCAGTGCGTCCGGCATCGAGACAACCGTAAATGTACGGTCGCCGAACACGGTGCTGCCGACACCTGCATTGTATGCGATGCCCCAGCTTGCGGCATGATCACTGTCACTGACCGCCAGATTCTGCACCAGAACACCGTTGATCGGAAGTGTCGCTGCAATCAGATTCCAGTCCTGACAGTTGAATCCGTTCATTGTCCATTCCTGCACGTTCGCGCCGTAGTCAAAGCTGCCGTTTTCCACGTCCAGAACAGATGCGTCATTGGATACTTTCGTGTAGATTTTATAAGAGCCGTCGCTGTTCTGGACAAACTTGAACTTCTGATTGTCGCCGCCGTTATACTGATACAGGTCGATATTTGTACCGTCGTCTGCCTTTTTGCCGGCAACATCCAGCACATAGGTCTTGCCGTCGCCCAGAGCGGAATACACATAATAATATCCGTCACCCGCAGAATACAGCCGCCAGACATTCCATTCGCCTTCGCCGTTTGCGCCCCACTGTTGGATGTTCTCGCCGTTTGCAGCGTTGCCGTCCTTCACTTCCAGATACAGTCCGCTGTTGACATTCTGCATCATGAATGCGCTGCCGTCTGCAAATTCTGCTGCGGTCAGCCCGTTCGGTGCTTCGGTATAGCCTGCACTCGGCACGCCCGCTGCTGCAAAGCGCAGATACATATAATTGCTTCTGGATGACTGGCATCCGCTGTAATTGGAGCAATAGGTCTTTGCATTCGCAGAAGAGATCGTCGTGTAGGAATAATTGGTATTCGGTCTCCATGAGCTTGCCGTTGAATAACTGGGATTGCTGGATGTTCCCTGTCCCTGTACGGTGCGGTTGCAGCTCACAAATGTCGAGCCGCTCTCTGCATATGCACCTGCATAGGTGATGGAGTTCCAGTCGCAGATGACATTGCCGCCGTTCGCATAATAGCAGTTTTCTGCGTAAATATCGCAGCCGCTGTGAACAGTATATGCCATGCTGAATGTATCGACATAGTTGCAGAGCGAATGATAATAACCCCAGCGCATCAGTCCCGGACCGCGGGTCAGCGTCTGATAGAACTTGTTGCTGATGATCGACATGCGCGGGAAATTGTCATAGCTTGCTTTGATCGCGGCGGTGTCATCTGGATAGCCGAGAATCAGACCGTATTCATGCAGTCCGAATGAGCAGTCCGAAACGGTGCAGTAGTCTGCGTTATAGCAGCAGGCAAAGAATTTATCGTAGTCTTCCAGTCCCGTCGATGCCTTATTGTAGTCGGAGTGACCGGTGAAGGTGCAGTGATCGACCCAGAGGTTCTCGCCGCCGCTGAAATACACGGTGATATTGTCATTTCCGTTTGCATCAACGCTGTGCTGGAAATCAAAATTCTTGATGATGATATTGTTGCAGGTGGAGCTGTTGCGATCCGTGAGCAGTGCAACATTGTTCAGCGTATGGTTGGAATAGCTGCCGATGATGGTCTTGTTGCCCTCGACATAGATTCTGCCGTCCGGGCAGTAATATCTGCCGGAGGAATCCTTTGTCAGCGAGGATACGCTGATATTACCGGTCACGATGATCGTATACGGTGTTGTGGAATTGCAGTAGGACTTCAACTGTGAGAATGTGGATGCCTCAACAATCTCTCCGAACAAGCCGCCGATGTCCGCAGCTTTGATCGTCGAACCGCTGACATTGGGCTGGTCGTCAGAGCAGTAGCCGGCAAAGCCCTGATCGCCGTCCGGATTGAGCAGCCAGAGCTGGCTGTCTGCACCGGAATATGATGCGAGCGTCATGCCAGATGAACCGCGGGTCAGCGCGAGCGAGCTGTCAGAATAGTTGACGATCTTATAGTAAAGATTGTTGCCCAGATGATCCGTCGAGACCGGTACCACATACCAGTGCTGCGACTGTGCGGACTCACTGCCGTACATGATGACATCATTGCCCGCTGTGACATTGTAGCTCTTTGGTGTCAGCAGTCTGCCGGATTCGGCATTGCAGAGCTTGAAGAACGTACCGACGGAATTGGAACCGACGCGGTCAAACCGCCATGAGCAGGAAAGTGTACTGCCCAGTGCCTTTGCCGAGAGCGTCGAGCCGTCGGATGTGCCGTTTTCGGTCAGCACCGTTGCATTATCCTTTGCAGCAATGTTCATCAGAACTGCCGGATAATCCGTGGAAGCCGCCGAAACGATTGCTGCCTGCTGTGCCGGGAACTGCATCAGCGTCCCCAACAGCATCGCTGTGGAGGTCAGCATCCCCATCAGCTTGCGAAACCGTTTGCGCATTGTAAAAACCCCCTATCCTTTTCGGACTTTTTTGCTGCCCCCTAGACGAATCCGAAAAGGTAAATTGTGATTGTGAAAACGGATATTTTTTCACATTCTCAGTATAACAAATTAGCCGCGGGATTGCAAGAGATGTCAAAGGAAATCAGCGTTGTGCATGAAATAAAAATCAAATACTGGCAAAACCGCCCAAAACGCGCTGTTGAAATTTGTATCAAACGATAATGCCGTGTGACAATCCTACATATTTCTGATATAACAAAAGTGCCGCAGCCCTCTGAATCAGCCGGCGGCACAAATCGGATTTTACCGGCATCATTGAGAGATGTTTTGAGGGCTCTGCCCTCAAACTCCCGCTGAGGGGATAGCGATCCCCTCAGACTCCCCTATATAAAAATCCCCGTCCCCATATGGGG
>JAZQNP010000057.1:0-2462 GCA_045627405.1 Oscillospiraceae bacterium | reverse complement strand
TGATCGGCATACCGTACAGAATTTCACCGAACCGTTCGTTCAAGTCCTCCAGAAATGCGAAATACTCGTAGCCGTTTTCAGCATTGAATTTCGGGAAATTGACACCGCAGAGTGAACGAACCTGTTTCTTTGTCAGTCCTGCTGCAAAATGCTTAAACTGCGCAAGATTACGGATTCGCACAAAGATCAGCGGCACATATTCCGGTGCAAGTTCACCGCTGTCCACAGCATCCGTGACTGTATCAAGCAGATTATATACATTTTCCTCTGCCTCCGGCACGCGCTCCTCCGGACAAGCATCCTCAAAGCACAAAACGATCGTTGTCAGACCGGGCATAGCATGAGAAAGGATCTTCGGAGCAAAGTCCTTTGTTCCCGGCATATACATTGTTGCACCGAGACAGTATTGCAGCAGTTCACGATCGGTATACTTATTGAAAGTCTGCGGTTCTACAACGAATTTAAAATCAGGATTATACAGATGATGTCTCATGGAGATTCCTTCTTTCTATCAGATGAGGCTGCCCTTCGGCGACCAGACAGCCTCCGGATAGTATTCATCAATCATACGCTTTACAAGACTGCACTGCTTTGCACGCTTTCTTGCATCATCCTCCGTGCTGTCCCAGCTATGCGTTGCAGCAACAGAACCGCCGGTCTTGAGGTAAAGCGGTGCAGCAACACGGATCATCTCCGGCACTTCATAGTGACGGATAAAGCCGCCGGTAGACTTCGGGTTTTCCGTATGAATGTCGATCGGGCAGTCTACAGCCTGACGCATTGCAGCGAGCATCTGGAGCTGAATATCGCGCACCGGATTGATCGAATCCGCGCCGTTCAGTTCAAGCAGCTTTGCAGAACAGGGGTTGCCGTGACCTGCGTGTGCAGAGATCTTGAAATGGCAGTCAGCCGGAATCTCGCCTGCCTTGCGCATTTCGTTCAGCGCCCAGAGGCATCCCTCATCATAGACAAGGAAACCGCGGCAGCCGAGTCTTGCGGCACGCTTCACATCCTCGATCGCACGGACGATCTGTTCCTGACCGCGCAGACGATAGCCCATGCGCACACCCTCCTCGGTGTGAACAGATGCAGAAGTATCTGTTGTTGCACGGGGACCGACTGCAAGGATCAGGTCAGTCTGCCACTGATGTGCCAGCTCGACCATTTTGCTGATCTCCTCATCTGTCAGGCGCATGATGCCCTGTGTCTGCGTGACACGGTGCAGATAAAGACCATAGCCGTCCATTGCCTCCAGCAGTGCCTTCATGACCTTCGGGCCCTGAATGCCGGGGACTTCAAAACGATATTGTCCGCCGTCCTTAAAACGCTTTTCAGAGTTCGGCAGATCATATGCATCGCCGCCCGGCAGACCAATCGACTTCAGAAATTCTCTTGTTTTCTCCATACTGTTCATCATACTCAATCCTCTCTGTTCAAATTATCAATCAAGCCATCGATCGCCTCACGGTGATCAAATACAATCGGGGGAAGCTTGCTGTTCAATCCCTTATGAATACGGCAGTCAATGAACGCTGCCTTGCCGCAGTCTTTCAGTTTTGCGATTGCTTCGATCAGTTCCTGCTCATTTTCAACAGCCTTGCCGACTGTCGCATAGCCGCAGGATTCAGCGATTTTTGTGAAATCAAGCTTATGTCCCGCAGACGGCTGTCCGCCAACCGATTCATGCGCACCGTTGTTCAGCACAATATGCAGGAAGTTTGGCGCATTCACCTTGTTGACCATTGTCATTGCACCCATGTGCATGATGCAGGCAGAATCGCCGTCCAGGCAAACGACATTCCGTTCAGGCTTTGCCAGTGCGATTCCAAGCGAAACAGAGGAAGCATGACCCATCGAGCCAACATTCAGATAGTCGTGGGTTTTCGGCTCATTTCTTCGCTCACGCAGGAAAAAGAGTTCCCGTGTTGCTCTGCCTGTCGTTGCGGAAAAAATGGTATCCGCAGGCATATGGTCAAGAATCACCTCGATGGCTTCCTCTCGGCTCAGAGGATAGACGTCATCGACATTATTTGCTTTTTCCGCTGCAGCCATGACACCCTTGGGGGCAATCAGTGCATAGGATCGGCGGTTTTCACGGCAATATGCAGCCGCTTTTGCAATGACCGCCTGAAAATCCGCATCATCATCCTTTAGAATGCTGTACGGAATATGCATCACATCAAGCAGACCGGGTGTGATCTCACCCTGAAGCCGATGCTGCGGATGATTCGGTTCGGTATTGCCCTGACCGCGCCAGCCGATCAACAAAATCATCGGCACCGCATAAACATCGTGCTCGGCAAGCGATGCAAGCGGATTGATCGTATTGCCCAGACCACTGTTCTGCATATAGACAAGCGGTGTTTCCTTTGTTGCAAAGTAATGACCGCAGGCGATGCCGACTGCATTGCCCTCATTTGCGGCAATGATATTGCGCTCCGGCATATTCGCAAGCGCGTAGT
>JAZQNP010000056.1:0-3069 GCA_045627405.1 Oscillospiraceae bacterium | reverse complement strand
CCTTCGCAGAACGCATCTGCCTCTGCAATTTTCTTGTCATCGAGCAGCAGTGCTGCATTTTTTTTCTGCATCAGAAGCGCGTCGGCAAGCTCTTTGCGTGCGTTTTTGGTTTCCTTTTTGGGCATGTTGGTATCCTCCTTTGAAATGGATTGTGCGCTTTGGAATGCAGCAGATCTTTGCCGCAGCAAAGCCGCAGTCTGATTGACGAGCTGCTGCAATTTTTCGGTATTTTCGTTGTTTTCGATGATCGCATCCGAATGCGCACGGAAAAAATCCTCCGAATGCTGCGCCTGCATGCGGGCATCTGCCTGTGCCGGCGAGAGGTCATCGCGGGCGAGAATGCGCATTTTTCTGACATCCGGCCTTGCAACGACCGAAACGATGCACTGACACATTTTGTCGATGCCGCTTTCAAAGAGTGTCGGCGCATCCAGAATGACAGTTTCCGCGCCCTGCTGCGCCAGCATATGGAGCTGCATTCGGATCTGCTGCGTGATATAGGGGTAGATGACCGCTTCATAGCGTGCTTTGGCGTCGTTGTTTCCGAAGATCATTGCTGCGACCGCTTTGCGGTTCATGCTGCCGTCGCGTTGCAGCAGTTCCTCCCCGAACACGTTGCGGATCGCTTGGAGACAAGGATGTCCCTGCTCCGTGACTGCATGTGCTACCGCGTCCGCGTCGATCACGGGAAAGCCCTGTGCGCGCAGCAATTCGCTGACAGTGGTTTTTCCCGCACCTGTCTGTCCGGTCAGACCGACCAGAAACAGTCCGGCGGTTGTCAAGGCGGACATAGCATTCCCTCCCCGTGATTTGTTTTCCGGTATTATATTATACCACAACAATGTTCTTTTTTCAAGTCTCTGAGCGCAATTCTTCCGGGCAAAACAGAGCGGGATTTTTCGACATAAAAACTGTTTCAGGGAGTTGTGTATAATTAACAAAAAGCATCAAGTTAAATCAGAAGCCGTTTTTTGTTTGCACATATTTGGAATATATTGCTTGACATTTTCCATCTGCTGCGTTATAATACGAAAGTTCGTGATTGCATTGCCGGCGCATTGCCGGTCTGAAAGGAGCTGTTTGCATGAAATTGTTCCGCTTTGAACTGGCGGTTTTTGCGGCTTCTGCTGTATATTGTACGCTGGGATTTTACGTTCTGCTCAGAGTGCTGATGGAGCGTCTTGGACTTTTTGGCAATCCGCTGCCGGAATTATCCTTGCCGAAAAAGATCGTTGTGATTGCCGTTTTTGTACTATATTTTGCCCTGATTGCGGGCGCGCTGCTTCTTGGGAAACGCATACTGGACGTCTGGGGCTGGAAGGAACGCATCATCACGCTGCTTTGCCTGCTGGCAGGCATTCCTGCAAGCTTTCTGCTCATCTTTGCCTTACCTTTGTGAGACAATTTTGATACAACAAATCTCATTATCATTTCAGAGAGGAGAATGAAGAAATGAAAGTTCTTCAAAAGACAGCGGCTGTATTTCTGGCACTTCCTGTCATGCTGTCTGCTGCACGCACACTTCCTGCAACAGAGGCATCTGCCGCAGGCGCAGACCGTTACACCGTTTTGGTGCTGGACACATCCGGCAGTATGTACGGCACACCGATGGAGAAGGAGCGCGAGGCAGCGGAGAAGTTCTGCACGGATATGCTTTCGGCAGAAGGAAACAACTATGTCGCGCTGGTCACGCTGAACAGCTATTCCAGCACAGTCATGACATTTTCGGATGATCTGGATGCCGTAAAGGCAAATATCAGCCAGTTGTATGCCTCGGGCGGAACGAATGTCAATGACGCGCTTCTGACCGCAGACACGCTGCTCAGTTCGGTTCCGGCGAGCTGCATCCGCAATGTTGTGCTCTGTTCGGACGGACTTCCCGAGAGCGGTGCTTATTCCTACACCGGTGTTTATGACAGCGACTGCGGATATAGCTATTATCAGTATGCCAACACAGCATACGCAACGGCAGAGACGATGAAGCAGAAGTACAATATCTATACGCTCGGCTTCTTCCACAGTCTCTACGGCAGCGATCTGGAATTCGGCAGACGCTTCATGTCCGATCTGGCGAGCAGCGCGGATAATTATTATGATGTCACCGATCCGGAAAACCTTGTTTTCACCTTTGGCACCCTCGCAGGAGATGTGCTGGCGGCGGATACAGACCCGATCATCGTCATCCCCGGTATCATGGGCAGCCGTCTCTTCACCAGCGAAGATTGCAGTGAACAGGCGTGGCCGCCTCTGGTTGGTACAAACCTGATGTCTCTGAATGAGAATCTTGCAGGTGATCTTTACGTCCGTCCGGCAGAAAAGCAGAACGGACTTTCCGCCTCAGCGCGCGAATACGGTGCAGAAGACTGCGTCAAGCGGATTGTGGATGAGCTCTGTGATACTTATAGGAACCGCGATATTTATGTATTCAGCTATGACTGGCGCAAGAGCAATGAGGTCAGTGCTGATGCGCTTGCAGACTTCATTGATACACTGGATGCGGAAAAGGTCGATATTGTGGCGCATTCTATGGGCGGTCTTGTGACCTCGAAGTATTATGTGCGCTACGGCAGCAACCGTCTGGACAAAATCATCACTTGCGGTACCCCGTATGAGGGTGCTCCGAAGCTGATTGATGCTATTCAGGATTGGGATGTTCTGAAAGATCCGAACGCCAGCTTAAAGGATTCAATCAAAAAGGGTATCTTTGATGCTGCCCTCGGACTGGTAGGCGGACTGCAAAAGGATGTGAAAACCAAATTTGACGGCGTTGCGGAGCTGACGCCGACCAAGAACTATGTCCAGGATATTCCGATGTGGAAGGATTCCAAACATCTTTTCAATATCGGCGATTATGAACTGGAATATGACGATTATGTTTCCATTCTGGAAGAAATCTTCGGTAAAAGCCGTTATCAGTCTGCTTATAATTTCCAGCAGTCCCTGCATGATACAGACGGGTACAATGCGCTGCTGAATTACGAAAATGCTTACTTTATCCTCGGATACAATTACAAGACGATTACTGCTGTGAAATTCCAGTACAGCAATAATGACATTGACGAGGAAATG
>JAZQNP010000055.1:0-13222 GCA_045627405.1 Oscillospiraceae bacterium | reverse complement strand
GGTATCTGTCACAGAAAACGATGAAGCAGAAAGGAGAGATCAAAATGAAGCAAAACCGCAGTGGGATGCTCGTGCTTTGCGGTGCAGCACTTTTATTGTGCAGCGGGTGCGGGACAAATAAGAACCCGGCAGCTGATCTGCTGCAATATATGGAAAACCGTTATCCGGAGGACGATTTTACACTGGATCATTACGAGCTGCAATCCGAGCAAAACACCTACCAAATCACTGAAATTATCATTACCAGCGCGCAGTTTCCGGATGGTGAAATCCATGCAAAGCGTTGGAAAACAGACAAACAATGGTTTTATGCTGATAATTATATGGCTTTTTTGCTGCATGATGACATTGAAGCATGTGTTCACGAAATTGCTGAGCGTTGCTTTGGTGAGTGCAAGGTTTATATGTCATCTAAGTGGAACTCCGTTGTTTCATCTGATTTTCCGACATATGCCAATGCGGACTACTATCTGCGAAGCAAACCTGAATGTGGGTTTGCGATCTATCTGCCACCTGACAAACTATCAATGGATGAAGCAAGAGAAAGGCTTGAACTGTTTAAAACAGAACTAAGTAATAAAGAATACGATACAATCGGCGTCGGCGTTGATATTGTTGCCGATGCAGATGTGTATGAAAGGATCTGTTCTTATGAAGGACCGAACGAAAGCACTTTTAACAAAAAAGATCTCGAATTTGTCGGTGGCTTTGATCATGTTAAAAACCGCCGCCCAGCAATGAAGCTAAAACAAAACCATAATAGGAAAGGAATCTTTACTTATGCAAATCAGTTACAATTCTTCTCACGACAACTCACCTATATACTGAGCGAGGGTAGTTCACAGAGCATTCACTTTCAATAATTTTCAGCATCGATATGTAAAACACATGAAAAGCGGTTGCATCCGAATGCAACCCTAAATGCAACCATTGCAACCCTGACGCAACTCTCGATGCAACCAATGCAACCATCATGCAACCATCTGAATCTCGAAAAGTCCAATTTTACGGCATTTTCGATGTTCAGCAATTTGCAACGATTATTCCCACATAGCTTTCATTTGAAAGTGGTTGCATTTTGGCGCATCCGAATGCAACCATTTGCAACCTTAATGCAACCCTCGACCGCTGAAAATGCAACCCTTTCGTTACAGAACGGGAATTGTATCAACGACAGCGTTAAGGTGGATGACGGCATCTCCGGCAGCAAATGGGAACGCTCCGGATTTCAGCAGATGCTGCGCGCCATCGAGGACGGATGGATCAATCTGGTGCTTGTGAAGGATTTGTCCAGATTAAGCCGCGATTATATCCGCACGGGGGAATTGATTGAGCGGTGGTTTCCGGCGCACAGTGCGCGGCTGATTGCAGTCAATGACGGACTGGACACCGCAAACGATGCTGTGTCTAATGATTACTCTGCGATCCGGGCGGTCATGGACGACTGGTATGCGCGGGATATTTCACACAAAGTCCGTGCAGCGATTCGTGCGCGTCAGAACGCAGGCATCTGTACCGCAGCGCATTTGCCGTACGGTTACAGGCGTTCCGGTCAGTTGGTTGTCATCGCGGAGGAGCAGGCAGAGACTGTTCGTCAGATTTTTCAGCACTATCTTGCAGGGGAGAGCTGCTGCGGCATTTCCCGTATGCTGACCGATCAGAGCATCGCACCGCCGTCGGAAAAAAGCCGCATCTGGCATGATGCGACGGTTCGGCGGATTCTCAGTAATCCTGCATATATCGGAAAATTACATCTTCACAGTACGCAGACATACAGCTATAAATGCTCCAAAAAGAGGTATCTGCTGCCGGATGACAGGATTATATATCCGGTCCCGCCGATCATCTCGGAATCTGTGTTTCTGGATGTGCAGCAGCGATTGACACGCTTTGGACACAGTCGGAAAAAGGCACACTTTCTTTCAGACAAGGTGGTTTGCGGCTGCTGCGGAGAGAAAATGCACTTTACGGCAGAGCATTCCGACATCCGTTTAATCTGCGGCGGCAGAAAGCGCGGATCGGACTGTCGCAATGCTTCTTTGCTGATGGCTGATCTGCTGCATGAGATTCTCTCAGAAGCAAAAAAGCAGGGGATTGCGGCAAATGCGGAAATGCTGCCGATGCTCATCAGCGGCGTCACAGTCGGAGACAGGCAGATAGATGTGTTTTTGCAATACCGTCTGCCGGATGAGAACGGAGCCGTCTGCTGAATCTGCCGTCTGTTCATAATTACCAAATCGGCTGAAAAAAACGCGGTTGCTTTTTTCTTGCCTTTTTTGCGCAGATATGGTATAATAAAATGAATCATTATGGATAAGGGAGGAATATGCTGTATGGAAACGCAGCATTCCCAGCTCATATATGGCAGAAATGCCGTTCTGGAAGCGATAAAGTCGGATACTCCGATTGACCATATTTTTGTGACATCCATGACCGGAAGCCTCGGTGCGATCTGTGCCGAAGCGAAAAAGCGGGGTGTTGTCGTCAAGCAGACAGACAGCCGCAAGCTCGATCAGTTGACAGGAAATGCCAATCATCAGGGTGTATGCGCAGAGGGCGCGTGTGCTGCTTATGTCAGTGTTTCCGATCTTCTTGCAGTCAGCGAAATAAAGCAGACGCAGCCGTTTCTCATTCTCTGCGACGGCATTGAGGATCCGCATAATCTCGGCGCGATTCTCAGAACCGCTGAGGCTGCCGGAGCAGACGGCGTGATTCTGCCAAAGCGCAGAAGTGCCTCTCTGACCCAGACGGTATTTAAGACGTCTGCGGGAGCGGCAAGCTGGATTCCGGTTGCCCGCGTGAGCAATCTTGCGACGGAGATGATCGCATTAAAAAAGCGTGGCATCTGGTTTTTCGGAGCGGACATGGACGGAAGCCCTGCGGTGGAAACCGATCTGACCGGCGCAGTCGGTCTGGTGATCGGCTCCGAGGGGTTTGGTTTGAGTGCGCCGGTTCGGGCGCAGTGCGACGGCATTCTCTCTTTGCCGATGTTTGGCAAGGTGAATTCGCTGAATGCTTCTGTCGCAGCCGGAATATTGATGTATGAGGCAGTGCGTCAGCGCACGGGGACAACTCATACAGCTTGTATTGGAAAGTAAGAAAGGAAAATGCGACAATGTCGTTGGGAGATAAAGAACCGCTCGATCTGCAAACGGACAGTGAAAACACAGAAACCGTGCAGACAGCAGAGCAGATTGAGCCGGAAACACGCGAAACGGTGCAGGACGGCTCTTTCGGAGATGAAAAAACCGATGCTCTGAACCAATCGGAGCGAAAAGAAGAAGAAAATGCCGCTGCGGAACACAGTGCGGATGAGAAGCCGGAAGAGGAAGCTGCTGCGGAAAAAGAGAATCTTCTCACAAAAGACCCAAAGGAATATGCAGAAAACGCAGAGGCGAAACCGAAGACAGCAGAAAAAAAGCAGCAGTCGATGACCGGAAAGCACGGCAGACCGCTGAAAACCGACCCGTACGGCAATCCGATCAGGAAAAAGAAAAAGGATGCGCCGCTGCGCAAGCCCGATCCGGAGCAGACGGTCACACCGGCGGATATTCAGAAGCCGCAGGTGTCTTTCCTGAATTCGATTGCGAATATTGAACCGGCATCGCGTTCGCGCTGGACGGGTACCACCTCGCAGGCATACGATCATGCCGTCATGCGGGACGAAGGAGAATCGGACGGACAGTACAGCCCGAAAATCCGGCGGATGAGCGATTCGACGCGCGCAAAGGAGATTCGCAAACGCCGCCGTGCGGCAGATGCCATACCGTATCAAAAAGAAACGCCGGTGGAATCTCCGCTGTCGCTGCCCGCATCCAAGCTGAAAAAGCGGAAAAAAGACCGCGATGCCGATGAGATGGAGCGGATTCCGACACGGCTGCAAGCGAGGAAAAGAACCGTTCCCGAAAAAAAGGAGTCAGACGGCGATTTGATCCGTGTGCGTGCAGAGCATACACACGCGGTGCAGCCGAAAACGAGCGTGAAGGAAAAGGATTACAGCAAGCCGGAAACCAGAGCGGCTTTGCACCGTGATCTGCTGGAATTGAAAAATACGCTGATGAAGCGGGCGGTTGTGCTTGCGGTTTTGACAGTCATTTGCGGCTTGATTACCTATCTGGACTGGCTTCCGGGCTTTCCGATGCCGCATTATCTGTCGTCGGCGGAGTCTCCGGTCAGTTATCTGATCTTTATGATTCTGCTTGGACTTTTTGCAATTCCGTTTTCATTTGACGTGCTGAAAAACGGGTATATGAAACTGATGTATCTGCGTGCAGACAGCGATTCTCTGGCATCTGTGACCATGCTGTCGGCATTGCTCTCGGCAATCCTTGTTCTTCCGAGTCCGGAGATGCTGAAAAGCGGATTGGTCTCTGTGCATATCGGCGTCGGACTGTTTTCGCTGCTGATCAATGCGATCTCGAAAAATATGATTGTCGCAAGAGCTCTCCGGAATTTTCAGCTCTTTTCGGACGGCAACGAAAAGTATGCGATCCGGTATGTGGAGGATGAAAAGCGTGCGGAGAATCTTGCGCGCGGTACGCTCGGTGATTTCCCGATTCTTGCGACCATGCAACGTGTCGAGCAGCCGGGCGATTTCCTCAAATATACGTTCTCGACAGACATCGGGGATAAGTTCTGCCGGACGGTTGTTCCGCTGGTTTTTGTGCTTTCTGCTGCGTTTTCCGTGATGATGTCTTCGATTCATTCTGAGGAAGTCGAGAGTGCGATATGCTACGGTGTTTCTATTTTCGCGCTGTGCTTTTCCGCATGTGCATGCACGGCGATTACACTGATTGCCAATCTGCCGATGGCGAGCGGCACAAAGGCATATGTCAAAAACAGCGGGATGCTGCTCGGGTTTCAGAGCGTCGATGATTTTTACGATGTCAACTGTGTGATGGTGGATGCGCGAACCCTCTTCCCCAAAGGCACCACCAAGCTGGAATCCATTCAGATGGTCGGTGAGAGCCGGATCGAGGAGGCACTGCAATATTCCGCGAGCCTGACACAGCATGCGGGGAGCATTCTGAAAGACCTGTTTACCGGTGCGATTCTGGCAGAAGACCGGCTGATTCTTCCGGTTGAGGATTATGCCTATGATGAGGGCAGAGGCATCAGCGGATGGATTCACAATAAGCGCATTCTGCTCGGCACAAGAGAAATGATGATCGAGCATAATATTGAGGGACTGCCGGTCAGTGCGAAGGAAGAGGAGCTGGTTGCAGGCGGCAATGAAGCACTGTATCTGTCGGTATCCGGAACCGTTTCCGCGATGTATGTTGTGCATCTGGAAGCGAACAAAACGATTTGCCGCTGGCTGGAAGAACTGGAAAGAGAGAATCTGTTTTTGCTGGTGCGCAGCAATGACGCCCTGCTTTCTCAGCGCAGCGTGGCAAAGATGTTCGGTTTTCCGGAGGATCTGCTGAAAGTCATGCCTGCGCGGCTGGAAGCGGATTATGAAGCGGAAACCAAACCGGTTCAGACGGCAAAGCCGTCGATGATCTGTGCCGGCAGACTGCCGGGCTTTATCCAGACAATTGTCGGAGCGAAGCGGATCCGTTCGGCAGCAACGCTGGGTCTGATCTTGCAGACGGTCACAGCCTGCATCGGATTACTCTATGTTCTGGTCTTCATTCTGATGGGTTCTTATTCGGAAATATCCGGTGCGTTTTTGCTGATGTACCATCTGGCGTGTACCATTATTACCGCATTTTCGGTCCGCCTGAGAGAGAAATAAAAATACAGTCAAAGCGATTGCACCGCAGAATTCAGATCCGGTCTTTTCTGCGGTGCTGTTTGCTCAAATACAAACGGGAAAGGATTTGGCTTATGAAATCATACAAATATCGGGCGATTGCAGCCGCGCTGCTGATGTCTGTTTGCTGTACCGGCTGCTCCTTGTCCGACTTGACCGGCGGGGAGAGCAGCGCGGCGGAAACGGACTTTTCAGACCGCCGGTATGATATTGAAGCGATCAAAGAGAAGGCGCAGGCTTTGCAGAAGACGGTGATGCAGTCCGATGCAGAGGAAGAGGTGGATCGCGCGATTGCAGAGCTTTTGCAGGCAGAGGACGAAGCCTATGCAGTTTATGTCCGTGCCGATATGGATTACTATGCAAACTGGAATGACGAATCCCTTGCAAAGCTCAGTGACCGGACGTATGAGGATTTCTGTGTGGCTGATGAGATTCTCACATGGGCATTTTGCAATGCCTATCAGAAGTCGGTTTATGCCGATCAGTTCGCGCCGTATATTGATGAGAGCTGGCTGGAATATTATGTCGCCAATACATTGAACCGTGTGATTTCCTATGCCCGCAGCAGCGCATCATCCAGCGGCGAATTGCTGGACGATTATTACAGCACGGCATACAGCGACGATGTGGATCCGGATAACCCCTCTGAAACCAATTACACCTGCGCACAGCTCTATCTGGACACACTTGCCTCTTACGACACATCGGAATACCTGTACAATTATTATTCGCGGGATTATTCTGTTGAGGAGTCTTCGTCGGATTATCAGTATCTTGCAGAGCATCTTGTTCCGATCTATACAGAGCTTTATGATTATCTGACAGCCGATTCCCGGTTCCGGCAAATACAGACGGGCGGACTGTCCGTTGAGGATCCGTATGCGACTTTGCAGGAATTTGCGCCGAGACTGTCGCCGGAAATCGCAGAATCCGTCGAAAAGCTGTTCAGTGAGCAGCAGTACCGCGCTGTGAGCGGGGATGACTGTTACGACGGCTCCTATACGGTCGCACTTCCCGGCGAACAGACCGCGCTGATGTACACTTATCTTGCCGGCGATTACTATGATCTGACGACTGTGGTGCATGAGTTCGGCCATTTCCACTCTGACTGGCGCGACACCACACCGGTGTATCTCATTCAGAACTGTATTGATCTGGCAGAAGTCCAGTCGCAGAGCATGGAGATGCTGTTTACCTCATTCTACGGTGAGATTTACGGTGACGATGCGGAATATGTGGAACTGCTCGCGCTGTATAACATCATGGATGCCGTCATCTCCGGATTTGCCGTCGGAGAGTTTGAGTACGAGGTCATGCAAAACTTAGACGATTACTCGGCAACGGAGGTCTGCACACTGTTCAACTCCATTCATAATACCTGTGATCTCGGCATCGAGCTGTATCAGATCACGCACTTGTATGAGCAGCCGGGATACTATATCAGCTACGGCGTGTCGGCACTGGCTGCATTGCAGGTTTACGCGCTGATGCAGGAAGATATGGATTCTGCGGCTGAGAAATACACGCGTATCAGCAGTCTGTCGAGTGCTGCCGGCGATTATCAGATTGTCAGCGGCTTGGCAGAGTGCGGGTTTGACGATATTTTCGAGGAAGCAACGCTTGCACATCTGTGCGATGTCCTTGCAGCCCGCATCGAGGAATTAAAGTAAAATAAGCAGTCGGGATTTCTATGGAGGAGGTTCCGGCTGCTTTGTATATTTTTCCGATCTGCCGATCTGGCATTGACAAAACGAGAAAAATCTGATACAATAAGAGCCGATGCATCCCGGCATCCGCATCATTTTCAGATGAAACATATCAAAAAAGGAGCAATGACATGAAATTCATGAATAAACGGCTTTCTTCCCTGCTGACAGCATCCGCACTGCTGCTGACAGCGGTGATCTCTGCTGCGCCTGCCGCCTCTGCAGAAACAAACAGCACAAATATCCTGATTCTCGGTGACAGTATTTCATCGGGGTATGCCTTGCAGGAAGGGGAGCGCGGATACTACGACTACTTAGGCGACTGCCTGAACGGAACAGTCACCAATCTTGCAGTACCGGGCGATACGACAACCGATCTGCTCGCGGTGATTGCAAATTCTGCAAATCAGGACGCGATTGCAAGTGCCGATCTCATCTGCATCAGCATCGGCGGCAATGATATGCTCAAACCCGCACTCGCGTATTTTCAGTCTCTGCAAAAGGACGGTGAGAGCCTGACGGAAACGCTGATGCGGCTTTCACAGGAAGGCATGATTGATTCGCATATTTCCAATTTGACCGGCGAGCTGACTGCGCCGCGTGAAACTGCACAGGCAAACCTTGCGCAGATTGAAACCAATCTTCGTTCTTTAAATGCCGATGCAAAGATTGTGATGCAGTCGATCTACAATCCGCTGGAAATGGAAAGCACTGTTTACAACGGAAAGGATTACTCGTCAGAATATACCTATCTGATGAATTATGTCAACGGTCAGGTCAGACGCATCAATCGCACGATTGCCGCACTGGAAACAGTGACCTATGCAGATGTATATACTGCCTTTAACGGAACAGGCTGGATCTATGTCCGCACACTGGAAAAGGACGTGCATCCGACTGCACTCGGCCACGCACTGATCGGTGCGCTGGTGCTGGATGCGGCATATCCGGGAGAAGCCCTTTCCTCATCGAATTTCAATGCTGTGCTGGACAGCCTGACGGATACGGCTGCCGCGACGCTGCCGGAGGATGACCGCGCGCTGATTGAGCAGTATCTTGACAGAAGCGCGGATACGCTGTTTGGTGACGTTGACCGCAACGGCTCGGTGAATTCGCTGGATGCACTGGCTGCTTTGAAGGCGGCTGCCGCGCTTCTCAGTCAGCTTACGCCTGAACTGGACGATGCGCAGATGGGCATTGCAGACGTGGACGGCAGCGGCGTCGTAACCGTGATGGATGCACAGTATATTCTTCGGTATTATGCCAATACAACATCCGGTCTTGCATGTAACTGGCGCGAACTGACCGGAAACCCGAATGCGCCGGCTTACAGCAATCTGAGCTGAAAAAAGCACCGCACACATGGATCAAAGCCTGTGTGCGGTGGTTTGTTTTATTGCAGCGTATATTCTGTGATGTCATATACAAACATGAGATCGGAATTGCTTGTCAGACAGCGGACGGCACGGAGTGTGTTGTCCTGGTAATAACGGTACAGCGTGAAAAACGTATCCTGCCCGTTCAGCGGCACTGTCATAAGCCAGATTTCACAGACATACCGCTCAGTCCCGACAGTGGTGTAATAGGAATCGTAGCAAACCGCAGACACCCTGTCGGTTTCCGCTGCGGTGAACAGATAATCATATAAGAGTGCAGCTTCCGGATCGTCGGAAGGTTCTCTCTTTCCGCCGGAGATTTCCCATACATTTCTGTCGGCGTCTGCCTGAAAGCGCGCTTTTTTATAAAAGAGAGAGCCGCTGGCTGCGTTTCGGACGCGCAGCTCTGCATCTCCCGCGGCACTGCGCGTGTAATCATAGCGATCGGCATTCAGCGAAATATCGCTCTGCGAATTAAAGACATAAACATTTGCCTGCAAATGAATGTCTTTGCCGGAAATCTCTGCCGCTGCGGCATTCGCGCAGGCACCGAGTTCCGCCGACAGCTCTTCGTTGATTGTCTCACCGGTCCGGTAATCAAACTGCAAATGACGCATGATTCTCTGATAATAACTGCATGTTCTGCTGAGCAGCAGGAACAAGCCGAGCAAAACCGCCAATCCCAGCAGGAGAAGCAGCAGAACGCGCTTTCTTTTCTGCTTTTGCGCACCGAATTCCTGACTGAACGGGATAAACCCCTCTTCCGGAATATCCGTTTGCGGCACAGGCATCTCAGGCAGCACAGGCTGCACAGGCAGCTTGTCTGTTTCTTCGGCAGCCGGATCCGGATTACGCTTTTCCGTCATGGTCTTCCTCATCCTTTTTTGTTGATGTGACAGCATTGAGAATGATCGTCAGAACGGCAATCACGCCGATCACGATGAAAATTCCGAGCATACCAAGTCCCATATAGCGCAGATTATCCACAAAATTCATCGGTTCAAACATTGCACTTCTCCTTTCGGGTTACGCCATGTTCATAAAGAAGTTCAGAATCAGACCGCCGGCAATGACAGAAGCAATCTGACCGGATACATTGACGCCGGTCGCCTGCATCAGCAGGAAGTTTGTGGGGTCTTCTTTCAGTGCCATTTTATGCACGACTCTGCCGGACATCGGGAATGCGGAGATTCCGGCTGCTCCGATCATCGGATTGATCTTCTTTTTGAGGAACAGATTGAGGATTTTTGCGAAGATGACACCGCCGGCAGTATCAAAGACGAATGCAAACAGTCCCAGTCCGAGGATGAGCAGGGTTTTCAGTTGCAGGAACTGCTCCGCCTGCATCTGGCATGCAATCGTGATGCCGAGGAAGATGGTGACGAGGTTTGCCAGAACCTTCTGTGCGGTTTCGGAGAGACTGTCCAGCACGCCGCATTCGCGGATCAGATTGCCGAACATCAGAAAGCCGACCAGCGAGACAGATGCCGGTGCGATCAGTCCGGCGATCACGGTGATGCAGATCGGAAACAGAATGCGTGTCGTCTTGGACACCGGCTTTTGTGTGTACTCCATCCGGATGCAGCGTTCTTTTTTCGTCGTGAGCAGACGGATAATCGGCGGCTGAATGATCGGAACTAATGCCATATAGGAATACGCCGCGACCATGATGGCACCGAGATACCCCGAGCCGAGCTTCTGTCCGACAACGATGGATGTCGGGCCGTCCGCAGCACCGATGATGGCGATGGATGCGGCATCCTTGATGTCAAAGAAGATGGACGCAGTACAAAGTGTGAAGAAGATGCCGAACTGCGCCGCAGCACCAAAGAGCATCAGCAGGGGATTGGAAAGAAGCGGGCCAAAGTCGATCATCGCACCGATGCCGATGAATAAAATCAGCGGGAACAGTTCATTTGCGATTCCGGCTTGATAGAGAATGCTCAGCGCACCTTCTTCGCTGCCCTGCGTGACGGCACCCGAGAGCGGCAGATTGACAAGAATCGCGCCGAAGCCCATCGGCAGCAGAAGCGTCGGCTCCATGTCTTTTTTGATGGCAAGCCAGATCAGAATGCCGCCGATCGCCCACATGACGATCATCTTCCAGTCCAGCTCCAACAGATTTTGATACAAAACTTCCATTGTATTCTTCCTTTCAAGTGATGTCTGCAATCAGAGCGCAAAGAAAAAGACTCTTATCGCAGCAGAGTGGAGATTCCGTTGCGATAAAAGTCTTGCCGTTTGATTTTCGTGCGGATCCGGAAACCGGGTCGGGTATGACGACGCGAAAGACAACTGGTGCAGCAGAAGTGCAGAAGTTGCCGGCTACTCCCTCTTATCAGGATTAGTCTACCATAATTTCCGGAAAAAGTCAAGCCTTCCCGCATTTTTTCGTGAAACGGAAATTCTTGACAAGCAAATCGAACTGTGTTATACTTGTTATACTATTGTTTAGGTGAAAAAGCATAACAGAAAGCGGTGCAGAACCATATGAATCAGCTCTATCAGTCCATCGAAACGCTTCCCGGCGTCGGGGAAAAACGTGCAAAGATCTATCAGAAAATGGGCATCTGCACGCCGTATGATCTGTTGTTTCATTTCCCGCGCACCTATATTGATTACTCAGCTCCCGTGAAGGCTGCGGATACCGAAAACGGTGTACCGTGCGCGGTGCGGTGTACGGTGTTGCAGAAGCTGCCTGCATCTTATGTGCGCAAGGGCTTTTCGATATTCCGCGTTGTGGTTTCAGACGGAGATACGGACTTTTTGCTTGTTTTTTACAACACGCCGTATACCTATCAGGCGATGAAAGCCGGGGAAGAATATTATGTATACGGCAAATTCACCGGAGGTTATCTTCGCAGAGAAATGCAGGCACCGCAGGTACAGAATGTCAAAAATGCAATGCTGTTGCAGCCGGTTTATCCCCAGACAACGGGGCTGACCAGTGCGATGATCCGAACGAATGTGCAGAAGGCACTGTCCTTTCTCGATTCTGAACCGATGGAGACAATGCCGCCGGAGCTGATGGCAGCGCATCATCTGATTTCGATGAACGCCGCCCTGCACGGGATTCACCGTCCGGATTCCGCAGAGGAGCTGGATGCGGCGAGGCACCGTCTTGCGTTTGAGGAGCTGCTGCAATTTCAGCTCGGAACCCTGATGCTGCGCCACAGAAGCACGGCACAGACTGCTGCATCCATGCGAAAGGACACGGACCTCTCCGATTTCTATGCGGCACTGCCTTTTCCGCTGACGAATGCGCAGCAAAAGGCGATTGATGCGATTTGTAACGATCTTTGTCTGCGAAAACCGATGAACCGGCTGCTGCAAGGGGATGTCGGCAGCGGAAAAACGGTTGTTGCGGCAGCGGCAGCGGCATTTGCCGCGAAAAACGGTCTGCAAACGGTACTGATGGCACCGACGGAGATTCTGGCACAGCAGCATTTGCAGACGATGACCGCGTTTCTTGCGCCGGTCGGATTGGAGACAGTGCTGCTGACCGGTTCGATGAAAGCAAAGGAAAAGCGTGCAGTCAAGGCAAAAATTGCCGACGGCACCGCGCAGGTCATCATCGGCACCCATGCGGTCATTCAAAAGGACACAGAGTTTGCAAATCTCGGTCTTGTGATTACAGACGAGCAGCATCGCTTTGGCGTTGCACAGCGCGCCGCACTTGCAGAGAAAGGCGGTTATCCGCATAAGCTGGTCATGTCTGCAACCCCGATTCCGCGCACACTGGCATTGATTATCTACGGCGATCTGGATATTACCGTGCTGGATGAGATGCCAAGTGGCAGGCTTCCGATTCAGACCTTTGCGGTCACGGGCGGGTATCGGGAACGTGCTTACGGATTTATTCGGGAGCATCTTGACAGCGGAGAACAGGCATATCTGGTTTGCGCTATGATCGAGGAATCCGATCAGGCTGAGAACATTCAGGCAGCGGAGACCTATGCCGAGACCGTGCAGGCAGGTGCATTTTCTGCATACCGTGTCGGATTACTGCACGGAAAAATGAAGCCGCAGGATAAAGAAGCCGTGATGGCGGCGATGAAAGCGCATGAGATTGATCTGCTTGTCTGCACGACCGTTGTGGAAGTCGGTGTCGATGTGCCGAATGCCACGATGATTCTGATTGAGAATGCGGACCGTTTCGGTCTGGCACAGCTCCATCAGCTGCGCGGGCGGGTCGGCCGCGGGCAGAAGCAGAGCTACTGCATTCTGGTGACAGACAGCCGCCGTGAGGATTCCCGTGAACGCCTGAAAATCATGAGCCGCACTGCAAACGGCTTTTCCATCGCGGAGGAGGATCTTCGTCTGCGCGGACCGGGCGATTTCTTTGGCCATGCACAGCACGGTATGCCGCCGCTGATGCAGGCAGC
>JAZQNP010000054.1:0-3454 GCA_045627405.1 Oscillospiraceae bacterium | reverse complement strand
GGACAGCATGTGCTGTTTGGCGACTACGAATGGCGCGTGCTGGATATTCAGGACGGACGCGCACTGCTGATTACCGAGTACGGCATCGACTGCCGCCCCTACAACGACGAGCTTGCGGATGTGACATGGGAGACCTGCTCGCTCCGCGCATGGCTGAACGGCGATTTCTACAACAGCTTTTCCGAGGAAGACCGCGCAAGAATTCTGACTGTGACGAATGAGAATCCGGATGTGTATGTCGATAAAGAAGGATATAGCGGCATGGTGTCGCATACTGTTGAAGGCGGCAACACTACCGAAGACACATTCTTCTGTTTGTCGGCAGATGAATTGGAGTTGTATTTTACAGTTGACAATGTACTCTGTGAGCCGTCATCAGCACTACTCGGCAAAGATGTGTTCGGAGAAGATGGTTATTGCTTTTGGTGGATCCGGACACTCAGCACATCAAACACCACCGCAAGATTGGCAGCCGGAAGAAATTCAAAGCCTCTCCTGTCTGTTTTCGGCGGCAGTACAGAGATTTCGCTGAGCACAGTTGCTGTCCGCCCTGCGGTATGGGTGCAAATTGAACAGTAATGCAAGAATCGCACAAACGCCTTTCCCGCATACCCAAACCGGTATGCGGGATTTTTCTTGCATTTTTCTCCGACATGTGCTATAATGGGTACAGAATTCAGCAAATCGGAGGCACACAATGATAAAAGTCGATCTCAACAACCTCGGATGCTACTTTGAAAAGGCAGACCTGATCCCGGCGATCTGCTTTGAGGCGGATACCAAAACCGTGCTGATGCTCGCCTATATGAACGAGGAAAGCCTCAGACGCACCCTCGAAACAGGATATACCTGGTTTTGGAGCCGCTCGCGGCAGGAATACTGGAACAAGGGCGCGACATCCGGACATCTGCAAAAGGTCATCTCAATCTATGCAGACTGCGATAACGATACCCTGCTTGTCAATGTCAGGCAGACCGGCAGCGCATGCCATACCGGCGCGTATAGCTGCTTTTTTAACGAAATCTATCGGGACGATGAGGAGGAAAAACAGGCATGACTGTCTATCAGGAAATTTTCGAGGTCATCAAAAAGCGCAAGGCTGCCTATGAAGCAGGCACCGCACAGGAAAAATCCTATACCGCATATCTCTTCGACAAGGGCGTGGACAAAATCTGCAAGAAGGTCGGAGAGGAAGCAACCGAAACCGTCATTGCCGCGAAAAACGGCGATAACGAGGAACTGAAAAACGAGATCAACGATCTGCTCTATCATGTGATGGTGCTGGCGGCAAATCAGGGACTGGACTGGGCGGAGGTCGAGGAGGTCCTCGCAGAGCGCAACGAGAAAATCGGCAATCTCAAAGAATTCCATACCGTCGATAAAAATACATAAGGCATTTCCCCGCACATATTTCTTCCCGCCTGAATACAATGCAGTGAGGATCATATTTCTGATCCAATCTGCTACGGGAGGAATCCATATGAATGAAGACAGCATCATTGTGCCGGTGAAAGCCGACCGTGTGTTTGACAGCTGCTCCGATAAGGACTGCATTACCAATCTTGAAGTGCAGCTTGCATCGGGCGAACTGCCTGCGCAGTTCACTGCCGTCAAGACCCGCTGCTGCACCATCGACAACATCTGCATGACCGTCGAGCCGATCGCGTTTAACCGCGGCTACTATTCGGTCGATCTGACCTATACCTTCGGCGTCGAGCTGCTTG
The DNA here is from genome assembly GCA_045627405.1 of Oscillospiraceae bacterium. Taxonomy (GTDB): domain Bacteria; phylum Bacillota; class Clostridia; order Oscillospirales; family Ruminococcaceae; genus Firm-04. The sequence goes on along the minus strand of JAZQNP010000054.1, from coordinate 1,730 downwards.
CCTATGAGCGCGGCTGCGATGCGCCGACTGTGCTGCAAGGTACGGCAACCGCCTCCAAGAGCGTCATCTTGTACGGCAGCGAGTCCAACACCAAAACCTTTTACAGCAACGGCAATTCCGTCGGAGAGACCAACAGCTGCTGTGAGCTGGTCAATCTGCCGACTGCCAGCTGCCAGTGCGTCGATCCGATTGCACTCGAAACCAGAATCGTCACGCTGTGCGGTGCTGCGCCCGGCAGTGACGCAGGCGGTGTGCAGAATGTGCGCAGAGCCGTCATGCTGACACTCGGCATCTTCTCGGTTGTCGAGCTGACACGCCCTGTGACGATGAATGTCGTTGCAGAGCCGTATACGGTTCCGGAGAAAGCCTGCGCCGCGGAAACCGATTCGCCGTGTGAGATCTTCAACCGGCTCTCGTTTCCTGCGGATGAATTTTCGCCGCAGTCGCTCACATCTGCAAATCAGAACGGCAGCAACGCCTTCTGACAGACGCAAAACCCGCGTGGGCGGAGCAGCTCACGCGGGTTTTATACAGCCCGAAAGGCTTGAAATATGAAAGATCAAAAAACAAAACGCCGCCGGATCCCGATCATCATCGCACTGATTCTTTTGCTGCTGATCGCAGGTATCAGCATTCCGACCGTCCTGCTGATGCGAAAGAATTTCGGCAGAGGAGATTATACCGACCGCCGCCTCAGCGCATACTACCGCTATGAGGACTATGCAGATCGCTACGACCGCGAAAATGTGCAGTTTACGTCCGGAAAGAACACGCTGCAAGGATATATCTACGGCAGCGGCAACGATAAGGGGCTGATTGTTTTTGCACACGGCATCGGCACCGGGCATGAAAGCTATCTCAATCAACTGCTCTGGTTTGTGGATGCGGGATGGTGCGTGTTTACCTATGACGCAACAGGCTCCGGCAGCAGCGAGGGCAGCGGCACACGCGGACTCGTGCAGTCGGTCATCGACCTCGATCTGGCACTTTCCTTTGCAGAACAGGATGCGCGGCTTGCGGACATGCCTTGTTTTGTCATGGGACACAGCTGGGGCGGGTTTGCTGCGGCAGCGATTCTGGACTATCCGCATGACATCACCGCTTCTGCGAGCATCTCCGGCTACGCATACCCGATGGACATGCTGGACAAGGGCGCGGCAGATGCGCTCGGTTCGACCTTTGCGCCGGTTTTTCATTTCGCTGCGCGGAGCTATCAGGAGCTGATATTCGGCAAGGATGCCTCCCGCAATGCCGTCGATGCGATCAACGGAAGTCAGACACCGATCCTGCTGATTCACGGTGATGATGATGCGGTCGTTCCCTATGACACTTGCAGCATTCTCTCTTATCGCAGCGCGCTGACCAATCCCATTGCTGAATATATCACAGTCAGCGGCGCGTATGCCGGACACAGCGATTTGCTGTACAGCGATGCCGCAAATGCGTATTCCGACGATTTCAAGGAGCATTATAATGAAGTCAAAGCACAGTATCCCGACGGCGTGCCGGACGATGTCTACGCTGAGGAAATCGCCAAGACGGATCAGGTGCTTGTCAATGAGCCGAATGCCGAACTTATGGCGCAGATTGATGCATTTTTCAGCCAATATCTGCCCTGATACTGCTGTGAAAAATCAGAATTTGGCGGCATCATTGAGAGATGTTTTGAGGGCTCCGCCCTCAAACTCCCGCTGAGGGGATAGCGATCCCCTCAGACTCCCCTATATAAA
>JAZQNP010000053.1:0-9979 GCA_045627405.1 Oscillospiraceae bacterium | reverse complement strand
CTGTGCTGGTCACTCCTCCTTGGCTCACAGATCGACGTGGCTACGATCCGACTTGTCCTTGTAGTACACGCCGAGCTTGCCCTCTGCAATCTTTGCGCGGACAGCCTCCGGCTTGCTTGCCATCTTCGGATCGTCTGCCATCTGTGCCATGACGATCTGCTTCTCCTGCTCGATGACCTCTGCCGGAACCTCCTCCTTGGTGAGGTAGGTTGCTTTCATTGCATCAGCCTGCAACGCAACATCATTGAGGCAGTCGAGAACCTCGGCAGTTGCGCCCGCATCGGTCTCCGCAGCGACCAGAACGCCCTCTTTCTTGTTGAAGTGGACATACTCCTTGACAACGCCCTCAACGCGTGCAAAGCGGCGGATCTGCAAATTCTCGCGGAATTTCAGGAAAATCTCCTGCAACGCCTCCTCAACGGTCATATCCTTGCCGCTGAACTTGGTCGCTTTCAGTGCATCCAGATCAGCCGGAGCTGCATCCAGAACAGTCTGTGCCAGACCCTCGCAGAATGCGACAAACTCTTCATTCTGTGCAACAAAGTCCGTCTCAGAGTTGACCTCAACGATCGCACCGACAGTATTGTCAGCGTTGGTCACTGCGATTACAGCACCCTCAGCCGCAACTCTGTCAGCCTTTTTCGCCTGGTTTGCAAGACCCTTTTCGCGCAGGATCACGATTGCCTTTTCCACATCGCCGTCCGCCTCGGTCAGAGCCTTCTTGCAGTCCATCAGACCGACACCGGTGGACTTGCGGAGATCATTGACGTCTTTTGCAGTAAAATTAGCCATGTTTTTATCCTCCGTAATCGTATTGGAATATTCAGTTATTCGGCAGCAGCTTCCTCGGCAGCCTGTGCTTCCTCAGCAGCCTGTGCGTCTGCGCCCTGTCTGCCCTCAATGACAGCGTTTGCAATCGTGCCGGCAATCAGCTTGACCGCACGGATTGCGTCATCGTTGCCCGGAATGACATAGTCCACATCATCCGGATCGCAGTTGGTATCGACGATTGCGACGATCGGGATGCAGAGTCTCTTTGCTTCTGCAACAGCGATCTTCTCCTTACGCGGATCAACAATGAAGAGTGCGCCCGGCAGCTCTTTCATCTCCTTGATACCGCCGAGGAACTTTTCGAGCTTCTCGGTTTCGAGCGTGAGCTTTGCGACTTCCTTCTTCGGGAGCAGATTGAATGTGCCGTCCGCCTCCATTGCATGGAGCTGTTCCAGACGCTTGATTCTCTGCTGAATCGTTCTGTAATTGGTCATCATGCCGCCGAGCCAGCGCGCATTGACATAGTAAGAACCGGAGCGGACAGCTTCCTCACGGATCGAATCTGCTGCCTGCTTCTTTGTGCCGACGAACAGCACAGACTTGCCCTCTGCGGAAAGATCGCGCACGAAATTATACGCCTCTTCGAGCTTGCGGACTGTCTTCTGCAAGTCAATGATATAAATACCATTGCGCTCCGTGAAGATGTACGGAGCCATTTTCGGGTTCCAGCGTCTGGTCTGATGACCGAAGTGTACGCCGGCTTCGAGGAGCTGTTTCATAGATACAACGCCCATTTTTGGATTCCTCCTGCAATATAAAAAATTTTGGTTTTGACCTCCGGACGGCAAAGGAAGAATACCGCACAGCACCGAAAAAAATCATCCGTGCTGAACCGCGCGGCTTTGCCGACCGTGCGAAGTGCGTTACTATTATACCATAGATTCGCGCATTTTGCAAGCACCATTCTGAAATCAGATGCAGAAATTTTACATCGCTTTCTTCCGATATTTAGCAATTTTCACAAAACACCCGAACATGCAAAACCGTGCATCTCCTTTCGGAGACACACGGTCTGTGCTGTATCCTGTTCAGATTACTCAATATCGTCCTTGCCGCTCACACCTGCATACGGCTCCAATGCTTCGCCAACATACTGATCCACAATCTTAAACGCGTTGCTGTCATAGCGCAGGCGCAGACGGAATCCGACAAAGCCGGGGTTATTGGCAATATTGATCGACAGCTTCACCGTATCGCCCTGCGATCCGGAGACAACGCCCGGATTGATCGTCAGACCGCTGCCGGTCGGCTGATCCACTTCCGGCTCATCGCAGTTCACACAGATATAACCCGCATTCATGGTGACGTCGCTCAGCGTCTTCGCATCCCAGTTTGCGACATCGGCATAGTAGAACTGCACCGGATATACGCCGTCCACAGCGTCCTCGGAGATCTCCATTTCCAGCACCAGCAGCTCGCCGTCGAACACAAAGTCCGCTTTCTGTGACATATCCAGCCAGAACGCCTGGAAATTCTTATATGCCGGCGTATAGGTGCTGCCTGATTCAGTCACATAGGTTGTTGCAAGCGTTGTGCCGGTGTAGACCTCGGTCACGGCTGCTCCCTCTTGGTCAGTCACGGTCGTGCCGTTGATGTCAGTCTGTGCGACATAAGCTGTGCCGTCATCGCCGCGCAGTGTGGTCACGATAAAGTTCTCCGGATCCGATGCCAGATCAGAGTCCTCGACCACATCATCCACAAACGTCGGTTCCACAACGATCAGACCGTCATCGTCTGTTGTGACACCGAGATCATCTGCCAGCGAAGACGGATCCGCACCGGAAGCGTCCGCCGTAGAACCCTCCGCATTGGAATTGGAATGCGTACAGGAAAATGCCGGCAGCACCATCATGCATGCGAGCAGCAGTGCCGCGAATTGTTTCCATGTTTTCATTGTTCATTGCTCCTTTCAAAGTCATTGGTTCTTTTATAACTGCAATCATTATACACAATCGCGCGAAAAATGTCAAGTGAAATTATTGTGACAGTCCGGTTGCGGAATGATGACAAACACAGTACAAATCAGTGTTCCAGATAATCGCGCACCTTTTTGCTGCGGCTCGGATGGCGCAGCTTGCGGAGTGCCTTGGCTTCGATCTGGCGGATCCGCTCACGCGTCACATTGAACGCTTTGCCGACATCTTCCAGCGTTTTCGGCGGCTCGTTGTCCAGACCGTACCGCATGCGCAGCACATCCGCTTCGCGCTGTGTCAGCGTGGAAAGCACCTCGTTGAGCTGCTCTTTCAGCATGGTATTCGATGCGGCATCCGTCGGAGATTCCGCGTGATTGTCGGGAATAAAGTCGCCCAGATGGCTGTCCTCCTCCTCACCGATCGGTGTTTCGAGTGACACAGGCTCCTGCGCAATGCGCATCACCTCGCGGACCTTTTCAATCGGCATGTCCAGATAATCCGCGATTTCCTCTTCGGAGGGATCCTTGCCGTTTAAGTGCAGAAGCTGGCTGGACGCCTTTTTCACCCGCGTGATGGTTTCCACCATATGTACCGGAATGCGGATCGTTCTTGCCTGATCGGCAATCGCACGCGTAATGGACTGACGGATCCACCATGTCGCGTAGGTCGAGAACTTGAATCCCTTGGTATAATCAAACTTGTCCACCGCTTTCAGCAGACCCATATTGCCCTCCTGAATGAGGTCAAGGAACTGCATCCCGCGCCCGACATACTTCTTTGCGATGCTGACCACAAGGCGCAGATTCGCCTCGGAGAGCCGGTTTTTCGCCGCCTGATCGTTCGGATTGTCGGCAAGGCGTTTGGCGAGTTCCTTTTCCTCTTCCGGCGTCAGAAGCGGCACTCTGCCGATCTCTTTCAGATAAATCTTGACCGGATCATCGGGCGAGGAACTGCTGTCAAGCGAAAGTGCTTCCTCTTCTGCAAGCCGCGTTTCGATTTCATCGTCCAGCAGCTCGTCCTCTGCAAGTTCCAGATCCAGTACATTGCACTGCTCATAAAACAGGCTGATTTCCTCATCCGTAAAATCCTGTTCCAGAAACGTAGTGTCCAATTCATTCTGCGGGAGCTTTCCTGCCATTTTGACGCGTTCCAGCAGCTTTTCGACTTTCTGGCGGTCGATGTTCGCCATCTTTTCTTCATCCATTTGCATATGAACCCCGTCTTTCCTCACATTCTTCACGAGTCAATATAGCCCTGCAATTTTTTGCTGCGGCTGTAATGTTTGAGCTTGCGGAGTGCCTTTGCCTCGATCTGGCGGATGCGCTCTCTGGTCACGCCGAGTGCTCTGCCGACATCTTCCAGCGTCTGCTGCTTGCCGTCTTCCAGACCGTAGCGCATGCGCATGACTTTCGCTTCCCGCTCAGTCAGCGTGGAAAGCACTTCGTTGAGCTGTTCTTTCAGCATGGCATTGGATGCCGCCTCATCCGGAGACGGTGCCTGATCATCGGGGATGAAATCGCCCAGATGGCTGTCCTCCTCCTCACCGACCGGCGTTTCCAGCGAAACCGGATCCTGTGCGATGCGCATGATTTCCAGCACTTTCTCCACCGGCATTTCCAGCTTGCGTGCGACCTCCTCCGGACTCGCTTCCTGTCCCGTTTCATGCAGAATCTGGCTCGACACTTTCTTTACTTTCGTAATGCTCTCAACCATATGCACCGGAATGCGGATCGTTCTCGCCTGATCGGCAAGTGCGCGCGTAATCGCCTGACGAATCCACCATGTTGCGTAGGTTGAGAACTTGAAGCCCTTGGTATAGTCGAATTTATCCACCGCTTTCAGCAGACCCATATTGCCCTCCTGAATGAGGTCAAGGAACTGCATCCCGCGTCCGACATATTTTTTTGCGATGCTGACCACAAGGCGCAGATTCGCCTCCGCAAGACGTGTCCGTGCAGCTTCATCCTGCGGATTCTCCGCGAGACGGCGTGCAAGCTCCGTTTCTTCTTCCGCCGTCAGCAGCGGCACTCTGCCGATCTCTTTGAGATAGATTTTCACAGAGTCATCATTGGAAATCTCATCGTTTGCAATGGTAGCGGCAGGATCGCTCAGTTCCTCTGCGGCAAGGTCGTCATCGACCAGCTCGATTTGCAGCGCAGAGCACCGCTCCATAATCTGCTCCGGCTCCATCGAGAGACTTTCGGACGCTTCCTGCACTTCCGTGATCGTCAGCCTGCCGGTTGCCTTCGCTTTTTCAAGGAGCTGATCCAGCCGCTTTTCTTCATCTGCCATTTCGATACATCCTCCTAACTGTACGGTCGGTCATGCTTTGTTCTTTCTCAGCATTTCAAACTTTGCCGAAAAATCGCTGTCATCCAGCACTTCGGGCGGCTTGCTCTCCGCCTTGTATTGTTTCAGAATCTGTACGCATCTGCTGACGATATTCTCATCAATCTGCATCTGTTCCAGCTCTGCCTCAATCCCTGCAATATGTCCCATCTCGGCAGCGGTAAAGCTATCCGAAAAGAGTGACATGGAATATGTATTCCCCTTTGAAAGCTGCTCTGCAAGATGCGCAAAAATCCGGCGGTTCAGCTCGGTCACGAACTCCTCCGGCTGAATCTGCGCCTGAACGGCTTCCAGCATGTCGGGATTGCGGAACAGATAACATAAAATATAGTTTTCCGCCTTAGTCTCCCGCGCGTGTCCGGCAGCGTCCGGATTGACAGGATCGCGCAGAAGCGACGCATTCTGCACCGTTTGCCACGCCTGTTTTTTCATGCTGCCGCGCCGTTTTCGCAGCTCTGCGTCCACCTGCGCCGCAAGGATCTCCTTCTGCACGCCGTAATCATGTGCGGATTTGGAGAGATACACATCCCGCTGCATATCATTCTCAATGTCCGCCAGCACTTTCACGACCTTTTGCAGTGCAGTCACCTTGCCGTCTTCCGTACCGGTGTCCACGCCGGTCTTGCAGCGTTCGAGTTCAAAAGCAAGCGCGTCATCCGCCTCCTCCAACAGAACGCGGAATGCGGGTGCGCCGAATTTCTTGATAAACTCGTCGGGATCCTTGGCATCGTGCATGTGCAGGATGCGCGGTCTGAGTCCGACGGCGCGCAGCAGATTGACCGCCTTGACTGTCGCGTTCTGTCCGGCGGCATCGCTGTCGTAGGAGATGACAACCTCTTCGGCATACTGCCGCATGAGCCGGCACTGATCCGCCGTCAGCGCGGTGCCGAGCGAGGCGACAACATTCTCAAATCCCGCCTGATGAATGGATATGACATCCATATAGCCCTCTGCGAGAATCAGCCTTTTCGACTGCGACTTCTTCGCAAAATTCATTGAAAACAGATTGCGCCCTTTTTTGAACACCGGCGTATCCGAAGAGTTCAGATATTTCGACTCCCCGTCCTTCCTGATCGTGCGTCCGCCGAAAGCAATTACACTGCCGCGCAGGTCAAAGATCGGAAAGATCACCCGCTCACGGAAGCGGTCATATAGGTTTCCGCTGCGCTGCGACTGTCCGCAGAGATTGGCTGCAAGCAGCTCCTCGTCCGTAAAGCCTTTCTTTTTCATCGCATTGCAGAGCGCGAATCCGCTGCCGTCGGCATAGCCAAGCCCATACTTGTTGATAATCTGCGGAGACAGCGCGCGCTCTTTCAGATAAATCAGTCCCCGCTTATCTTCCCCGCTGAGCTGCTCATAATAAAACCGGGCAGCGGCACGGTTCAGTTCCAGAAGGCGCATTCTCCGGTCGCTCTCGCCGTTGTCGTGTTCCTGCCGCGGCACTGTCATGCCTGCGCGGTCGGCAAGCATCTGCACGGCATCCATATAGCCAAGCCCTTCAATCTGCATAATAAACGAAATGACATCGCCGCCCGCATGACAGCCGAAGCAATAAAAATGCGGATTCTGTGTATCGTTGTACACCACACAGGACGGTGTTTTCTCCGAGTGGAACGGACACTGGCATTTCAGCAGGGAGCCTGCACGAACGAGCTGCACATAGCTGCCCATCACAGATTCAATCGGATTTGCCTGCTTCAAGGAATAGATAAAATCCTGCGGCAGCATCTGCACACCTCCCTTTCAGATTCTCAAAGCATCACTTGACATCCCACGAGCGCGGAACAAACAGATATTCATACACACGGATCGCATAATCGTCACTCATGCCCGCAATGTAATCGCAGACAGCGCGCTCCGGCGCAAACCCCCGCGCGATTGCCTGATACTCTTCCGGCATTTTCTCCGGGTGCTGCCGGTAATATGTATAAAGGCGGCGAATCAGCTCCTTCGCCTTGGAATCCTCGGATTTTGCCGCGGAATTAGAATACACATTGGCATACAGAAATGCGTGAAGTGCATCGTGTGCCGTGCGGATCTCCGGCATCATGTCGGGTATTTCGTCCGGCATCGCTTCGCCGTGTGCAATGACAGAAGAAATCATCGCCGTAATGCGCGCACTCTTGGAGTGTCCGAGAACCGCGGTGCAATCTTTGGGCAGGTCATCCTCCCGCAGAATGCCGCCCCGAATGGCGTCGTCAATATCATGGTTGATATAGGCAATGCGGTCAGCAAGCCGCACCAGATTGCCCTCGCGTGTTGCTGCGATGCGGTTGGTATGGCAGGCAATACCGTTTTTGACCTGCTGTGTGAGGTTCAGTCCCCTGCCGTCCTTTTCAATATAGTGTACGACACGGACTGACTGAATATAATGCTTGTATCCGTACGGGCAGATGTCGTTCAGCGCGGTCTCCCCAGCATGGCCGAACGGCGAATGCCCCAGATCATGCCCCAGCGCAATCGCCTCGGTCAGATCTTCGTTCATTCGCAAAGCGCGCGCCATTGTGCGGGCGATCTGCGACACTTCCAGCGTATGCGTCAGACGGGTGCGGTAATGATCCCCGCGCGGAGACAAAAACACCTGCGTTTTGCGTTTCAGACGCCGGAAAGAACTGGAATGGAGAATGCGGTCGCGGTCGCGCTGAAATGCAGTGCGGTACGGACAGGGTGCTTCCTCGCGGATGCGCACTGCATCTGCCGCGTGACACGCCAGCGGACTGAGAATCATCTGTTCAAACTGCTCCGTCTGCTCACGGACTGTCAAGATGCGCACCTCCTTTTTCTATACGAAATCATGCATTCCATATCATTATACTCCGAAATCCTTGAAAAATCCTTTTTTTCGCTTTTTTCTCAGAGCAAAATTGTATAAACGCACAATCGTCAGCGAGAAGTCTTTTTGTAATTTGTCGAATCACACAAAGTTTCCGGCACCGAAGCGCGCTCCGATGCCGGTTTTCTTATGATTCTTTTGCCTTTCGTGCCTGATTCGTTTCAAAGCATATATTCCGAGCCCCATGCCGATGAGCGAAACCGCTGCGCCGATCACGGCAAACATCAAAGTATCCCATGTAAAGATCCATTCCGGTTTGTAGCGGATGCCGGTGGGTTCCAGTCCGATGCAGATCATCAGCGCATACATCGTGCCGAAAAAGACCGGCAGCCACAGCTTATGTTTGCTCCATCCGCTGTCTGCACCAATCACAAAGGACAGCACCAGCGTCACAACCGGCAGAATGATTGCAACCGTCAGCACCTGAAAGCGGTCAACCGATGCAGGATTATTTTGTGCATCGTGGAACACAAAGTGATAGAGCAGCATACAAATCGTCCACACCACCAGATAGATACTGATCTCGATCAGCTTCCTGAGCTTTGTGCGGCTCCGCACGATGTCAGTGCTCTCCGCGAGATATTCCGTGTACTTTGTCATCGTCTTCTCCTCCTTTAACAGAGTGTCCAGACTGATGTCATAGAGATCGCTCATTTTCACAACGCTCACAATGTCCGGATAGGTGCGCCCGTTCTCCCAGTTTGAGACCGTCTGACGGCTGACGCCGAGTGCCTCCGCGACCTGCTCCTGTGTTTTGCCCGACTTCTGCCGCGCCGCTTTGAGCTTTCCGCCAATGTCCAATGTCTGAACCTCCTTTCGATGTCTGCATCATAGCACAGGCAGAGGAAAAAGTCTACCAAAAAGCTTTGACGTCCGCAAAAAACGAACGTCAAAATGCTTTTCCATCATGTATTTACGCAAAAAAGTCAATGATCGCCTGCAAGCCGCCGTAGGAAATGAGGCACATAATAATCGTTGCGAGAATCAGTCCGCAAAAAATTGCAGGGACGGATTTCTTCATCTTCACATGCAGCAGTGCTGCAATCATACTGCCCGTCCACGCACCGGTGCCGGGCAGCGGGATGCCGACAAACAGCATCAGTCCGGTGAATTCCAGCTTTCGGATCTTCTCCGCCTTCGAGCCGGTGCCGCGCGCTTTGAGCCAGAGGGCAAACTTCCGTAGAAAGCCGATTTTGCATTTTTCCATCCAGTCCAGAATCTTCTCGATAAAGAGCAGAATAAACGGAATCGGAATGATATTTCCGACAATGCAGAAGCCGATTGCCTCCCACATCGGAATATTCAGCAGGGATGCGGCAATCAGTCCGCCGCGCAGTTCCAGAATCGGAATCATGGAGATGATAAAAACAATCAGCTGCGGCGGCAGTCCGCCGAGCGCGTTCGTCAGCTTCTCGGCAAGTGCCTCCGTCCCGCCGGACGCCAGCATGATCGGCAATATTGCATGGGTCATCGTATTGATCGTTCCTTTCGTTTTTGCCGGATTGTCTCCGAAACTCAACAGTACATTACACTCATACACTTATTATCGCACACTTTGCTGTTTCCGTCAAGCAATTTGCGCAAAAATGCCGTTTTGCACAATTTTTCGCCCGATTCTGCCGGAAACCGTAGAATATCCCCAAAAAGGCACGGTTCCCATCGCAAAAAACTGCCGATTTGCATAAATCAGATGCCGCAGACTTCTCTTTTTTCACGGAATATGATACAATAAAAGCGGACAGAACCGGAAAAGCAAAATCGTCGGAATCTGTCCGTTCACCATGTCACCAACGGACTGACAACTCACAGAAAGGTAAGAATGAAATGGGCTTTGTTGTAACAGACCTGCACAAGCGATACGGCGATAAGACCGTCGTCGATCACCTCAGTTTCCGCATGGATGCACCGGGTGTTTACGCACTCCTCGGCACAAACGGCGCAGGAAAGACGACCTCTATCCGCATGATCCTCGGGATGCTCTCCAAGGACAGCGGCAATGTCGAATGGAACGGCGCACCGCTGACACTGCAAAACTGCAATGTCGGATACCTGG